>NZ_CP036422.1:462500-762500 GCF_009388985.1 Halioglobus maricola
CCCTTTAAAGAAAGCGTAATAGCTCACTAGTCGAGTCGGCCTGCGCGGAAGATGTAACGGGGCTAAATAGTGTACCGAAGCTGCGGATGCGTGCTTGCACGCATGGTAGAGGAGCGTTCTGTAAGCCGTTGAAGGTGAACCGGGAGGTTTGCTGGAGGTATCAGAAGTGCGAATGCTGACATGAGTAACGATAAGGGGGGTGAAAAACCTCCCCGCCGGAAGATCAAGGTTTCCTGCGCAACGCTAATCGGCGCAGGGTGAGTCGGCCCCTAAGGCGAGGCAGAAATGCGTAGTCGATGGGAAGCAGGTTAATATTCCTGCACTTCTTATTATTGCGATGGAGGGACGGAGAAGGCTAAACCATCAGGGCGTTGGTTGTCCCTGTTTAAGGTTGTAGGCTGGTGACTTAGGTAAATCCGGGTTGCTAAGGCCGAGAGCTGATGACGAGCTCAAAGCGAAAGCTGCGAGTGAAGTGGTTGATGCCATGCTTCCAAGAAAAGCTTCTAAGCTTCAGATAATGAGGAACCGTACTGTAAACCGACACAGGTGATCAGGTAGAGAATACCAAGGCGCTTGAGAGAACTCGGGTGAAGGAACTAGGCAAAATGGTACCGTAACTTCGGGAGAAGGTACGCCGGCTTTGGTGATGGGACTTGCTCCCTAAGCTGAGGCCGGTCGAAGTGACCAGGTGGCTGCGACTGTTTATTAAAAACATAGCACTCTGCAAACACGTAAGTGGACGTATAGGGTGTGACGCCTGCCCGGTGCCGGAAGGTTAATTGATGGGGTTATCTTCGGAGAAGCTCTTGATCGAAGCCCCGGTAAACGGCGGCCGTAACTATAACGGTCCTAAGGTAGCGAAATTCCTTGTCGGGTAAGTTCCGACCTGCACGAATGGCGTAACGATGGCCACACTGTCTCCACCCGAGACTCAGTGAAATTGAAATTGCGGTTAAGATGCCGTATACCCGCGGCTAGACGGAAAGACCCCGTGAACCTTTACTATAGCTTCACACTGGACTTTGACTTTACTTGTGTAGGATAGCTGGGAGGCTTTGAAACTGTGGCGCCAGCTGCAGTGGAGCCAACCTTGAAATACCAGCCTGGTAACGTTGAGGTTCTAACTTAGGTCCGTAATCCGGATCGAGGACAGTGTGTGGTGGGTAGTTTGACTGGGGCGGTCTCCTCCCAAAGTGTAACGGAGGAGCACGAAGGTGCGCTAATCATGGTCGGAAATCATGAGGTTAGTGTAAAGGCACAAGCGCGCTTGACTGTGAGTCTGACAAGACGAACAGGTACGAAAGTAGGTCTTAGTGATCCGGCGGTTCTGAATGGAAGGGCCGTCGCTCAACGGATAAAAGGTACTCCGGGGATAACAGGCTGATACCGCCCAAGAGTTCACATCGACGGCGGTGTTTGGCACCTCGATGTCGGCTCATCACATCCTGGGGCTGAAGCCGGTCCCAAGGGTATGGCTGTTCGCCATTTAAAGTGGTACGCGAGCTGGGTTTAGAACGTCGTGAGACAGTTCGGTCCCTATCTGCCGTGGGCGTTGGAGAATTGAGGGAAGCTGCTCCTAGTACGAGAGGACCGGAGTGGACGAACCTCTGGTGTTCGGGTTGTGTCGCCAGACGCATTGCCCGGTAGCTACGTTCGGACAGGATAACCGCTGAAAGCATCTAAGCGGGAAGCCCCTCCCAAGATTAGTTCTCCCTGAGACTTTAAGTCTCCTAAAGGGCCCTTGAAGACTACAAGGTTGATAGGCTGGGTGTGGAAGCGCTGTGAGGCGTTGAGCTAACCAGTACTAATTGCCCGTGAGGCTTGACCATATAATCCAAGTTATTTGCGCATGAGAATGTGCGAAGTTAAGAAGACAACGGATGTTGTGATTGAGTCCAGTGTTGAGATACACACAGAACATACAGTTTGATTTACCACCCTATTTGTTGAGACGAGGCAGTCCTTAGGGGCTTAAGACCGACGACAGCAAGCCAGTTTGCCTGGCGACAATAGAGCAATGGAACCACCTGACCCCATCCCGAACTCAGAAGTGAAACGTTGCATCGCCGATGGTAGTGTGGGGATTCCCCATGTGAGAGTAGGTCATCGCCAGGCTTCTAAAAAAGAAAACCCCAGTAGCGCCATGCTACTGGGGTTTTGCTTTTTGGGGCCCCTGATTTCTTTGCGGTTCTGTCGCAGTGTAGCCGCCATGTGACGCAACCTGTTTACCAAACGATGGTCTATCCTCTATAGCGAAACCCTGAATGGACCTCATCCAATGACTGATCTCTCTACAGAAGAACTGCGCGAAAACTTCGACCACTTTGACGCCAACGGCGACGGCTTTCTCGACCGCAAGGAATTTGGTCGCCTGATGGAGGCGTTGGGGGCAGTCGAGCCCGGCCAGGACTCAGGCCGTGGCTTTAGCTCTATAGACACCGACAGCAGCGGCAAGGTGGAATTCGATGAATTTGTACGCTGGTTCCGTACGTCCTGATATGGGGGGCGCCGTTAGCGCCCCAACATGTGCATGTTGCTGAGGAAGGGCCAGCCAAGAGCCAGGTAGATCGCGTCCAGGTTGTCTTCCGTGCGGCCATAGGCGAAGTAAATGGGCCCTACAGGAGAGTCCAGTGCAATATAGACGCTCCCTGCGTTGACGAAGTCGCCCGAGGAAACATCAGATCTTTCAGACCACAAATTCCCCCCCTCTATCGACGCGCCTACATAAGAAGGCATGTCAAAGGGCAGCACTGTGTCGCCCGACAGACGGAACTGGTACTGGGCCATGGCGAAAGCCATCTGCCTGCCAGACAAGTAATTCTGGCTTAGCCCTGACAGGTTGAACAAGCCACCCAACTGGTAGTAGTTGTTGGGCTGGTTAGGAGCGTCCAGTGACTGGCCGGTCTTGGCGGTCAGGATTAACGTATTGCGGCCATGGCTGAATGCCGCCTGGCCCAGAGCCTGCCAGCGTTCGTAGTTGGCATCGGCACCGAGATCTTCAGTATAAGCACTGTAGTCGGTGAAAAAGAATTGGCCCTTGGTGGGGAAGTAGAGGTCGTCGAGGTTGTCGTAGCGCAGGCTGAACATCGCGCCGCCCTCGTCATACTTTTCCTCCGGCAGGTTGCCCCCCAACTCCACATCAGCGCGATTCTCGCCCTTGTTGCGGAACACACCCAGCCGCGCTTGCACGCTGTCGAACAGGTTGATGCCACCATCCAGTTGCGTCGAGAGTCTGCGCACGCGCCAGGTGCCTACCAGCTCGTCTAGCTCGTACTCGGGGCCCAGTGTTGTTGCATCCTGATCGTGATAGCTGATTTGCGGAACGACGAAGAACCGTGATTTCACGTCCAGCGGTTGGTAGAACTGGACGCCCGCCAGAATCGTGTCACCGATCTGGCCGCGCGCATAGAGCTCACCGCCCAGGTCTGTGAGACCGGACCACAGGTAACTCGCTCCCAGATTGATATCACTGCTGCCCTCGAGGTCGGTCACCAGGTTCATACCAAATTTAAGCTCGTCGTCACCCCAGGACTTCGCCCGGGCATCGATAGACAGCACATTGCCCTCGGTCACCTTGTAATCAATGATTTCCCAGTGACCGAGTGCATAGACCTCTTCAATATCTTCGCCTAGCTGTTGTCGATCCAGGGGTTCGCCAATTTTCTGGCTCAGGCGAACGCGGATGAGTTCATCCCTGACCGGGTGATTGTTGGAGATATCAATTCTGGCGATTACCGGTGTGTCGGACACGGGCAGCACTCTGGCGGCCAGGTAGTCAGACCATTGCGAGTCGCTGAGCG
Organism: Halioglobus maricola; assembly: GCF_009388985.1. Classification (NCBI taxonomy): domain Bacteria; kingdom Pseudomonadati; phylum Pseudomonadota; class Gammaproteobacteria; order Cellvibrionales; family Halieaceae; genus Halioglobus; species Halioglobus maricola. The sequence goes on from NZ_CP036422.1 coordinate 466,301, forward strand.
CAAGTGATTGTAGCTGGTCGCGTTTCGCCATTGCCGCATCGTAGCCGCGTTGGTAGATTTGCTCCGTCTCTGCGAAGTCCAACATGCCGATGCCATCGAGGTCTGGATTGATGAGGATGTCGTCCTCGCCCATGGTTGCCAGTTGATCTAGCGAATTCCTGCGGGTGAGGAAGTTCAGCATCTGGTCGGTCACCCCGAGAATACTGGTGATCTCGTCGCGTTTGCGCAGTGGTGTGCCGATATCCACTACGATGAGCCGTTTCCCGCCCATGTTGCGGCCGACCTGCACCGGAATGTTCATGGCCAGGCCGCCATCGACCAGCAGGCGTCCGTCGTGCTCTACCGGCGCCAGCAGTGCCGGCAGTGACATACTGGCGCGCATCGCGGTAACCAGGTTGCCTTCGTCAAATATGTAGGCATCGCCGGTTTCGATGTCGGTCGCTACGGCGCGGTAGGGGATCGCCAGTTGGTTGAAATCCCGAATGTGCTCTGCCGGTAGTACGAGTTCCTTGATGATCTGCTGAACTTGCTGTCCCTGCACCAGGCCGAGAGGGACCGAGAAACTGCCGTTTTTGAAAGACACCGAGATAGAAGAGGGGTAGTCATAGTCGTCGCTTTTGCGTCGCGGTGGCAGGCCGTCTCGATCAATCGAGTCCTTGAACGCGTCCTCCCAGGCCATATTGTCGACGATAAGCTTGAGCTGCTCTGCATTGAGGCCTGTGGCGTAGAGGCCCCCGACCAATGCGCCCATGCTGGTGCCCGCAATGGCATCTACAGGTACCTGCATTTCTTCCAGTGCGGCAATGACTCCGGCGTGGGCAATGCCCCGGGCGCCTCCGCCAGCCAGCACCAGGGCGTTGGTGGAGGGTTCCTGAGCTGAAGATGGCAGCGCAGCGACCAGGCCGGCAATGAGCCCGGCAGTTCGCAGAAAGGATTTCATACAGAGATACCTGAGTGTATAGCGCCTAATTATCCCCGTTGCCCTCGGGGTTAATCAACACGCATTAGTGCGCATTAATCAGGGTTCTGCGTACTGCCTGAGCAGGTTGGTGTAGGTCTTGGCGGCCAGATCAAACTCACGACATTTGCCGCTGCGTTTGAAGATATTATTGCGGATGGTGGTCAGGTCGTAGAGCATCTCGCGCACGCCCGCATCTCGCACCAGACTGTGGATCCAGGCGACCACGACGATGCGCTCACCCCGGGTCACCGGCATTACCCGATGCAGGGTGGTCGAAGGGTAGGCGATGATGGAGCGGGGGTTGCGCTTGAACCTGAAGTCGCCGCTGCCCGATTCGAAGGACAGCTCGCCGCCGTCGTAGTCATCAGGGTGGTTGAGAAACAGGGTCATGGAGATATCGGTGCGCCACTGAACGTCGCGCCCCATCATTGCATTGTCGACATGGTAGCCATAGTCCATGCCGGGCTCGTAGCGGCTGATCAGGAGTGAGTGCAGTTGTTTTGGCTGGGTTCCGGCGCGAAATTCTTCGCTGCGGCGGAGCGCATTCAGAACTATTTCGTTGACGGTCTTGGTGGCAGTGCTGCCTCCCTTGACCTGAGTGTTGTTCTTCACCCCGCGGGCAGCCCAGCCAGCGGTGGCCTTGCCGTCGACGAATTCAGCGTTGCGGACTGCCTCCATAATAGTGGCATGTTCTGCCTCGGTAATAACATCGTCGAAGGTGAGGATCATCTTTATATCCGTGTGTCTCAGGCAATATTGCCCTAGCAATCTAGCGGGAAAGCTCTGGCGCGACAAGCCGCGGTTCGATGGCTGTCACGTCGATATCCGCCCGCTTCCCAGTGATCAGGCGCAACAGCACATGCGGCAACAGCCTGCGATGCCGGTTTTCCTTTTTGATGGGCGCGGTCTGCAGCGCCAGCGCTGCGAGTGATCGCGCCGGTTCGCTGGCTGGATCGCCGATGAGAGGCAGAATCGTGCGCAGGCCTTTCATTTGCTGTGCTTCGTTGCCCGCCAGGATCATGGGCCTGGCGGTAATACCGGTTAGTGTCAGCCCCGGGTTAAACGTGCCTATTTCGATACCGTGTTCCCGCTCTTCCATAGCCAGCGCCAGGGTGAAGTTGCGCAGCCAGGCCTTGCTCGAGCTGTAAAGTGCGGCATTCTTCACCGGCCCCTTGTCGCCGCGCCCGGTCATATTAATGATTCGGCCCGCGCAACCGGCGTTGCGGAAGTGGCGAACCGCCGTCACTGAGCCGTAGTAGGTGCCGAGGATATTGGTATTGATCAGCTGCTCGCCCAGCGCCATCGGAACCAGCGCGCCATTCCCTGAAGGTGCGGCCATGCCGGCATTGTTAATCCACACATCCAGCCCGCCATAGCGCAGTTGAGCCTGGGTCGCGAGAGCCTCCACCTGGTCGGGATTAGTGACATCCGCGACCAGGCCGCTGAGGCGGTCGCTCTCGCCACCCATGGCTGTCAGCGTTTTCAGCAGGGCCGCTTCATTCTCGGAACAGATCACCAGTCGTGCGCCTGCCGCGGCCAACTGCTCCGCGGTGGCCTTGCCCAGACCGCTGGTTGCACCCGTAATCACGATTCGTTTGCTCATCATTGCCCCTGCGTTTTCATTTATCGCTATACTCGCTGCAGCATAACAGGCCAACACACCCTGAGGAGGGCAAGAGAATGATTGGATATGTAACCATCGGCGTTAACGACATGGAAAAAGCCAAGGCGTTTTACACTGAACTGCTGGCAGACATGGGCGCTTCAGTATTGATGGACATTGGGCGAATTGCGTTTATTGGCACTGATATGAGCGCGCCGATGCTCTCGGTGTGCATTCCCCATAATGAGGACGACCCACAGCCTGGCAATGGCAATATGGTCGCCTTTACTGCGCCGAGTAAGGAAAAGGCCGATGAGCTATACCACAAGGCGATCGCTCTGGGCGCGACTTGTGAGGGTGAACCGGGCCAGCGTATTCCGGATATGTTCTACGGAGCGTATGTCCGCGACCCGGACGGCAACAAAATGGTGTTCTACGTTTTCGGCTAGAACGCCTCGCGCTCAGGAGCCGTGGGCATGCTGCTCCACGGCTTCCCAGACCCGCAGCAGGTTTTCACCCCAGATTTTGCGAATGTCCGTTTCGCTGTAGCCACGCTTGAGCATTTCCTCGGTGAGAATCAGCGATTCATCGATGGACCACCAGCCGTGGATACCACCGCCGCCGCCGAAATCAGAGGAGATGCCGGCGTGGTCGACGCCGACAAGCTCAACCACGTGATCGACATGATCGATCAGGGTCGTTACCGACGCCTTTGGATACTTCGCGTTCAAGGCCGCATTGCGGCTGCGTAGCTCACCGAACTGCTCCTGGGTAACGTCCTTCATCCCGCGCGGATCGATTCCCAGGTCCTTCAGAATCGTTTTTTGTGCGTCCCGTTCCTCTTCCGAGATATCGCGCATGTAGCGATCAAACGCCACCAGTTGCACGACGCCGCCCCTGGCTGCGATTGCCTTGATAGCGTCGTCCGACAGGTTGCGATTGTGCGCATAGAGCGCGGCAACGCCCGAGTGTGAGGCAATGACCGGTGTTTTCGAGCGGGCCACTGCATCCATAGTCGACTGATGCGAGGTGTGTGACACGTCCACCATAATCCCCAGTCGATTCATATCATCGATTAACGCAAGGCCTCGGTCTGTGAGCCCTGTCACCTCGGGCTCGCCGTCTTCGCCAAAGGCCTTGGAACTTTCGCCGAAGTGGTTGTTGCCGAAATGGGTGAGGGAAATGTACCTGGCGCCGCGGTCGTAAAATTCTTGCAGATGTTCGTGGTTGGGTCCCAGTGGGTAGGCATTTTCCACGCCGATGGCTGCTACCAGCTTGCCGTCGGCGGCGGCAGCGCGCAACTCGGTGGGGTTGCGCACCAGCACGATCTCATCAGGACTATTGGCCAACATTCTTTCGATGGCATCAAACTTGGCCTGTGCCTTTTCATAGGCTTGTTGGTAACCGGCGGCATCGACCGAGCGTTGGCCGACATAGACAATGAAGAAACCTGCATCGAGCCCTCCCTCGCGCATTTTCGGCAGATCGACCTGCATGGGGCCGTGCAAGCGTGGATCCGCTGCAGTGGTACCCAGGGAAGTGGGAACATCGATATGGGTGTCTATGGTGAGTAAGCGTTCGTGCAGGCTAGCTGCAGCAGGGTCGCTCGCCAGCGCAGGCGTAGCCGCCAGCACTGCGGCGAATATCGCCGTCGGCAGGAAAGGTGTCATCGGCATTATTGTTCTACTTATTCCAGTTATTCAGCGTATCCTCCTCGAATGGAACCTGGTTGTCTAGCGCGACCAGGGCGGCCACTGCAGTGAGGCCTCGCGGGAAAATCATACTGTTTTTGTACGCGTTCATCGGTCACGTCGCCGTGCTGTGCTAGATTTCACCTGAACCAATACGAAATTCATGCCACCAGAATGCAACAGACCTTTGTCTTTCTCTTGCACTTTATGCGCTGCAGAGGTGCAAGTGCGCCTCGATAGCGTCAGATTTTTGTGCGCCGCCTTATGCCTGTGCGCGTTTTGCAGTGTGGCCTGGGCTGAAGCTGTTCCAGGCCCTGTGGAGGCTTCGCGTTACCAGCGTACAGTGAGCGCCTTGACGATGGGCGATGAGGAAACACGTGGCCAGTTCGCCAGCGTAGCGCTGTTCGAGTTGGCCGAGGTCTATATGGCCGAGGCAGATCTGGCGCGTGGCGAGGCGCGGGAATCAGAGGAGGCAGGCAGATTGCTCAGTTGGTCACGCGCGGTGGAGCAGTATGCGAGCCAGTTGTTACTGGTGCTGGAGGATATAGAGCTGGGCTTTCCGGTCGAATTGCGCAGCCACGAGCGCGAGGTGCCCGCCGTTGAGGTGGCGGGGCGGATCGTGATGCTCGCCCACCCGCGTAAAGATCAGCAACCCGCCTATGAGCGGGCGGTGCTCAGCCGATTTTGTAGCGGCCATGCGTGTAAGCAACTCACCCAAACGCTATCGGATGAGGCGCCGATACCCATGTCGGCCGCCAGTGTCGCTCCGCACTGGGATTTTAGCGCTACAGGCCCTGTGTGCAGCAGCAACGGTCTGTCACTCGCATTTCATGCGGGCGGCCAGCTGGCGGCACAACGCAGCCTGTGTGCGCAGCTGCTGCAGGAAGCCGAGGTACTGGCGACAGAGCTGGCATGGCAGCAACGCCACAGCGTGAATGTCGACTGGGATGGGTTGAAGATACTGCCGACGCCGCAACGGCCGCAACATCTGGTGCTGCTTAATGAAGCCGGGGATTCGTTGCTGCTGACGCTGCCGTTGATTTACGGCACGCCTGGCCTGCTGCAAAAACTCTCACCCTGGCTGCGGCAGAGGCATCAGGCCGCCGGCGCCGCATCTTTGGCTCTGGTGGCGGCTGAGTTGGGATGGGAGTGATTGGTATAAACTAAGTCGACTCCCAACCTTAGAGAACACTATGTCCGAATCAACACTGCCCCCAGGTGTGGGCCTTAGCCCGCAGGAAAAAGAACGCATTGCCCGGATTGGCGATGAACTGCGCGAGGGTATTTCCAGCCTCTCGGAAATCGGTGCCGCCGTCAGTATTTTCGGTAGTGCGCGTTCGCAAGCTGACGCCTGGGAATACGGAGCGGCACGCGACCTCGCGCGGGCGCTTGCGGCTGAGGGCATCACGGTGATCACGGGCGGTGGGCCCGGCGTGATGGAAGCGGGCAATCTCGGCGCCAGTGGCGAGCCGGGACAGTCCGTGGGGCTGAATATTGAATTACCTCATGAGCAGCTCGCCAACCCCTATCTCGATATCGATATCGACTTTCGCTACTTCTTTACCCGCAAGTTCATGCTGATCCGCTATGCCATAGGCTTCGCTATCTTCCCCGGTGGTTTTGGCACGATTGACGAGCTGTTCGAACTGCTGACCCTGGTGCAGACCGGTAAGCTGGAGCAGCGTCCCATCGTGCTGGTGGGCAAAGACCACTGGGCCGGGTTGTACGAATGGGTGGTTGAGAAGGTCCAGGGCGGTCGCTTCATCAGCGACAGCGACCTGGAGATTTTGTCATTGGTGGACACCCCGGAGGAGGCGGCCGACATTTTACTGGCTTACTACCGCAACCACTGCCCACAGTAGTTGCAGGAACTCGAACGGCGCTCTACTTGCGCTGCTTGGCGTTGGCAAAGGCCGCCGCGAAGGCGTTGTTGGCCGCGGGCTTTTCCTGGCGTGGCTTGGTATTACGACCACCGCCACGCTGTTCCTTGCGCGGGTTATTGCCGCGTTGTTCCTGCTCACCGGCTTTGTCGCTCAGGCGCATGGTAAGGCCGATGCGCTTGCGCGGCTGGTCTACCTCCATCACTTTTACTCGCACAATATCGCCGGCTTTGACCACGTCTCGCGGGTCCTTGACGAACTTGTCCGCCAGCGCAGAGATATGTACCAGGCCGTCCTGATGGACACCGATGTCGACGAACGCACCGAAGTTGGTAACGTTGGTGACGGTGCCTTCCAGGACCATGTCAGGGCGCAAGTCTGAGATTTTCTCCACCCCTTCCTGAAACTCGGCCATTTTGAATTCCGGGCGCGGGTCGCGGCCGGGCTTGTCCAGTTCCGAAATAATGTCGCGGACGGTGGGCAGGCCTACGCTGTCGCTGATGTAGTCCGCGGGATTGAGGGCCTTGAGGAAGCTGCTGTCGCCGATGATGCTGCTCATATCGCGCTGCCTTTGCGCTGCGATCTGTTCAACCACGCCATAAGATTCCGGGTGCACAGCTGAGGCGTCCAGTGGGTTGTCGCCGCCACTGACGCGGAGGAAGCCCGCGGCCTGTTCGAAGGTCTTGTCGCCGAAGCGGGATACGCCGAGCAGCGCCTTGCGATCAGCAAATTTACCCTGGGCGTCACGCAGGCTCACGATGTTGGTGGCGATACTCTGGTTGAGGCCTGACACGCGAGTCAGTAGTGGGACAGATGCAGTGTTTACGTCGACACCCACAGCGTTTACACAGTCCTCGACTACCGCATCGAGTTGGCGCGCCAACTGGACCTGACTCACATCGTGCTGGTACTGGCCAACGCCGATGGACTTCGGCTCGATCTTCACCAGCTCCGCGAGAGGATCTTGCAGGCGGCGTGCAATAGAGATAGCGCCTCTGATTGTCACGTCCAGGTCAGGAAATTCACGCGCCGCAAACTCGGAGGCGGAATAAATGGATGCGCCGGCCTCGTTCACCATCACCTTGCGCACGTTCAGGTCCGGGTTGGCCTTGAGCATGTCGCCGACAAACTTGTCAGTTTCACGGCTGGCAGTGCCGTTGCCGATGGCGATCAGTTCCACGCCGTGCTTACGGATCATATGTAGCAGTGTCGCCTCCGCTTCGTGCAACTTCTTCTGTGGCGGATTGGGAAAGATGGCACCGTGATCAAGTACCTTGCCCGTGGCATCAATCACCGCGACCTTGACCCCGGTGCGGAGCCCCGGGTCCAGCCCCAGCGTGGCTTTCTGCCCGGCGGGGGCCGCCAGTAGCAGATCTTTCAAGTTGTGGGCGAAGACCTCGATAGCCTCGGCCTCAGCGCTCTCGCGCAACTGGCCCAGTAGATCGGTCTGCAGGTGAGTGAGCAGTTTTACGCGCCACGTCCAGCGCACCGCCTCACGTAGCCAGCGGTCGGCGGGCCGGCCGTGGTCTTCGATGTGCCAGTGGTCGGCGACCATGGCCTCGCAGGGGTGGGCCTGACTGGCCGCGACCGGGGAAGATGCTTCCTCGGCGTCCATCACCAGGTTGATACTGAGAATACCTTCGTTGCGCCCGCGGAACATCGCCAGGGCACGGTGCGAGGGCACTTTGGCCAGGGCTTCGGTGTGTTCAAAATAATCGCGGAACTTGGCGCCTTCCTGTTCCTTGCCGTCCATCATGCGCGATGCGAGCAGAGCGTTGTCGGTGAGAAACTGACGCAGCTTAGCCAGCAGATCGGCATCCTCGGCGAACCGCTCCATCAGGATCTGGCGCGCGCCATCCAGCGCGGCCTTGGTATCTTCGATGCCTGCGTCGCTATTGAAGTAGGCCGCTGCGAGTGTGTCAGGGTCTTGTGTGGGATCTGCCAGCAGGCTGTCCGCCAGCGGTTCAAGGCCTGCCTCGCGAGCGATCTGGGCCTTGGTACGACGTTTGGGCTTGTAGGGCAGGTACAGGTCTTCCAGTCGGTTCTTGGTGTCTGCCTGGAGCAGGGACTGTTTGAGCTGTGGCGTGAGCTTGCCCTGTTCCTCAATCGAGGAAAGGATGGCCTTACGGCGCTCCTCCATGTCCCGCAGGTAGTGTAATCGCTCCTCGAGGTTACGCATCTGGGTGTCGTCCAGTGCGCCGGTGACCTCCTTGCGGTAGCGGGCGATGAAGGGGACGGTGGCACCCTCGTCGAGTAGGCCTATAGCGGCGTTAACCTGCGCTTCGCGCACGCTGAGTTCTTCAGCAATACGCTGGGGGATTGTTTGAATCATTGGCTAGTATTCTGGCTGATAAAGGTGAGAAAGACTGCGTGGACTCGCATTATGCGGCACTGTTGGCCGCATGAAAACAGGCGTCAGCCTGTTTTGTGGAATGACCCTAGCGTTGGAAGCGAGTAATGGCTTTGAGTAACTGGCGGCAGGTGACCTGGCCGATCAACTTGCCGTTCTCTACCACTGGCCGGCGGCGCTTGTTCTTGGCCAGCATATCCTGGGCCACATGGATGATATCTTCCTCAGGGTGGGCGACGATGAGATTGCTGGCGGCCATGTGGTCGCGCACCATGCCGACACCGCTGTCGTTGTAGAGCGAGCCCAGCGAGGCTTCCAGGCAGTCCAGTTCCGACAGGATGCCGACCAGGTTGTGCTGGCTATCGACCACGCAAACCCCTGATATCTTGTTGTCGATAATCACCTTCATGGCGGCCAGAACGCTGTCGTCTGGCTGCACAGTTGCCGGGTTGGGGATAAGGTAGTCGCGGAGTTTTACCGATGGCGACATGTAGGATTCCTCGCTTGCAGATCCTTCCAAGTATAGACTCAATGGCCTCGCCTGCCGGGAATAAGCATGAAAACACTGCACTTGCTTCGCCACGCCAAGTCCTCATGGAGTCAGCCCGGGCTCGCCGACCGCGAGCGCGGCCTGAACAAGCGTGGTCGCCGGGATGCGCCTCGTATGGGCGCTGCCCTGGCCACCCAGGTTACGGCCATAAGTATTGCCGTCAGCCCGGCCAGGCGGGCTCAATTGACTCTCGATGGCCTGTGCCAGGGCTGGCCCGCGCTCGCCGCTTTGCCCCATGTTACAGATGAAGGCCTTTATACCTTCGCGTCGGAAGACGTTCTCAGCTGGATTCAGGCCCAGGATGATAGCCGTAGTGAGCTGTTCATTATCGGCCACAATCCTGCGTTCACCGAGTTGATCAACGCGTTGGCGGGCCGATGGGAGCTGGATAATCTGCCCACCTGTGCCTATGCGCGCCTGGATCTGGACGCCGGCCACTGGCGGGAGGTGGGTCCCGGCTGTGCTGAACTGGCGCAAACGCTCCTGCCTCGCCTGCTCGACGAGGGCTGACACGATTGCCGCTCTTGGTTTAAGGGTGTTAGGCTTGCGCAATTAAATAACACCGAATCCGGAGTGCCACCCATGCGCAATGCCCTGGGCTTATTGCTGTTACTTGTTCTGGCAGGATGCCAAACACAGCCAATCCCCTCACTCGTCACCCAGTGTTCCGGCGAACGCCCCCAGGTGTGCACCATGGAATACAATCCAGTGTGTGCTGATCTTGTTGGTGGTGGCAAGAAAACCTATGCGTCCGGCTGCAACGCCTGCGCCGACGACGCCGTTTCGGGTTACCTGGGCGGAGAGTGCCCCGAATGAGCCTCACTAACCGCATTCTTATCGCCATGGTGGCAGGTATTGTCACCGGCTCAATTATCAACCTGATCATGCACAGCTCTGGCGTGGGCGAGGGCTTCAAACAGACGATTGATGCCTACCTCGTGGGCGGCGTGTTCGATGTGGTTGGCCGTATTTTTGTAGCTTCACTCAAATTGCTGGTAGTGCCGCTGGTTATGGTATCCCTGATCTGCGGCGCCTCGTCGCTGGGCGACAGTGCGCGCATGGGCCCGATAGCCGTCAAGACCCTGGGTTTTTACCTGGCCACGACCGCGATAGCGATCAGCCTTGCATTGTTCTTCGCTTCCCTGATCAGCCCGGGTTCTGGTGTGGAAATAGCCGGTGCTTCAAGCTTTGAACCGCGCCCTGCGCCTCCGCTGAGCGATGTCCTGGTCGATATCTTTCCCTCCAACCCTGTGCGGGCGATGGCGGATGGCAAGATGCTGCAGATCATCGTTTTCGCATTACTCTTCGGCTACGCAATTTCGCATGCCGGCGAACCCGGTCGTCGCATGGCGAGCTTCTTCCGTGATATGGACGCGATCATCATGAAGATGGTCGAGATCCTCATGAATCTTGCGCCCTACGGTGTCTTTGCGCTGTTGTCCAAGCTGTTTTCCACTCTGGGTATCGGTGCCATTCTTGATCTTGCCGCATACGTGTTCACGGTCATCGGCGTGCTGCTGTTGCACGCGCTGGGCGTTTACACCCTGCTGCTGAAATCCCTGACTGGCCTCTCGCCCAGGATGTTGCTGAAAAAGATGCGGCCCATCTGGGCGTTCGCATTCAGCACCGCATCCTCGGGTGCAACCCTGCCGATTACCTTGCGCACGGTCGAGAGACGCCTGGGCGTGCACAATTCTGTGGCAGGTTTCACGGTTCCACTGGGTGCCACCATCAATATGGATGGCACCGCTATCATGCAGGGTGTAGCCACGGTATTTATTGCCCAGGTCTACGGCGTCGATCTGTCTATGGGTGATTTCATTACCGTGATTCTGACTGCTACGCTGGCATCTATCGGCACCGCGGCTGTGCCGGGTGTTGGCCTGATAACCCTGGCTCTGGTGCTCGAGCAAGCCGGCCTGCCGGTCGAGGGTATTGCCCTGATTATCGGCGTGGACCGCCTCCTCGATATGGTGCGCACGGCAGTGAATGTCACTGGCGATGCGACTATTTCGGTCATCGTTGGCAAATCCGAGAATCAGTTTGAACAGGGCGTTTTCGACGATCCCAATGCGGATCAAAGCGACGACGAAACGACCGTCACCGCCCGCGCCTGACCTGCGGTTGTAGCAACTGATCGACCACAGCCCGGGCCCGGGCTGTGGTATCCTTCCCGCCCCGATATTTCGCAGGTCTGCCTATGACTATTCAGTGCACCATTGTGCCGGTGACCCCCTACCAACAGAATTGCTCCGTTATCCAGTGCCAGGCAAGTAAGAAGGCCGCGATCGTGGACCCAGGCGGGGATGTCGATCGAATTCTGGAAGCGGTGGCGAAGATGGACGCCACGGTGGAGAAGATTATTCTCACCCACGCCCACATGGACCACTGTGCCGCGGCTGATGTGCTGCGTCAGCAGCTCAATGTAACCATCGAAGGCCCGCACGAGGACGATAATTTCTGGCTGGAGAAGCTGCCGGAGTGGTGCAAGATGTCCGGTTTTCCGCACGCGGAAGCATTCACCCCGGATCGCTGGCTGCACGATGGCGACACCGTGACGGTAGGTGAGCAGACCCTGCAGGTCGTTCACTGTCCGGGCCACACGCCTGGCCACGTGGTCTTTCACTACCAGCCGCAACAAGTCGCCTGGGTGGGCGACGTTCTGTTCCAGGGCTCAATCGGCCGCACGGATTTCCCCAAGGGCAATCACGACGACCTGGTCAGCTCCATCCGCGACAAGCTCTTCCCGCTGGGCGATGACATCACTTTTATTCCAGGCCACGGGCCCACCAGTACATTCGGTCAGGAGCGCCGCACCAACCCCTTCGTAGCGGATGAAAAATATGGTTGATCAGCCAGAGGGAGAAGAGGACAAAGAGAGCCTGCTGCGGCGCGAATACCACGGCCAGACCGCGCGTATTCAATGGCACGATCTGCAGACCTACTATGCCCGTGGCTCGATAGTGCGGGTGAGTGGCGAACTGGATCTGGTGGAGGTGGCCGTGCAATTGGGGCTGGATAACACGGCACAGTTCAAAGGCTGGATCGAAACCGGCGATGTCGCCGCGGTGCCCGAAATTCAGGCACTGAAGTGGTATGAGAGCAATCAGGAACTGTGGGCAGTGGTTGCCGCGCCCTGGGTACTGGTCCAGCTGCGCGACGGATAACCCCAGAGTTTATTCTACGGGGTGTAGCTCACCTTCGAACACCACTCCCCATATATCGATGTCCTTCAGGCGCTCTGCTTTGACTCGATAGGGGTCGCTTTCCAAGACCGTGAAGTCTGCTCGCTTGCCGGCGCGGATGGAGCCTATGTCATCTTCTGCACCCATAACCCAGGCCGCGTCGATAGTAATTGCGCGCAGTGCGGAGTGCAGGTCTATTCGCTCAGGTGTAGCGTTATCCTTGCCACTGATGCTCTCTCGCTGCACGGCTGCCGCCGCTAGCGTCAGCGGCGACAGCGGTGCCATGGGGCAGTCGGAATGCAGTCCGAAGGGAACGCCGTGGCGCTGCAGTGAACCCAAACGGACCATTTGGCGGCCGCGATCCGGTCCCAGCCATTCGTCGGCATAAATGTCCGCTAGCAGGTACTGGTAGTACGGGTTGGCTGAGACCACCATCCCCAGCGCTGCCATTTGTCGGCTCTGGTCGTCGGTAGAATAGGCAAAGTGCTCTAGCGAAGTGCGGTGATCCGGGCGCGGATGAACCTCTTGCATGGTACGTACCATATCGATCAACGCCGCCGCACTCAGGTCGCCGTTGGTGTGGGCGTGGATCTGGTACCCCTCGCTCCAGAAAAATTGGGCCCATTGGGCCGTTGTTTCCAGCGGTGCCATCCACAGGCCTTCGTGCCCATCCAGGTAGCCCGGCGGGCCCATCTGCGCCAGGCCGCTGAAGATGGCACCGTCCATCATGATCTTGAAGTGTTTGCCCACCGAGACCCTGCGCGAGTCACTGGCTCGCCAGGCTTCGATCTCTGCCAGTGCCTCCTGCGGACTTTTTCCGCGGGCCAGAAAGTCGGTGATGATCGGGGTGAGAATAATACGGCCCGGCGCGGATATGCCCTCCGCCGAGCGGCGTATCAGGTCGATCTCTGCAGTGGGATTACCGAAGATACCGGTGCCCATGTCCAGGGCGGTGGTGACGCCGCCCCGGTGCATCATCTCGATAAAGTTCTGCATACCCTTGCCGTAGCGCTCGGGTGCAAACAGGAAGCTCAGTCGGGGGATCAGAAACTTGAGGCCATTCTCCCAGAAATGCCCTCTGGCCCAGTCTATTTCAGCCTGGCCAGCCACGTCGTCCTCGGTGACGCCCAACATTGCCAGCGCCGCATCGTTGCCGATCAACTCGTGGAATGAACGGTGCCAGAGCATGACTGGCTGATCGCCAAACCAGTCATTCAGTTGTTCTCTGTAGACGTCCCCGTGCCACAGTGGGTGGTAACCCCAGGCGATAAAAGGCGTGGCGTCATCGCTGTGCCGGGCTGCCAGAGCCTTGAGTTGTTTTTCGTACGAGGCAGGGTCAGTTGCCCCCGGGAATTCGCCGGTGGGCAGCGACCAGTCGTCGGGGGCAAGAAAGGGGAACTGGGTCAGCACCGCAGGCAGAGACGGGTGCACATGGGGGTCGATGAAGCCAGGGAGCAGGATCTTGTCGCTCAGGCTGCGATCGACCCGGCCGCCGAGTTTTTCTGCCAGGCTCTCAAGCTCCTTCTCGCTGCCGACCGCAAAAATACGGCCGTCCTTTACCGCCACGGCATTGGCCTCTGGCAGCGCCGTCTCCATGGTGATGATTTTCTTTGCGGTGTAGACGATGAGTTCGGCGCTGGCGCTGGCCGATGCCACGGCAAAAACGGATAACAAGCTGATCTGCAGGAAAAGGCGGTACATGATTCGGAGGCTCATAGGTTGGTATGCCCTGAGTATAGCCGAGGAATTATTGTACTACCTTGAACCAGTCCCCGGTGCGGGGTTCGCCGCGGGGATAGAGCCCGTTGATCAAACGCAGCTGATCCTCCGCATGGGGGATTTTCATCTCCGCCGCGATGCTCGCCACAGTTGCGCCTCGCGGTACCCGGATGTAGCGCAGGTAGCGCGCTTCACCGGCGGGTTTTTCTTTCGGGTGGGTCGGGCGGAAGCTTTTGATCATATCCAGCAGTGCCGGGTCGCTGGCGGCAAAGTCCGTTGCTTCCCCCTGCAGCAGGTAACTGTATCGGTAGTCGATCACGGCCAGCCGGCGAGATGTGCCACCGGCACTGGCGGTGGCGGTATAGCCACTCAGGCCTGCTTGTTCCAGCGGCTCTCCGTCACTGAGCTCACCCTTGGCATTGGCCTCGAGCACCGCCTGGGGCGTGCTGGAGGGGTCGCGTCGCCGCAGCGAGATGGTGAGGGAAGCACTCTGGTCTGGCGCGCGCGCCACCACCGCCTGACCACCGGTCTGGACTGTCCATCCGGGTGGGTGCTCGAAGGTGAACTCCAGTTTGTTGTGGTAGAAGCGGTTTTCGTCACGCGCGCTCTGTACGCTGTCGCCCCAGACCAGGCCATCCATTTGCTGTTTAAACTCGCCCGGAATTTCCGGGCTTTCGATGTAGCTGCCGTCGTCCAGCTCCGCTGCTGCCCCGATCACTGTTTGCAGCCGTTTGTCGTTGCGCGGGTGTGACGCGTAGACACCGTGGTAAGTGCCGCCGGGTTTGCCGCTGGCCCGGGCGACAGTGCGCTGGAATTGTTCGTGATCCTTGAGCACGCCGATAACCTGTAACAGCGCCTGCGGGTCATAGCCTGCGCGGTACATATACTCCGCACCGAGGCCGTCCGCCTCCAGTTCCATCTCCCGGCCAAAGCCGCTGATCAGCTCCGCACCATACATGGAGGAGGCGTCGGCGAGTTCGCCGCTACCGGTGAGAATATAGGTGGTGGTTGCCACGATTTTGCTGGTGACATCGGCTGTCTTGCGCCGGCTGTGATGGCTGCCGGTGATATGGCCGATCTCATGCCCAAGGACGCCTGCCAACTCGTCCTCATTCTCCAGGTAGGGCAGCAGGCCGCGGCTGATGTAAATATAACCGCCCTGGGCGGCGAAGGCGTTGATCACGTCGGTATCGATGACACTGAAGGTGAAATCCCCGTTGGGCTCATCGCTGTGTGCAACCAGACGCTGGCCGATGCGGTCGATGTATTGCTGCAGCTCGGGGTCGTCGTAGAGCTGACCGGCGTCGACGATTTCCTGATGAGCCTTCTCGTATTTGTCAGCGGCCTGCACCGCCATCGAGAGCGAGAGGAGTAGTGCGCAGCAACTTAAAAGACGCATCGGTTCAGTATTCGCTGGAGAGGAATTCCAGCAGTTGGTCGCCAATGCCATCGCAGGCCGTGCCTTGCACCGGCGCAATGATGGGAATCGGGACCACGACTGCGGGCATATAGGATTGGCCGCTGGCAGTGGTATTCACACGGCCGACTTCTGCGCGGTCAGTGAAGTCCCAGATAACCGCCTCGTAGTCGGAATCGTCGCTCCAGGTGCCAAAGCCAAAGCAGCCCGCGCCGCCCGGGCCAATGCCGCAGGTCATGGAACCCATGGAGTCGGAGCGCTCGGTCTTGCCGTCGATCCAGATCATGTACTCGGTCTTCAGCTCCGCCATACGTTCGGCAACCGGCTCCTGCAGCAGCAGACGGTCGATATTCTGGGGGTGGAGCGGCGCGGTGCGCGGCTCGAACCAGGGGTAGAGAGAGTTTACGAACTCCAGTTCGCCAATCACTGTAATACTGCGGTCGCGGCTGGAAATATGGTCACCAACGCACTGAATGAAGTCTGGTTCGGTCTCGTAGTCGGCCGCGTGACGCCGGCCGAGAATGACCACAGTGGAGTCGCCGATACCTTCCACCGGTTCGTTGAAGACCATCTCGTCTACAGTCGAGGTGACGCATGCCGCGGTAGACAGGCCCGCGAGCAGAACGGTGGCTAATCGCAATAAACGAGGGACTGCTCTCATAGTCCACTTTCCAGGGGCACGATACCGCGTTCATCGAGGAACACCTGTACCTGTGGCACACGGGTAAAATTGGTGGCGAAGTTGGCGCCGGCGTCGCGCAGCGCCATGACCGCAGCGAGATTGACTGCTGCCTGGTCACTCTGGAGGAATGCGGTGGGAGTTTTGCCGTAGGCGGTCATGGTCCAGTCGCCGATGGGCTCACCACCGGAGGTCACCAGCTTGAAGCGATAGCGCATCCAGATCTCGTAGACCTTGACGTTGGTGTGCGCAGGAATGGCGTACTGGAGTTCGTCGACTTCAGGAATGAGTACCGCGTCCACGAGTTGGTTCATCTGCTCCGGCCCGGGTTCTCCTTTCATGTGGATGGTTTCCACGAACATACCCTCCAGCAGCGTATCCCACATTGCTACCTGGGCCGCTCCGGTCTGCACAATCCAGCTTGAATCGGAGCGGGTCTTGGCCTCATCGAAAAATTCGTGGCCACTGAATGTCTCCGGGTACCAGATCCCGAGTTTCATCGGTAACGGTTCGATCAACGGCGAGGGAAAGTTACCTTCCACGACGACCTTGGTCGGCCCGCAGCCCGCCAATAACAGCCCCAGCACTGCTAATAGCAGTAAGCGTAGGTCAGGGACGGAAATCGTTGAGCGCGACAAAAGTGCCTCCATTACGGTATGCCAGTTCTCTCATCAGTGTAGCGAAGCGAATGCCTGTCGTCTGCAGGTGTGGTGCTCGAATGTATTGTACGGGAAAGCCGACACCGTGGATTCTTACCAGGCGATTGCCGTTGGCGTCCGCGCGGTTGATTCTATCGACTGTGGCGACAACCTCGGCGATAGACTGGCCAGTGAATTCGTCGCCGAAAACATACAGGCTGATTTTTTTGCCGGGGTCGTAGAAGGTGCGAATCGCCGCGGTAATACCTTCCACCGGGCTGGAGTTGCTGAACACGTTCCAGTTGCGCAGGTTCTGCATGATCACGTTGCGCCGCCCGGGCGTGTCGGGAATCCACTGCCCGCGATAGCGGCTGAACATGTATTGCCCCATATCGTTCATCACCTGGATGCCTTTCACTTCCGGATAGATGCTGAGCGTGGCCTCGACCTCGCGGACCATGCGCTCCCAGGCGTAGGAGAACATTGAGCCAGATGTGTCGATGATGAAAATGATGTACTCGCTGTCGACCGGGATGCCGCCGATCAGGTTGTTTTTTGACTGATACTCGCGGCCCAGTAGGCGCTCCATTTCTTCAGACAGTTGCTGTCTCGCTACAGCCAATTGGTCGGTGATGATCTCGTTGCTGCTCGTTTCGGTTTGCAGGCTGTCGTAACGCGAGCGGGTGGCGGCGAGCTTGCCCCGCAGGATAGCAATGCGCTCGTCGTGCTCGGACAATTGTTCGTGCTTGGCGTTCAGGTCGCGATTGAGAATGACGGTCTCGCCGCGGATCTCATGCACTTGCTCCTGCAACTCGGCGAGCTTGCCCTCGAGGTTGACGGTGGATGCCTCGATGATCTGTGGCTGCACCGTCTTGGTGATCATGAGCAGCAGAATAACCGCGCCAAAGCCGCAGCAGATGACGTCGAGAAACGACAGTGAGAATTCTTCAGGCGTTCTACGTTTCGCCATCAGGGCCAATCCTTTGAAGGGCTAAGTAGTGAGCCGCGCGTTAATTGAGCCAACTGCCAGAACTCGGAGGCTGCCATTGGGTCGCCTTCCATCGGCGCCAGGATGATATTAACCGGCACGCCGGGAGGCAGTTGCTTGATGGCCTCGCGGTAGTGCCTGAGCCGCGCCTGACCACTCACCTTGCTGCCTTTGGGGCCGCCGCGACCCTGGGTCGGGAGACCATCGGTGATCAGGAAAATATTGTCGGGCGCCGGTGCCAGTCGTTGTAAAGCCAGAAACGCATTTTCGAGACTGGTGCCCCCTGCCGGGGTGAGCTTGTCGAGACGGGCGGTGATGTCTTCCAGCCTAGCCTGGTCGGCGACTTCCAGCCACTTGCCCGCTGTTTCGGGCACAGCCCATGTCGCCTGGGTATTGAAGGTGATGAGTTGGTAATCGGCGTTGACCGGTAGTTGGGCGGTCAGCCAGTTCACGGTATTGACGGCACGGGTCCATTTGTCCGCTTTGCGTTGCAGCGCGGGGTCCATATTGCGCAGGCGGATAATGTTGACCAGTCGGTCGGCGAGCATACTGGCCGACGCATCCAGCAGGATGGCGATATTGCGTCCGCCCAGGTTCAGCCCAGTGAGGTACTGGCGGTTGCCTTCGCCCAGGTAGGAGCGGGCACTGCGGCCGCCGTCTTCTTGCGCCGCCGATTGCATTTTTTTGAGCTCGGATTCCAGTGCCAGAATCTCTGCCTTGAGTGCGTCGATGTCGTCATCGTCGTCATAGCCGTCGGCGCGCAGGGTCTCGATCAGCGCCTCGTATTCTTCTATATCGTCATTGATTCGAGTGGCCAGGCCCTGGGCCTCGACCATTTGCAGGTCCGTGTCCGAGAGTGTGTTGCGCAGGCGTACCAGGCCCTCCTTGCCTTCGAGCACTTCCTCCTCGAGGAAATTCACTTCCGACATCAGGTCCTGGTTCAGGTCTTGGGTCTTTACTTCGATCGAGTGGTCGATGATCAGGAACACCAATACAACGGCGCCGAATCCGCAGGACATGATGTCGAGGAAACTCAGGTTGAAGGTGGTGAACTCGCGCTTGCGCCTGGCCACGGTTTAACTCCCGGCTGGCAGCACTTCGATCAGACGCAGGCTGGTGCCGTCGGCTGTGACGATTTCATCGCCGGTGGCGAGGGCCTGGCCAATGCGCCAGGTCTGGCCGTTGACCTGCACCGGTGCCGGTGAGCGGATCAACCAGTTGCCATCGCGCATGTAGAGCGTGACGTCTGCTGCAACGATAGTCCCTGCCGGATCGAGAGGTGAGGCGGTACTGGCGGCGAGGATGTGACTGGGGCCTTCAGCTGGCCCAGCTAAGACTGCCGCCTCGTGAGCAGGCTCGGGTGCCGGTTCTGGCGTGGGCTCTGATGTTGGCTCGGGCCTGGTCTCTGCTATCGGTTCCGGTTCCGGTTCCGGTTCCGGTGCTGGCTCGGGTACTGGCGCAGAAGCCACCAGTCTTGGCAGTCGTTCGACAAAACTCAAGCCAGCGTCGCCGGCGCGCAGCACGTCACCGTGTTCGCTGGCGGCCTGCCAGCAGGCATCGCCCTCGGTAGGAGTGATGCCGGGCAAGCGTTGTTGCGCGCCGGGCAGCAGCGCCAACAGCGGTTCCACCAGCAACGTGGCCTGGCTCGCATGGGTGCCCATCGCTGTGGTGGCGGTTTCGAAGAGTTTGTTGCCACAGGGCGCGAGATCATCACGGCCGAGGCGGGCCCGATAGCCCTGCACTTCAATATTGGTTTCTGTCTCACTGGCCAGAGCGCGCAGGACATCCGGCACGCAGTCATAGAGCGTCTGTTCGGTGGCGGCCTTGCGGCGCGGGTCGAACCGGGTCTGACGAATAAACTGGGCCGCCAGGACCTCGACAATGCGCTCCTGTATTTGGAGCAGGCCGCAGCCCGGCAGCGCCTGGGAACGGGCGACGGTCACGTCGTCGGCCCCGCTGTTCAGTTCACAGAGCACTGCCTGGTGAAGTTGAATTTCCAGATGGTAGCTGGGCCCGTCGCCAACGTAGGCACTGCCGAGCAGCGCACTGCGGTTGACCAGGCCGACCACTTCAAATGGACATTGCTGGACGATGCCGAGCAATAGCGACAGCTGCTCCCGGCCCATGGTGGCTGGCGCGGCGAGCAGAATTTCAGCGGGCGCTCCCGCCTGACGATGGAGTTCGAGAAGGTGACCGTGCACAAGGTCGGCAGTGTGCCGGGCCGGGCCCAGTGGTGGCTGCAGCGGCTCTGTATTCAACTGCCACCAGTATCGGGTGTTGACCTTGCGCGGTTCCAGCCGCGCCGCAGCGCGGGCGCCGGTGCCATAGCGATAGTCCTTGCCCTGCAGCAGGGCGTAGCCGGGGCTGGGCTGTGTGCCTTCCTCGTGCCACAGGCGCAGATTGCAGTCGTTGATATCCAGTAACGCAACGGCCATATCAGTTCACCAGGTGGCGCATCAGGCGCTTGTCGGCGTAGCGTTGGCTGTCCAGTACCAGGCGCTCTTGCGAGAGCTGCAACTGGTGCAGGCAGAACATGATAATGATCGACAGTACCAGGGCGACGAAGGTGCTATTGAACGCTACCCCGAGGCTGACGGTAACCCCGGAGATGTCGCCCTCGACTGCCTTGTAGGCCTGACCCAGAGCGTCGCCGATACCGCGTACGGTGCCGATAAACCCGATGGATGGAATGGCCCAGGCGATATAGCGCACCATGGACAGTTCTGAATCCAGTCGGTCAGATTCAATTTCACAGCTCTCTTTCACGGTGTCAGACACCGCCTGGATACTGCCGGTGGTGGCGAAGCGTTGCAGTGCAGCGAGCAGCGTGCGCGGCAACAGGAAGTCTTGTTCCTGCTCGGGCAGAGCCTCCAGCGATCGACTGTACTCGCGAGCGTCCTCCGGCAACACGCTGGTTCCCTCGGGGATGTCCAGCAAGCGGCGGTCGAGAATGGCGTGTTCCTGCATTGTGCGCCGGCCCTTGTAGCCCATTATGGCCAGTGCCCACAGCAGCAGGATAAAACAGGCCTCCTGTTCGAAGTCGCGGATGACCACGGCAATAGTGCGCTCAGGCACATAGTCCTCACCGCTGGCCTGGAGTTCCATTTCCTTTTGGATCTGGACTTCCGCAGCCGGGCGGATGGCGCCGACATAAACCGCGTGCACCACGATCACCGCAATGAGCAGGGCGAACAGTTGGAAGATAAATTCGGATGACATCCGTCGTTTCATTTATAAGTCCTATATGTCCACCGGGAAGGATACGGACAGATCTTCTGAGATTTGTTCCGATGCTTCGTAATCAAAAGGCGAGCCACGCTCACTGAGGTTCGCGTCACTCTCGGCGTTGGTTGACGCAGGCTCGGCAGTGTCTGTTTCAGGTGGCTCATCGTCGGCGTCTTGTGCCGTGGCGATGTTCGTGCCAAACAGCATCAAAACCGCGGCCAGCAGCGTAAGTTGGCGCAATGGTTGTCTACTCATCTGCATACCGCGCCACTCTGAAACCGACATCGTCGCGCCCACCGGCACCGTAGTCGCGATAGCTCAAGCGCAATTCACCGATGCGACTGTGCGACCAGCTCGCGCCGCGAATCACGTAGTTGTCGCCGGTTTGAGCGCCCAGCGGGTCGGTGACTGTGGTGCCGTCAGCGCTGGGAATGGTGTAAACGTCGTGCACCCACTCCGCCACGTTGCCGCCCATATCGTATAGGCCGCGGTGGTTGGGCTGGTAAGAGCCGACGGGAGCGCTCACCACATGACCGTCTTTGTAGCCGTTGAGAATGCGCCCGGTGACATAGGCCGATGTATTGTCAGCATAGTTCTCGGCAGTGGCGGGCGGCGGGAAGGCCGAGCCCCAGGGAAATTTCAGCAGGCTGCCGTTGAAGGTGCGCGCCGCCCAGGCCCACTCGGCCTCGGTGGGCAGCCGGTAGCCAGTAGATGAGGGATTGAAGCCGGTGATCACGCCCTGGTTCTCCCGGTAGAAGGCTGGCAGGCCTTCCCGTTTGCTGAGCCAGTTGCAGAATGAGGCGGCTTGTTGCCAGCTCAGGGCGACGGCGGGCTGATCGTTGCGGTTGAGGCTGTTCCCCTCTATCTGGCCGGACTTGTGGTCCGCCTGGTAGGCGCGGAACTGGGCGTTGGTGACCTCGGTTGTCTGCAGGTAGAACATGCGTCGGAGTGAGACCGGATGCATGACTTCATTGGCCCTGCGGCCCGCCTCGCGGCGCGATGCGCCCATGCTGAAATCTGCCATACCTGATTCTTGCGGGTTGAAGAGTACCAGGGTCTGGCCCAACGCGGTCTCAAGCTCTGGCTTGTTGCGCGCCAGGCGGGCTTCATTTTCCGTTTGCAGGGTGATGGAGACCTGTTGCAGCAGGCCCGGACGAGGTGTCACTGTTTGAATCTGGGACGCATACCCCGGTAGGGAGACCTCGATGCGGTGTGCGATCGCCGGCAGTTCGAGTGTGCGACTGCCCTTGCCCATCGCGCGGCCGTTGACGCGCAGCTCGGCGCTGGCAGGGGATATCCTGAATTTCACATCCCCTTTTCTGGCCTTGAGTACAACCGTACGTTCCTCGGTTTGCGCTGCGGCCAGCTCGATCGTTTCACTGCGGCGGTCGTAACCTGGCTTGGACAGGGCGATGCGGTGCTTAAGGCCCGGCTCAATGGTCAGTTGCAGTGGCGTCTGGCCCTGGAATTCACCATCCATGGTGACGTTGGCGCCGGCGGGATCGCTGTTGAGGGAGAGAATGCCCGCGGCGGGTTCCAACTCGATTGTGCCCAGCGTGTCGTCCATGCCGGCGGTCACGGTCAACGCTGTGTCCCATGTTGTGTAGGCCGCCCGGCTGAGCTGCAGCTGGCGCTCGCCCTGCAGGAGTTCAACGGTGGCCGGTGTCTGGCCGACCACTTCGCCGTCGATCAGGATGTCCGCGCCCTGGGGCACTGAGTCGATGCTGTAGCTGGCCCAGGCGGGAAGCAATGCAAAACTTAACTGCTGGGCCTGGTTGCGGCCGGTGATCTCGATCTCCCGTGACTGCGCAAAATAGCGGGGCGAGGTGATTTCGAGCTGGTGCACACCCGCTTCTACCGGCAGTTCCAGCAGCGGCGTCTTGCCGATGCTCTCGCCATCAAGCAGTAGCTCAGCCCCGGCAGGGGAAGAATCGATGCTCAGCAGGCCGGGCAGGGGGGCGAGCACCAGTGTGGTGCGCTGGTTGTCGGCGTCGCCTACAGTGACCTCGGTGGTGAGCGGGTGGTAGCCCGGCGCAGTTGCCGACACCTCGTACTGGCCCGGGCGCAACAGGTAGCGATCACCGAAAGGGATGGCCAGCCCTGACACATCGACCTCTGCGTCGGTCTCGGCTTCAACGGTGATGTCGAGTGAGCGCGAACTCAGCACAAACGCCATGGGCAGGATAAACAGGATTGCTGCGCCAGCCAGCACCCACCGTGTAGTGTTGCGTTTTACAGGGGCAGCCGGCGCGGCAGCATCCAGCGGCTCGAAAGCGCTGGGCGTTATGCTCGCGGGCTGGATATCGTCCCTGTTCTCACTCAATTGATGGGCTCCCTACAGGCGATAAGTATCGGGTTCGCCGGACCGTCAGGGGTGATAGTAATTTTTTCCAGCACGTCGCGATAGCCATTGCGACTGCCTCTCACAGTATAGGTGCCCGGGCGCAGGGTGAGCTCCCGTTGCTGAAACCGACCCAAGCGCGCCACCTTGTAGACGATCACTTCGGTCTGTTCGTCCGAGGTCAGGATCACCTGGACCTGGGTGTTGGCGCGCTGTACGAGTGTGTCGAGCTGGTCTATCTGCCGGCTGAGTACGGGGCCGCGCGGCTCGACTTCTCGTGCCTGAGCCAGCAGCAGAGCCGTGTCCTGCGCCACAGCGATATCGGAGAGTCGCTCCGGTGCATCGATAACTGCCCGCAGCTGCTTGTCCAGTTCTGCGCGCACGGCGGCGCGGCTGGCGCCCTCGCTGGCGTAACTCACGTTGCTGTCGATCTTGAGTGCGCGCTGATAGCTTGTCAGTGCCTTCTGCCAGGCCTCGTTCTGTTCATGCCGGGCGCCCTCGCGTTGCAGTCGCACCAGGGTGGCCCCCTGTTCTGCGCCGGCCAGTTCCTGCAGCGCGCTGCTGGCCTCGCTGGAACCCGGTCGAAGAGCGGCTGCGGCCTTGAAGCGCTGCCGGGCAGTGTTGAATTCGCCGTCGTCCAGCGCGGCGTAACCCTCGCTCATCGCGGCGTTGAACTGCTGGTCGGTGAGAGCTGTGCCAACCCGCTCCAGTTCACTCGCAGCAAACAGGTGTTCTGCATCCAGCGCAGTTGCAGCCGCGAGCGTCTCTTTTGCTGTGGCCAGGTCGCCGGCTGCTTCGGCCGCCTCTGCCGCGGCGAGCTGTTCCAGCAGCGCGGGGTAGTTGGCTGCGCGGCGCTGGAGGTCGGGCAGGGCGGCATTCTCTGGTTCGATCAGCGCTGCCAGCTCGAGCGCCTCGGCCACCTGGTCCGGGGTGCCCTCCTGCAGGGCGTCGCGGGTTTGTTGCAGCAGCTCATCCACGCGCTGGGGCATGCTGTCGCTAATGGCCATCAATTGTTCCAGCCCTCGCTGGTATTGCTCTGTGGCCTGTTCGTACTCGCGCTGTCGATACAGCTCGTCACCTTCCAGTGCGGTCGCGTTGGCCGCTGCAAATGGTTCACTGGCCCACAGGGCGACGTTGCGCTCTTCCAGGGTGAACTGGATGTCCAGCAACTGCGCCAGCACATCCTGGGCGCCTTTGCGTAGCTTGGCGTCCTGAGCATCTGACCAGGGGGAGCTGGGGTTGTTGTCTGGCTGGGCACCGGGCTTTGCCGCGGTGTCTGCAGTTCCGCTACCGGCTACGCTATCCGCCGTCTCTGCGGTCTGTTCGGGAGGGCTCACCAGGCTGGGCAGCCAGAACACGACCACCACCGCGAGCAGCAGCAGGCCGCCCAGTGCTGGCAGGATCCATTGGGGCGTGCCGCGTGATGGCTCGGGTGCCGACACCGCAGCCGTTTCCGGGGCCGGGGCGACATCAAAGGGCGTGGGCTTGAGTTGCTCGTTATCTACTGACATCAAATGAGGGCGCTTTAAAACTAGAGTGTATCAGCTGCGCCGATGGTTTCGGGTTGTTCCAGGCTGCCGATTTCGGTGGCGTAGATCTCGGCCAGCAATGAGCGCCACTGGGCGTACTGGTCATCCACGCTGCCTTTAAGGGTCACGCTCTGGTCTTCGAGTTCGATTACCTGGGGGGTGATTTCTGATTCCAGCGACAGCCCCACTTCCTCCAGCGCCTGAACGTGGATCTGGGCTTCATTGCGTTTTTCCAGACCGCTCTTGAATAAGTAACCGCCTCCGAGAATGGCAACATCACTCGCGGCGGCCTCGCCATAGCTATCGGAGTTGATGGCGCCGGCGATCCCCGCAGCCACGGCAATGGCCCCGACGATCATTCTGCGCTGGCTCTCGGCCCGCAGTTCTTGCATGGCGACGACTTCTTCATAACTCAGGCGCCGCCACTCATCGTAGGGGTCGAGCATTTCTTCACCGAAGTTGTCGTAGTAGGCCTGCATGGTGTCGATGTACATGTGATCCCGCTCGCGAATCGTGCGCACGCGTTCGAGCATGGGGTCGTTGTCAGCGGGCAGGCGCATCACCAGGTAAACGTCGCTCGGGTTTTTCGCCAGGTAACCGTCGAAGGCCTCAGGGGAGAATTCCTGGGCGAACAGGAGTTCGCTGACGAGGCGGACATTCATACGGTCCTGCTCGCGGAGTTTCTGCTGGGCCTGGAGAATGTCGTTGGCGATGGTGTTGTAGACGGCCTGGAATGGATCGTGACTGTTGCGGGTCGTGGTTTTGTAGGCGTACTTGCTGGCGTGTGACTCGTAGCCTTTGTCCAGCCATTCGTAACCGCGTGAATCGACAGCGGTAATACGTAACTCCAGGCGTTCACCATCGGAGTGGACGATTTTGCCGTGGACTGACAGGTCTGAGACTCGCTCGGGGTCGGGTACCACACGCACTGCGCCCCAGGCGCCGCTCTGCTGCATAGCCTGCGCGAGCTGGTTGGGCATGAACCGCGCCTCGGCCTTGCGCACCTCGGTGTAAACAGGCTGTTCGTCATCATCCGGAACCTCGTCCAGGCCGGGGTCGAAAACGGCGATGCCCACGTCGAGCAGCAACTCGTCAGTTACAACTTCCTGCGCCGTCGCGATGGGTGGCACCGAGGTGCTTTTCACGGTTTGATTGACGCAGCCTGTACCGAGCAGGCAGGCGCTTGCAAAGAGCAGGGTGGAAAATGGCCGGGAGAGGATGTTCACTCAGAAATTCCCTTGTACTTGCGGTATTCGTCCCACAGTTTTTCGCGCACGGCCGGGTCGGCTTCGCGCATCGCTGCCTCACGCAACTGGCGGGCGACCACGTCGTCATCTTCGCCTGAGGGTACGTCTTCAGGGGGTGGGAAGCGCGCGGTATCCTCGGGGATTGGCTGGCCGCCTCCGACGCCGCCGATACCGCCACCGTAGCTGCCGGAAGTACTGGCGGTGCCGCCCCCGGGGTAGCTGGTGTCGAGGCCGCCATTGCCGTAACTACCGGAACCACTGCTTCCTCCGGCATCACTGCTCTCGCTGGCTGTCGAGGCGCTGGAGCTGCGAGTGGCTGTGCGCTGTTGATTCTGTTGCTCCAGGATCATCGCATCGAAATCACTGGTGCCTGCCTCGAGCTGGGCATCGAGGATCGCGACTTGTTCGGCAGGTGTCAGCGGGCCACTCCCGCCACTGCCGCTCGTGCCGGGAATGACGCCGGGAATAGCCCCAGGGATGACGCCGGGAATAGTACCGGGCATGCCGGGGATGCTGGCGCTGACGGCGACGCCATCGCCACTGCCACCGGCCGTGCTCCCGGCGGCTCCGCCGCTTGCGCTGCCGCTGCCACCGGCGCTGCCCGCGCTGCTGCCACTGTCACTGCCACTAGCGGAGCCTGAGGCCTCCGTCATACTGTCCTCCATGCTGGGGATGTCTTCCATGGAGGGCAGGCCGCCGCTTTCTCCAGGCTCAAAGCCGGGTTCACCGCTGGCTCCGCTGCTACTCGCCGTGCCCTCCAGCCCGTCGTCCGATTGGCCGGCACCCTTGCCGTGCCATTCGCCTGCTTGCGAACCGGCCTCGGCCGCGCTGTCATTGCCCGCGCTGCTGCTTGAATCTTGGCTGCCCTCGGAACCACGATTGCCTGTGTCTCCGGAGCTTGAGGCACTGCTCGAACTGCTGCTTGAACTGCTGCTCGAGGAGGGACTTGCCGAACTGCTGGACGAGCTACTGGATGAACTGCTGGACGAACTGGATGAGCTGCTCGAGCTACTGCTGGGAGGCGGGGTAGCGCTGGGCGTACTTGGGGGTGTGGTTGGATTACTCGCACTGGGGCAGCCCGCCAGTAGCAGGCAGGCGGCCGTCACGGCGGCGCACAGGCGCGCGCGTTCTAGCGCGGTCGCGGCTGGGCGTGTTGAGTCACTGAATGTCATAGGCTCTCAGGACCCTCTGGGTATCGACCGGCTCGCCCAGGGCCAGTTGTGGGCGGAAC
Source organism: Halioglobus maricola (assembly GCF_009388985.1). NCBI lineage: Bacteria > Pseudomonadati > Pseudomonadota > Gammaproteobacteria > Cellvibrionales > Halieaceae > Halioglobus > Halioglobus maricola. The sequence goes on from NZ_CP036422.1 coordinate 493,535, forward strand.
CGTGTGCGGCGCAGTTTGCGCATTAACTTGTTGGCAGTGGCATCGTCCAGGGTGTTTTCATCCACCCGTTCGAGCTCTCTCACCTTGCCGGTTGCTGTTACCGAGAATGCCAACTGTACAGCGCCATCGCCGGGCTGAACAGGCTGGGGCAGGGGGCGAACGCCGTCGAAATTGGGCAGCGCCACGGGCTCGGCAAAAGTGGCCTCTATAGTCTGTTGGTCAGCGCCGCGCGCGACAAGTTCCGCATTGGCTTGCTGGTAGGCGCGCAGCGCCGCCTCCTTGTCACCGTGCCAGAAGATCCAGTCACCCATCATGACCATGGTCTCGGTGGTTTCCGCACTGTTCTCGCCATGGTTTACAAGGTGTAGATCGTAGATCGCCTGGATGACTGCGCGGCCCCGCTTGTAGCTCTCACGCTGGTAGCGATTGAAACGGTTGTCCTGCGTTTGCAGTGAAACGCCCAGGTCTGTCTGGGATTTTGGGCTGGACGTCCTTTCGTAACCGCTGATCAGATACTGTGCCAGCAGCATGCCCTCGAGGGGTTCCAGCAGGTAGGCAGACGTTTTACCGTGGGTATTGATGGTGTCGTTCAGGGCCAGGCGGTAGAGATCCCACATGTTCATGAGGCGCAGGTAGGGTGCGGGTCCCAGATCCAGGCGATAGGCGTTGTATTGCCACTGGGCCTGTTCCATGAACACCTTGGAGCGGTCAGCGCCATTGTTCATGGTGCGCATCTGTACGCGGTACATATAGTGCTGACGCTCGTCGGCCTTGGCGAAATCGCCCAGCGCGATATGGCTGATGATTTCCTGTTGTACCAGCGCCACCTGGCCTGCGCTGTACAAGCCATTGTTGATGCGATCCAAATGTACGCCGCGACGAAAAACGTCCAGCGCATCGGTATGCCGGCCCTCTTGCTGCAAAGTCAGGCCGAGGCTGAGCAGTTGTTCTGGCAGTGCCGCTGAGTAGGCGCCGTGCTCGGACTCAAGCGCGGTGATGCCGGCGAAGTAGTTGTCCGTGTTCGCTGTGCTGGCGCGCAGGGCCGTATCTCCGCTGGCCGGTTCGGCTGCAGGTTCGGATGCTTCGGGCGATGCTGTTACCGCGAGAGGTACGCTGCCGGCCACTGTGGCCAGCAGCAGGGCGCGCAACAGGACCGCCGCTATCGGCGCTCTACACATAGTATGACTCATACGGCTGGGTACAGCCGCGCAGATCTCTTATTAAACTGACTGTAAGTATATACACTATCACTGGCTGATAAAGATACCGTCTGGGGGCGAGCGTGCAAATGGCGATTGGGCAAATATTGTTGGACGAATTGCAGCGGCGCTGGACCGACATGTTTGCGGCCCTGGCCCGAGGCGATGATGTGGCCCCTGCGGCCGGCCTGCGCGCCGAGGGCTTAATGGAGGCGGCGGTGTTGACGGGAGCCGCTGACGAAGCCGGGATAGACAGAATGCTGGATGCTGCTCACAAGGCCGCGAAGGGTGAGAGCCTCGCGGCCTCACTCGGTGACAACTGGCGCGAGTTTCATCATTTCCCCGAGATACCGCTCTATATGCATCGCGCACCGGTGGTTCCCAGCACCCCCGATTGACTATAATGCCCAGCCAACCTGGAGGATGACCTTATGATCGTACGCACAATCCGAAGCCTCGGCGCGCTGGCAATGCTCGCGCTGCTCGCTGCCTGTACCACAACAGCACTTGAAGCGACGATGGATTTCGATGACAGCTTTGACTTCACCGGGGTAAAGAAAATTGCCATACAGCCAGTGGATCGGGTCGGCTTGAGCGCGATCAAGGTCAGCGATATGCAGATATCTCGCATTGACTCGGCGCTGGCCGACGAGCTGGCCCGGCGCGGGTTCCAGTTGGTTGACGACAACGCTGACGCCGACGCCTACCTCACCTGGCATTTGGTGACCGAGGAGCGCACCGATGTGCGTACCTACAACAGTATGAGTTACTACAACTGCTGGCGCTGCGGCCCGAGCGTCTCGGATGTGAGTGTGCGCCAGTACACCCAGGGCACGTTTATCGTGGATATCATTGACCCTTCACGCAACAAGTCAGTGTGGCGTTCAGTGATTGAGTCCAGGCTGCAGTCCGACCCGGACCCCGCCTCTCTGGAATCTGAGCAGCGCCGTGCCGAAGCGGCCCAGGCGATTTTTGCCGAATTCCCGCCCCTGTAGTTACCGGGTGGGAGGTGCCTGACGGGCCTCGCGCCACATAAACCACACCGGGGGGCCGCCCCCCGGCATGTTGTCCTCTGATACCACTTCAAAGCCGTGCCGCTCATACAGCGGCACGTTGCGCTCATTGGAACTTTCCAGGTAGGCGGGCATGCCTGCTTTATCAACGGTGCGCAGGCCCTCTTTGATCAGGGCTGAGCCTACGCCCTGGCCCTGGTTGGCATGCCTGGCGCCCACAAATAGCAGGTGATAGTGCGGCGCCTCTGGGTGGTGACGGTCGAACACCGCAGCCTGCTGTGGGATGCGCCGCAGCGGTGCGAGGCTGCTTTTGAGTATCAGCTTCAGCATCAGCCCGATAAGGCCGGGGCCGGGCTTCAGGTCGAACTTCTCGCCAGGGGGCAGCCACAGGCCAGCGCCGCGGTCTGCCGTTTCGACGTGGCATAAACCCTTCGGCAGGAAGATGTCGCGCGTGATCAGGCGGAAAAAACCGGGATAAATATCGGTTGCCGGCAGCACCCAGTTCATCACCGGGTCGGTGCTGAACGAGTCGGCGAGGATCGCAGCCATCTGGTCCAGTTCGGCGCTGCTGCCGTTGATTATTTGCGGTGCCTTGTCCATATGCGGGTTTTGCCTCTCCCTTGCAGTGGGGCTACTATTGGTGCCCCATTTCGGGGCAACAGCCTCACAGCGTAGCAGGAACCTTCATTGCATTACGAGGACTACAGGCGGGAATACACAGCAGGCGGTCTTACCCGCGACATGCTCAATGCCTGCCCGATGACACAGTTCGAGCACTGGCTGGAGCAGTCGGTGCGTGCGCAACTGGAAGACCCTACCGCCATGGTGCTCTCTACCATCGACGACGCGGGCACGCCCTGGCAGCGGATTGTGTTGCTGAAAGGGCTTTCTCACGGCGGTTTCGTCTTCTACACCAATTACGGTAGCGCCAAGGCGCAGGCTATCGCGGCCAATCCACGGGTCTCGCTGTTGTTCCCCTGGAATGAAATCGACCGTCAGGTCATCGCCACCGGGGTGGCCGAGAAAATGAGTGTCGCTGAGTCTGCCGCCTATTTCGTCACCCGTCCCCGCGAGAGCCAGATCGCCGCCTGGGCTTCGCGCCAGAGCCGGCCCGTGTCTGCCCGCGCCATGCTGGAGAAGCAGGTGCAGGTATTAAAGGACAAGTTCGGCAAGGGGGAAGTGCCGGTGCCCGATTTCTGGGGAGGCTACCGCATTATTCCCGAGCGAATCGAATTCTGGCAAGGCGGTGAACATCGCCTGCACGACCGCTTCCTCTACAGCCGCGAGGACGATGGTTGGGCCATCGAACAATTGCAGCCCTGAACAAGGAAATTGCATCATGATTAGCAAAGAAGATCTGGTAGGCACCTGGGAACTGGAGTCGTGGACGGTGGGTTATTCCGACCGGGATGAGTTCAGCTATCCTTATGGGGAAGAGCCTCGCGGGCTATTGGTCTATGCCAATGACGGTTGGATGAGCGCTTCTATCGCGCGTAACGATCGCGCCGGCCTACCCACTGATATCTCCTACCGTAAGATCCCGGATGCCCTCAAGGCCGAGGCATTTTCGTCCTATTTTCACTACGCCGGACGCTTTCAGGTGCACGGTGGGGATGTAGTCCACTACGTCACCCAGAGTCTCAATCCGGACTTCCCCGGTACCGAGCAACTACGCCACGCCGAACTGGACGGCCAGACCCTGGTGCTGTCAGGCAAGGATCAGGTGGGCGAAGTGGTGCGCTTTCATTCGCTGGTGTGGCATCGCACCACGCCGACGCCAGAGCCCACGGAAGATCGCCCGCCGCTGGACGCCTAGCGCCCTTTGCCGGCACCCCGCTGGGCGAAGTAGCGCGGCTCATCGTCTATGCCCAGTAGCGTGCGGCGGATCATATCCAGACCCGCCGCCGCGATCATTGTCTGGAACAAGGTGCGCTCCACCGGCCAGCACAGACAGCGGGTGCGGATGTCTTCTCTACTGCCCCAGGCCAGCCATACGGTGCCCACCGGTTTGTCCTCGCTGCCGCCGCCCGGGCCTGCAATACCGGACACTGCGATTGCGTAGTCGGCACCGCTGCGTTCCAGCGCGCCCAGCGCCATGCTGCGCACCACGGCTTCACTCACCGCGCCTTCGCTGGCCAGTACCTCGTTGGGCACACCCAGGACAGCATGCTTGATCTCGTTGGCGTAAGTGACAAAGCCCGCGTGGAAGCCGTCGGAGGAGCCGGCAATACGGGTGAGCATGGAGGCGATCAGGCCGCCGGTGCAGGACTCTGCGGTGGTCAGTGTCTGGCCCCGCTGGCGCAGTAACGCCAGAACACGCTCTGCCAGCTGGCAGCCGCCTTCACCAATGATGTGATCACCGAACAGGGTCTCGAGTTGCTCCCGGCACCACTGCCGCGCCGGCAGATCGGCAGCGCGGTCCACCATGAGTTTGATCTCCATTTGCGGCGCTCCGGCGCGAAAGCCCAGGTCTACCTCAGCCGGCCAGTCGCTGATGTGGTCGGCGATCATCTGCTGCGCAGAGGACTCGCCCAGGCCGAAGGTCTGCAGACGCAGGATGTCCCGTTCCACCGGCGCGTCCTGTGCGGCCGCCAGCTGCGCCACAATCAGGTCCATCATGGGCGCCAGTTCGCTGGGTACGCCGGGCGTGCAGATCACCCGACAGCCGTTCACGGTCAGGGCGAACCCCACAGCGCTGCCGACGGGGTTGTCCACGACCTCGCAGCCCTCGGGCAGCATCGCCTGCTTCATATTGGCGGCGTTGAGGGCCAGGTTGCGTTTACCGCACCAGTGTTGCAGATGGGCCACTGCCTGCGGGTGCTCTACCGTGGGCACACCGGCAACCGCGGCCAGCACCTCGGCTGTGAGGTCATCTACCGTGGGTCCGAGGCCGCCGTTGACGATGACCAGGTCGGCGTTGTGGGTCATCTGGGTCAGTTCCTGCTGCAGCAGGGGCACATCGTCGCCCACGGTCACTTTGCGATACACGCCGATGGCGAGTGCGGCCAGGCGTTGGGCGATCATGGCCGAATTGGAGTCCACCGTGTCGCCGCTCATGATCTCGTTGCCAGTGAGCAGCAGCTGCACGCGGGGGTTCTGGTCTGTCATTTTGGATTACCTGGGTCGCTTTGCGAAGCAAGCATAGCGCCAATGCTTTCGCTGGGGCAAAGTGCTATTTTGGATTTACGCACGCTACTCATACTCACGGTTCCAGCACTTTATGACAACGAGAGCATATGTCCGGCACCCGCTACTGCCCTGAATGCGGCGCAGCCCTGGCCCGTCACGTCGTTGGTGGCGAGACGCGCAATCACTGGATCTGCACCGGTTGCAGCGCGTTGCACCACGATTCCCCTATGATCGTGGTAACGGCGTTTGTCGCTTGTGAGGACCGCCTGCTGTGGGTGCAACGCGGCATTGAGCCCCAGCGTGGGCAGTGGGCCATTCCCGGCGGGTTCATGGAGCAACAAGAAACGCTGGCCCAGGGTGCCGCGCGGGAACTGCACGAAGAGGCGGGGGTGTTATTGCCGCCGGAGCAGCTGCAGCTCTACATGACCGGCACCATTACGTTTATCAATCAGGTCTACGTGGCGTTTCGCGCGCGAGTGGATACGGATTTCTGTGAGCCGGGGCCTGAGTCTCAGGCCTGTGGTTTCTTCAGCCGCGACGAATGCCCCTGGCTTGATGTCGCCTACCCTCAGGTCAACGACTCCATCGAGCAGGCCTATAGCGACCTGGAGAGCGGCCGTTTCGATGTCTGGCAGGCGGAGATGACGGAGGGGCGCTATGACTTCTGGTCGGTGTCCCAGTCAGGGCGCTGACGCAGCCAATCAGAAACCGCCGTGGGTTTTCAGGTGATCGATCTCAGCGGGGGTGGATTCGCGCCCGAGGGCGGCATTGCGGTGAGGAAAGCGGCCGAATCTGGCGATAACCTCCCGGTGGGCAACGGCAAAACGGCTGTATCCGGCTATGGCTTCAAGCCCGGTAACGGCCTCCAGTTCAGCGAATAATTCGACGCACTCTTCCTGCGCATCCAGATTCTCTGCGTGTTCAAGCGGCAGGAACAAAAACACCTGATGCACCGCCGGCATGCGGGCGTGGTGGCCGTGGGCGATCTGGTGCTGGGCCAGCGCAAACGCACGTGCGTCGCCGGAGAAAGCCCTGGCCTCACCGCGAAACAGGGTGCGAGTGAACTGATCGAGCAGTAGTATCAGGGCAATGACACCGCGATCGCTGGTTTCCCAGTCGCTCAGGCCACCCGCCAGTGCTTCCTCCACGAGCTCGCCAAACAAGTCGCCACAGCGTGCGTCGTCGGCCGGCGTTGACTGGAACCAGAGTTGGTTGCGACTTTTGGCGGCCATGCCGTACTCGTCCAGCTCGCCAAACCAGTACTGGTGAATCGCATCGATACTGTCTGTCATCGCCTTACTCTCTATGAGACTCGATAGCCCTGCGCCGGATGTGATAAATTGCGCGTCCTTTTTGACACAGCATAGCGGAAATTTTTCATGGCACTACAACCTGAGGTGGATCTTGCCACCGACGAACAGAAGGTAAGTTACGGCTTTGGTCTCCAGTTCGGCGACCAGCTGAAGCGCAATGATTTTGAAGGCCTGGACGTGGAGGCGGTCATCGCCGCGATTCGCCATTGGTATGTGCATGGCGAAACGGCCATGAGTGACGCAGACCTGAACCCGGCGTTCCAGCGCATCCAGGACCGGCAGAAAGCGAAAGAGGCCGAGGAGGCCAGCAAGTACCAGGTACTGGCTGAGGAATTCATGAAGCGCAATGGGGAACGCGAGGAAGTAAGCGTGACCGAGAGCGGCCTGCAGTGGGAAGTGCTGGAAGCGGGCAGCGGCGACAAGCCGGGTGCGACTGACACGGTGGTGACTCACTATCACGGGACTTTCCCCGACGGCCGGGTCTTCGACAGCTCGGTTGAGCGTGGCGAGCCGGCTGAATTCGGCGTTAACCAGGTCATTCCGGGTTGGACTGAGGCGCTGCAGATGATGTCAGTGGGCGACAAGTGGCGCATCGCTTGTCCGCCGCAGTTGGCCTATGGCGAGCAGGGGGCTGGTGGGTCTATTCCTCCCAATAGTGCGCTCGTTTTCGAGATTCATCTCATAGAGATCAAAGCTTAGGTCTTGTTCTGGCTAAGCGGTCCGGGAGCGGTCCAAGCCCTCCCGAACCTCTATTCCGGCTGATTCCAGCCAGAATTTCTTGTTCGCCGCTTACATTGAAATCGGTGATTGATTACACTGAGAATCATCCCTTCAAGTGATATCAGAGAGCGGTAATCCAGCCATGAGACGTGTCGTTTTTAACCAGAAAGGCGGGGTCGGCAAGACCAGCATCACCTGCAATCTTGCGGCTATCAGTGCCAGCATGGGCTATCGCACGCTGGTTCTTGACCTGGATGTGCAGGGCAATACCACTCACTATCTCGTGGGCGAGATCGATGCCGATGCCTTTCCGGCGGAAGCTCAGGGCGTGGCGGGGTTGTTCAAGCAGACCGTCGGTTCCCGACGGATGCAGAAGAACCCGGATTCCTTCGTCTGGGAGACCCCCTACGAGAACCTCTATCTCATGCCCTCCAGTCCCGTGCTCTCCGACATGGAGAAGGAGCTTGAGTCACGCTACAAAATCTACAAGCTCCGTGATGCACTGGACAAACTGGTAGATGAGTACGACCGGATCTACATCGACACGCCGCCCAATTTCAACTTCTACTCCAAATCAGCGCTGATCGCCGCGGACACCGTACTGGTGCCGTTTGACTGCGACAGCTTCGCGCGCCAGTCCCTCTACTCGCTGATGGACAACATGGCCGAGCTGCAGGAAGACCACAATCCCGAGCTGGTAGTGGAAGGCATCGTGATCAACCAGTTCAACTCCCAGGCCCGCTTGCCCGGCGAACTGGTGGCCGAGCTCGAAGACGAGGGCTACCCCGTGTTCGACACCTACCTCAACACCTCGGTGAAGATGAAAGAATCCCACCGCGAACACCGTCCCCTGATCGACATGGCCCCCAGCCACAAACTCACCGGTCAGTTCCTCGACCTCCATGCCGAGCTTGAGAAGTCCCCTTCCGTCGCAGCGGCTTAGTTTATTGCGCTACTTACTGAGGGACGCGGGGAAGACGCCAGAGGCTCAAACTATCTTCTGGCCAGTGGGCTAAAACCGTTCTCACAGGAATATATTTATAAACTTCGGTTATTTGTAACCACTCTATTGATTCGATAAAGTTCTGACCCTCGAATATTGTGAGCAAACTACCCGTGTTGGATCTGGACCTCGACAATGTAAATGCATCCCTGCGCGACAAGAGCGCCGGGGAGATTGTGCGTTGGGCATTGGGGTTGCAGGTGCCCACCATATCCACCACCAGCATGGGCAAAAACGCAGCAGTCATGCTGCATCTCGTCAGCGAGCAGGACAAGAAAGTGCCCGTCATCTGGGTGGATTCAGGCTATAACCTGCGCGATACCTATGTCGTAGCCGAGCGCCTGATCGAGAAGCTCGACCTGAACATGCATGTATTTTCGCCGCAAATGACCTCCGAACGACGCAACGCCATCATGGGTGGCGTGCCTACCGTGGACGAGGAGGAGCGGCATCAGGAGTTTACCCGGCAGGTGAAGCTCGAACCCTTCGGCCGTGCTCTCGATACCTTCAAGCCCGAAATCTGGCTCACCGGTATTCGCAGGGAAGAGACCGAGCACCGCAAGACCCTCGACATCGTGTCGATGGACAACCGGGGCATCATCAAGGTCGCGCCTATTTTCAACTGGTCGGATGACGATGTTGAGGATTATATGGAGCGCTTTGAGCTACCCACCTGCCGCCACTATTTCGACCCCACCAAGGTACATGACGGCCGCGAGTGCGGCTTGCATACCGCCGCCTGAACCGCCTGGCGGGCGTCAGCCCGCTACAAACGCCACGCCGGCTGCCAGCGCGATAGTGGCCAATGCAAATATGCCAATTACCGTGGCGAGCTGGCGCATCGCTTTCTTGTCGGCCAGAGTGTCATCTTCGAGAAAGTGCTGAGTCATGTTGCTGCTCCTGTTAGCATTTTTAGTCGGAGGAATACATTCACACGCCTGGCAGCATGCGGCGGTGAAGGTCGATCCGCATTGACCTCGATCAAGCTGCGCTATTCTGCGGGCTGAGTTACACTGAAGCTGGAGGTCGCCATGTTCCACTGTCCGCGACAATGCCTTGAATCCATACACCTGCCCCGATGCCGGTGGAGGGATGTCTTTGTCTTGCCACTTGCGGGCCTGCTCGTGTCGACATTGGCCGCTTGCGCCACCAGCACGCCAGCGCCTGAAGTCACAAATCTTGAACCCATCCAGTTACCCGGGCAGACGATTGGCGTGGACGAGGTTGCCGCCCAGGCGCCTACACCCGACCTTCTCGTGCTTGATGCAGACATGAAAAAGTTTGTCTCGACCTACGCCGGCGAAGAGCTGGGCAAACGCGAGCGTCTGCGCTCGCTGCACCGGGCGGTGTCTGGCCCATCGATTCTGGGGATGGATTACGATCCGACGGCGGAGGGCAGTGCGATAGAAGCCTTTCACCGGGAAACGGCCAACTGCCTGTCTTACGCCAATATGTTTGTGGCCCTGGCCCGGGAGGCCGGTCTGGATGCTCGCTATCAATGGGTGGAAGTGCGCCCCCAGTGGACGCGTATGGGGGAGCGAGTCGCTGTTCGCCTGCATGTGAATGCAGTGGTCCACCTGAACCGCCAGGATCGCTTCATGGTGGATATTGACCCCCTGCCATCCCGAGATTTCGCCGGAACCCAGGAGATCTCCGACAGTGACGCCCAGGCCCTGTATCACAACAATATCGCCATGGACGCGCTGGCTCGGGAAGAACTCGATATAGCCTGGACTCAGGCTGTGCGCGCTCTGCAACTGGCACCGCAGATGCCTCACTTGTGGGTGAACCTGGGGGCCGTATACCGCCGCACTCATCAGTACGATGCAGCCGAGGCTGCTTATATGCAGGCGCTGGCGCTGGACGGCATGGAGCGCTCCGCCATGAACAATCTACTGGTCTTGTACCAGGTCACCGGCGACACCGAGCAAGTTGAATACTGGAAAGAGCGTGTTCTCAAGTACCGCGACAGCAATCCCTATTACCACGCCTGGTTGGGCGATCTGGCGGCGGAAGAGGGAGACTGGCGCAGCGCCAGTGACTACTACCAGCGGGCACTGGGGCTGCAGCCGGAAGACGCTACCCTGCTGTTTTCACTGGGCTTGATTTACGAGCAGTTGGATGAGCTCAAGGCTGCCCAGCGCTATGTGGAACAGGCGCTCTCAAAGTCCAGTCTGGTGCGCGAGCGCGAGCGCTACCGGATCAAGTTGGACGAACTGAATCGAATCCAGACGGCCGCCTACTGAGGGATATGCACCCGGATGTAGGCGCGCTTGTCTTTCTTACCTGTCAGACCGGAAAAGAAGTCGGTCACTTTCATGCTCAGGCCATACTTTTTATGCAGTGCCTCCAGCGCGGTGGCGATGTCCTCGGGGCTGTCCAGTAGTTCGGCCTGGGTGTCCATGAATTCGCCCTTGAGTTTGCCCGATACGGTGCACGGCGCCACGCGCGCTTCACTGAAGTTGCGCAAGCGCTTTACCTTGCCGGCGTCCTCAGCGGAGAAGAGGTAGTAGTGTCCATTCAGCGGGGCAAACCAGACCGGCGTGGCCACGTAGTCGCCAGAGCGTTTGAGGGTGGCGAAGCTCAGGTATTTGCCCGCTTCGAGTTTTGCTATTTGTTGCTTGCTCATGGTTTTTGCTATTCCCGTACAAAGGTATCTGGCCTAAGCCACCATTAAAACGCTATTGTGCCGGGGCGACAATATGCGGCCAATACGATGGGAGTTCCAGCATGAGCCAATTCAACAACACTTCGACCACCGACGACGTTATCGCCGGGATCGACCTCAGTGGCAAGCGCGCCGTGATTACCGGGGCTTCCTCCGGGCTGGGCGTGGAAACGGCCCGCACCCTGGCGAACGCGGGCGCCGCAGTGACTCTGGTTGCCCGCGACGAAAGCAAGCTGGCGACGGCACTCGCGGGCCTGCAGGAGGCGGTGCCCGGCGCCAGCTTCGACATGGCGGTACTGGATCTGGCAGACCTGGACAGTGTGCGCCGTGGCGCGGCTACCATACTCGCCCAGACAGGCAGCATTGATATGCTGGTAAATAACGCCGGGGTGATGGCCTGCCCGTTGCTGCGCACGGCGCAGGGCTTTGAGATGCAGTTCGGTACTAACCATCTGGGCCACTTCCTGCTCACCTCACTGTTGATGCCAGCACTGCTGGCAGGGGCGCCTTCGCGAGTTGTGAACCTCAGCTCCGCCGCCCATAAATTTGCCCCGCTAAATCTCGATGACCCGAACTACCTTGAACGCGACTACCACAAGTGGCAGTCGTACGGGGAGTCGAAAACCGCCAACGTGTTGTTCAGTGTCGAGCTGGAGCAGAGATTCGGTACCAGGGGTGTGCATTCCCTGGCGGTGCATCCGGGGATGATCGCGACTGAGCTCGGTCGGCATATGGAGCCCGCGGATTTTGAGTTGATCGCCGGCGATACCGATCCGGCAGACCTGCCTTACAAAACCGTACCCGCGGGGGCTGCCACCAGCGTTTGGGCGGCGACTTCCCCTCATTTGGAAGGGACCGGTGGCCTTTATCTCGAAGATTGTCACATTGCGGAAGCGGCGGCTGGCAATTCGACCGGAGGTATAGAATCCTATGCTCTGGATCGGCAGTACGCCGAGCAATTGTGGCTGCTGTCAGAAGAGCTGATCGGCGAGCCTTTCTATAGCCATTGACCTGGAGGTCACCGTGAATCGCATTGTCTGGTCGCTCACGTTACTGCTGTTATTGTTGAGTGGGCCGTTGCGCGCCGACTCGGTAGAACATATCAATTCCGAGAGTGTGCGAGTACTCGGGCTCCTGCAGGACGAGGTGCCCGGTGCTGATGGGATGATCCGCGCTGCAGCGGGTGTGCTGGTGTTCCCTGACGTGGTCAAGCTCGGCTTTGGTGTGGGCGGCCAGTACGGTGAGGGCGTGCTTCTGGTCGCGGGCGAGCCCGAGGGTTATTACGCTACCGCGGGTGCCTCTTTTGGCTTGCAACTGGGCGCCGTGCGCAAATCGGAAGTGATCCTGTTCATGACGGACGAGGCGCTGCAGCAGTTTAGCGGCAGCCGCGGCTGGCAGGTGGGGATCGATGGCAATGTCACTGTGGTAAAGCACAGTGCGGGTGCCCATCTGGATTCGCGCGAAGCGCAGGATCCGGTGGTCGCTTTTATCCTCTCTGATGAAGGCCTGATGGCCGACCTTTCGCTGGAAGGCGCCAAGATCACTCGTCTCGCACGCTAGGCATGGTGAGAGACTGCAGGATCGGTTATCCTCCGCGACTTTAGCATCTCGGAGTTCTCGCCATGTCCACATTTACGACCGTCGCCGCTGCCCTGAAGGGCGAGCATGCCACCGGTTCACAGGTTACGGTCAAAGGCTGGCTGCGCAGCAAGCGCGACTCCAAGGCCGGCATCTCATTCCTGGCAGTGCACGATGGCACCGCATTCGACGCGATCCAGGCCGTGGTCCCCAGCACACTCGACAACTACGAGAGTGAAGTACTGAAAACCGGCACAGGCTGCGCCGTGGTGATCAGTGGCGAGTTGGTGGAATCCCAGGGCAAGGGCCAGTCAGTCGAAATCCAGGCGTCTGCGGTTGAAGTGGTGGGCTGGGTGGACGACGCCGAGAGCTACCCCATCGCCAAGAAGCGCCACACCTTCGAATACCTGCGCACCCAGGCGCATCTGCGCCCGCGCACCAACACCTTTGGCGCCATCACCAGGGTGCGCACCACCCTGGCCAATGCCATCCACAACTACTTCCACGACAATGGCTTCAACTGGATCAATACCCCGATCATTACCGGGAGCGATTGCGAGGGCGCCGGTGAGCTGTTCCGCGTGAGCACCCTGGATATGGCTAATCCGCCGCGTGCCGAGCAGGGCGGTGTTGATTTCAGCGAGGACTTTTTCCACGACGAGGCCTTCCTCACTGTATCTGGCCAGCTGGAAGTGGAGGCTTACTGTCTCGCGATGAGCAAGGTCTATACCTTCGGCCCGACATTTCGCGCCGAGAATTCCAACACCAGCCGCCATCTGGCCGAGTTCTGGATGGTTGAACCGGAAATCGCTTTCGCTGACCTCAACGACGATGCGGACCTGGCGGAGGACCTGCTCAAGCATGTGTTCACCCGGGTATTGGAGGAGCGCGAGGACGATATGGCGTTCTTCCAGCAGCGAATTGATAAGACGGTCATCGAACGCCTGCAGACGGTGATCGACAACAATTTCGAGCGCATGGACTACACCGAGGCGGTGGATATTCTGAAGAACTGTGGGAAGAAGTTCGAGTTCCCGGTGGAGTGGGGCATTGACCTGGCTTCCGAGCACGAACGTTTTCTGGCGGAGGAGCATGTTGGCCGTCCGGTGGTGCTCATGAACTACCCGCGCGATATCAAAGCCTTCTATATGCGCCTGAATGACGACGAAAAAACCGTCGCCGCGATGGATGTTCTGGCCCCGGGTATCGGCGAGATTATCGGTGGCAGTCAGCGCGAGGAGCGCCTCGATGTGCTCGAGTCACGTATGGATGCCCAGCTCAAAGAGGAGCTGTGGTGGTATCGCGACCTGCGCCGCTACGGCACCGTGCCCCACGCTGGTTTCGGCCTGGGTTTCGAGCGTCTGCTGAACTATGTCACCGGCATGGAGAACGTGCGCGATGCGATTCCCTACCCGCGGACACCGGGTAATGCCCACTTCTGACCCATATTTGTCGCGCTTCTGGTTAAAAAATGAGCGCAAAATGCCAAATATTGCCTAAAATTTGATCAGGGTTTTGCTCTGCGTGGCCCATACTGAAAGGTAAGGACCATGGAAAGCCATGGATTGAGGCAGGCATGAAACGTTCAAACAAGCACCAGGATGGTAGCTGTATCTCCGAAATGGCCATCGTCGACACGTTCACCAAACTGATTTTTGGTGAGGAAGACCGCTATACCCATCGCGAGCTGCGGATCATTCAGGCGTTTCGCGCGGTCGATACCAATGTGGTGCTGGATTCCCACCGGGATATGGGCGCCTATCTGCGCGCGCTCGGTGTTCAGGAAATGATTCGCCTTGTGACCCGGGTTCAGGGCCAGCTGGTCGATGGTGAGCCGGTGATGGCGGAAGTAGCCGCTATGGAGCAGGCCAGCAAAGGCGCCCTGGGGCGCCGGGTTCATTGATGGCGACGGCCTAGCTCTCTTCGCCAGCGTTCTTTTCGCTGGATTCTTTCGGCGGCTTCAGGCCGCAGCCCGCCACCAGGGTGAAACTGGCCTGGTACTGATTACCGACATCTACCCCTGCAAAGTGAATTTCTGCCTCATCGTCCAGCGCGAAACGCCGGGTGGTGCTGGTGAGGCTCGCGGTCCACTTGTCGTAGCTGAATTTCTCTGGGTCCTTGCGCAGGTCGACGAAGCCGTCGAGGCCTGAGTCGAGCAGACGCACATTGAAGCCGGAGCTGTTCACGTGGGTGATCTGGGCCTTGAAGGTCGGCTTGGCCTCGCTTTCACTATTGTCTTCCCCGTTACCTTCACACTGACGCGCCAGGTACTTGCCTGCGAGCCAGCGTTCGGCTTCCAGGGTGGCAGCGCGAACGGTGGTCAGGCGCTCGGACAACTGGTCCAGCATGGCCTGATCGACGATTTTGGCTTCTTCGCCGTGCAGCAGCGCCTTGATCTGCAGATGGACCAGGAAATCGGCGTACTTGCGCAGCGGTGAGGTGCAGTTGCTGTATTGCTCCAGCGCCATGCCCATGTGTGGGCCGGGTTCGGTGGCAAACTGGGCGCGGGTCAGGAGGCGATTGACCATGCCGCGCAGGGGCAGGGCCTGGTCTGTGCCGGACAGGGTGCGCATGATGTCGCGGTAGCCGATCACTTCCTTGGGATCCAGCGCAGTGGTATCCGGCGCGTGCATCTCGAGGAATTTCAGAGTCTCTTCCATGCGATCGCCGCGGAAGCCCGGGTGGGTAACAAAGGGGCCGCTGGCACCTTTCTCTGCCAGGAAGCGCGCGGCGCAGCGGTTGGTGGCGATCATGCACTCTTCCACCAGCTTCTGCGACAGCATTTTTTCAAACGGCTCGATGTGGTCGATCTGCTTGTTGTCGCCCATGATCCAGCGGTATTCGCGGCGGTCTTCCATCACCAGGTGATTCTCTTCCCGATGGGTACGCAGGGCGCGGTACAGCTGGTACAGCGCCTCCAGCGGTGTCGCGTGGGACATCAGGTCGTCGCGCTGGCCTGTGAGGTAGCGATCCACGTTGTAATAGGACAGCTTGGCCCGGGAGCGGATGGTCGCTTCCATGAATTCGTATTCGCCCACCTCGCCGTTCTCGGCCAGGGAGATTTTACATACCAGTGCCGGCCGGTCGGCGCCTTCTGAAAGCGCGCAGGTGTCCTGCGATAGTTCCTCGGGCAGCATCGGCAGCACGTCACCGTGAAAATACACGGAGGTGCCGCGGGCCGCGACATCGCGGTACAGGCTGGAGTCGGTGGCGATATAGGACGTGGGGTCGGCGATCGCGACGTAGAGGATCCAGCCACTGTCGACAACCTCCGCGTACAGCGCGTCGTCGATGTCCTGGGTCTTGGCCGCGTCGATGGACACGAACTCGAGGTCGGTCAGGTCGCGCCGGCCCTCGTCTGCCAGCGGCTGACACTTGGCGAGCTGCTGTTCGAGGTCTTTACGGCTGCTGCTGCCCCATTCTGCTGACAGCCGGTACTTGGCCATGCTGTAGAGGTTTTCGATGCCGGGGGTGTCTTCGTTGCCGATGACGCTGAGGATCTTGGCCTGTGGTTTGCCGTCGCGGATAGGGTGGCGCAGGATTGCGCAGCGCACGTAGTCGCCTTCCTGCACGCCGTTGCGGGCGTGCGGCGGAATAAATAGCCAGCGGCGCAGTTGGGGCAGGTCGGGCTCGACGAACATGGCCTTGCCCTTGCGCACGCAGCGCCCGGTAAAGTCACCGAGTGGGCTGTCGATCAGCTTCTCGATGTCGGCGATGGTCTTGTTGTCCTTGGTCGGCCGGATGCACACGTGCACCCTGTCGTCAGGGAAGGCTTTGAGCATCTCATCGGGGGGAATAAAGATTTCCCGGCCATCGTCCAGGATGGCAAACCCGTAGCGGGCCTGAGTGCCCTTTACCACGGCCTCGGCACGCTCTTTCTCGGCCTCCATCTGGGTTTTCAGGCCTTTAAGCTGCGAGAGTGAATCCTGGTTAAGCATTGGGGGGGAGTTCTTAAAATCTATCAATCAAGCCGCGTATCCTAGCTGAAATCGCTCTCTGTGTCAGGAGGATAGTTGCTTCAGTGCGGAGTAAAGGGCCCAGAGGTTCCCTAAGCCCTCTTAATCGCGCGCTAATACCGCTTTCAGTATTGACAGCCCAACGAATCCGGTTTGTAATCGTTAGCAACGCTGTTGTAACAACCCTTCCGGTTGGATGTGCGATTTGAATGAATCCCGGACGCAGGGCTGAGAGAATTTGAGCCCATACGCGTTAATCAATAAGCGCCTGAGCGCTGCCACTGAGCCCTTCGAGCTCCGGCCTCCTTCGCGCTTCAAGACAGCTACCTTCCACACCTATCATCAAAACCCCCGCCGAACACAGAAGTCGGCCACTCTCACGGAAAAACCACAACCAGCAGTGCCGCGCGCAGTTTTTGCCTGTGCGTATCTTTCGCAAGATTCCAAGTACTCAAGACCATTACCCAGTGAACATCTCGTGAGGAATCATTCATGGATTCAGGCTCCGCCCTGCGCGTAGAAAAAAGACCTACCCAATTAAAATCTGTTGTGAGGAAGACCTACGTTCTGGACACCAATGTCCTGCTGCACGACCCGACCGCCGTCACCGCGTTTAAAGAAAATCATGTGGTGATCCCAATGACCGTCCTGGAAGAACTCGACCACATCAAAGACCGCCGGGACAAAACGGTGAGCCGTGAGGCTCGCATTGCAATTCAGATGATCGACAAGGTGGTGGACTCCGCGTCACCACAGGAGATTCAGGAAGGGGTGGAAGTGCCCGGGTCGGAGCTCGAGGGGATGAGCTCCGGCACGCTGGCGATCTACCCGGACCAGCTGATCACCGACGATGCGGATATCCCGTTTCTGGATGGCACCCAGGATCAGGCGAACGACAATCGCATCATCAATGTGGCGCTGAAGCTGCAGTCGGACCACCCGGACGAGGTTGTCTGCCTCATCACCAAAGACATCAATATGCGCATCAAGGCCAAGGGTTCGGGCCTGATGCATGTCGAGGACTACCGCCGTGACCGGGTGCTGGACGATATCGACCTGCTCGCCAAGGGTTACGAGCATATCGAGGGGGATTTCTGGTCCACCATCAGTGAGGTGGATACCTTGCGCGAAGGCGATGTGACCCTGCATCGGATTCCGCGGGCGTCGCTGCCCCATGCGTATCCCAATATGTTCCTGCACGACGACCAGGAGTTCATGGCCTTTGTGAAGCGGGTGGACAAGGAATTTGTCTACCTGCGCTGTGACAGCCGCGACAACCTGATGCACAAGCGCTTCTGGGGCCTGGCACCGCGCAACCTGGAGCAGGCGATGGCCATGTCATTGCTGGATGACGACAGCGTCGACATGACCGTGATGACCGGTCCGGCCGGTTCGGGTAAGACGCTGCTGGCACTGTCCTACGGGCTGCATGCCATTCTCGAGCAGAAGAAATATTCCAAACTGATTGTGGCGCGATCCACACCGCCCATTGCCGAGGAAATCGGTTTTCTGCCGGGTACTGAGGAGGAAAAAATGGCGCCCTGGCTGGCCGCGTTCGATGACAACCTGGAGATATTGCACGGCACGGATGAGTCCTGTCACGGGAGTATCGACTATGTGAAGGAGCGGGCAAATATCCAGTTCAAGTCGCTCAATTTCATGCGTGGTCGTTCTTTCAATAACGCCTACATCATTATTGATGAGAGTCAGGGGCTGACCCAGTTTCAGCTGAAGAGCGTCATCAGCCGGGTGGGGGCGGATTCCAAAATCGTCGTCCTGGGTAACCTCGCTCAGATCGACAATAAGTACATCTCACCGCTGACCTCGGGCCTCACTTACCTGGTAGAGAAGAGCAAGCGCTACCCGCATGCGGGCATCATGCATGTGAATGGCATTGTGCGGTCGCGGCTGGCAGCGTTTGCCGAGGAAAATCTCTAGCGACAGTTTGAGAGGCTAGCTGGAGAGGGGCTGGGCTCGCGGCCTAGTCCTTCTTCTTCTTTTTTCTGGCGAAGTCCTTCGCCAGATGAATTTCCATGCGCAACATGATTTGCCAGGCGACCTGCCGCTCCTCGTCGTACTCCGGCTGGCGGTAGTTCAACGTGGGCTCTACCTCGAAGAACAGAAAATCCCGATACACCTGGCGGCGCCACAGAGTACCGAGCGTGTAGTTCTGTATATACGACTTGGGCTTGGTCTCGCCGCGCACCGTCACAAAGTGGTTCAGCGCCAGTGGGCGCTTGGTAGTTTCGCCAAATCGCTGGAACAAGGACAGCCGGGTGCGCCACTCGACGCCATCGGTCTCTTCTCCCCACTTCATGCGATTGCTCCAGCGAATCACGTGCTCGTTCTCCAGCGCCTGATAGAGGTCTACCTGGCCCAGGGTGAAGAACTGCTCGTCGTTGGCCCATTGCACGCGCTGTACATAGCGATAACTGCGGCCCTCGCGGATGTCGCCCTCGTTGCGAAAGCGCACGCCGGGCTTGGGTGCGCCGTCAGACCAGCTCAGCGTGCCATCCAGCCTCGACCGTTTGGATTCACGCACGTTGACCTGGAGCGAGATGTTGTCCTGGTCGGCTCGCTCTTCGCGGTCGTTGGAGTCGGTGTCGTCATCGTTGAAGAGCAGGTTGGCGCGCTGACTGATCTTGGGCAGCTGTACTTTGCCGCGCAAGCGCACGCCGAAATCGTTGCCGTCGTCCTGATCCCATTCGTTCTCGAATTCCAGTCGCAGGAAGGATTCGGCCTTCTCGAGGTCGTAGGTGGGGTCGCCGAAGAAGTCGTCCATCCATTCCACCAGGGCCTGGGCGGAATCCGCAGCCGTGGTGTGAGAAGCGTCTACCCACGTCTCGGGCAGCTCTTCGTCATCAGTGGTGGCCTCGGGGACCGGCGTGTCCCGCAGCACCGGCACGACCTCCGTGGCCGGTACTACCGCCTCGGATTCTTCCTCGACCTGTTCCTGAGCCAGTACTGAGGCTGGCAGCAACACGAGCAATGCAAGCCAAATCTTCACGCCTTTCGATACCGCGTTTCCCCTGATAAGCGATACACTACGCCGCATGGACAAAATTTTCATCTTTTTACAACATGTGGTGCCGCAGCATTTGCTGTCGCGCGTGACGGGCTGGCTGGCAGAACTGGAACATCCTGCGTGGTTGAAAAACTGGGTGATCGGCGCGTTCATCAAGCAGTTCAAGGTGGATATGTCCGAGGCGGCGGAGCCGGACCACGAGCGCTATCCCAATTTCAATGCCTTCTTCACCCGAGAATTGGTAGAGGGCGCCAGGCCCATCGCTGCGGCAGATGTGGTCTGCCCTGCAGATGGTGCGATCAGCCAGCTGGGCGACATTGTCGACGGGCGGATTTTTCAGGCCAAGGGTCAGGACTACAGCGCCTTTGAACTGCTGGGCGGCGACGCCGAGTGGGCGGCGCGTTTTGCCGGCGGAAAATTTGCCACCATCTATCTTTCGCCGCGCGATTACCACCGGGTACATATGCCCCTGGGCGGTCGCTTGCTGGCGACAACGTATGTGCCGGGCGACCTGTTCTCAGTGAATGGTGTGACGGCTGAAAATGTGGACCGCCTGTTCGCGCGCAACGAGCGTCTGGTGTGTTATTTCGAGACCGGCTTTGGGCCTGTGGCCATGATTCTTGTGGGGGCCATGGTTGTGGCCGGTATTGAGACGGTGTGGGGTGGGCAGATTGCACCGCCGCCGAAAACAACCCGCAGCGAGCGCTTTGACAATACCGTGGCACCAGTAGAACTCGCTCGTGGTGAAGAGATGGGCCGCTTTAAACTCGGGTCCACTGTCATTCTGTTGTTCCCGCAGGATACTGTTGAGTGGGATCAGGCCTTTAGCGCCGGCACGTCCACGACGCTGGGCCAGCCATTGGCCAGCGCTATTGATTGAGGGTATTGATCGAAGTTATTGATCGAGGCTGTTGATGATGTGCCGGTAGCTGCCCAGTCGCTCTTCCGTGATCACGCCTTCGTCCAGCGCCTGCAGAATGGCGCAGCCGGGCTCATGTTCGTGCTGGCAGTCGCGGAATTTGCAGTAGCCGAGTAGCTCGCGGAATTCGCGGAAACCCTGTTCCACTTCCCCCCGGCTCATGTGCCACAAGCCAAACTCACGAATGCCTGGCGAGTCGATCAGGCTGCCGCCGCAATCCATATGAAACAACTGCGCCGTGGTCGTGGTGTGCGTGCCCTTGAGGGTGTTTTCTGACAGGGCGCCTACTCGCAAGCCCGCCTCGGGCAGTAATTTGTTCACCAGCGAAGACTTGCCGACACCGGACTGCCCCACGAAAACGCTGGTGCGTTCATGCAGGGCCGCCTGCAATTCGTCCAGACCATCATCCTTGTTTGAGGTCCGCAAAATGCGGTAGCCGAGGCTGGGATAAACCTCCAGTAACATGTCCATCAGCTGCTGCTGCGCCGGGTCCTGGTCCAACAGGTCAGTCTTGTTGACCACGATCACCGGCTCGATGCCTACTACTTCCGAAGCCACCAGGTAGCGGTCCAGCAGATTGGCGTGGGGCTCAGGGTAGGGGGCAATAACAATGAGAATCTGGTCGATATTGGCCGCGACGGCTTTGAGCTTGCCGTGGGGGTCTGGCCGGCAGAGTACCGTGTCGCGTTCGAGTTGGGCCACGATCACGCCGGTAGGTTCACCCTCGCACCACACGACCTTGTCGCCGGTGACGAGCCCATCGATATTGGCGCGAATATGGCAGCGCTGCACGGTGCCTGTATCGGACTCCACTGCCACCTGGGTGCCGTAGTGGGCGATCACCATACCCTCGCGTTCCGGGCCCAGTTCCCCCTCGGCGAGAGATTCCTCGGCGACCTCGGCCCTGCGGGCCGCGCGCTTGGCGCGCTCCTGCTGGATTTTTTCAACTCGCCAGGCCTGTTGCCGGCTGAGCTTACGCTTTGACATGTTGGCATTATTGGGCCCCCGCCCTCTCGCGACAAGTGATAAACTCACAGGATCAACAGGAATGGGTAGTGCGATGGCGGACGCAAACAACCTGATCTGGGTCGATCTGGAAATGACGGGCCTGGAACCAGACAATGATGTGGTGATCGAAATCGCCACCATCGTGACCGACAGCGATCTGAATACGCTGGCTGAAGGCCCGGTGATCGCGATCCACACCAGCGATGAACGCCTCAACGGAATGGATGAGTGGAACACCACGCATCACACTCGTTCGGGGCTGGTGGACCGGGTGCGCGCCAGCGCCTATGACCCGGATCGGGCTACCGATGAGACCATCGCATTTCTGCAGGAGTGGGTACCGGAGAACGCGTCACCCATGTGCGGCAATACCATCTGTCAGGATCGACGCTTTATGGCCAGGCACATGCCGCGGCTGGAGGCGTATTTCCATTACCGCAACCTCGATGTCAGTACACTGAAAATCCTGATGCAGCGCTGGCGGCCGGAGCTTGAAGGTGGTTTCCGCAAAACGGCCACCCATTTGGCGCTGGATGATATCCGCGAGTCTATCGACGAGATGCGTTACTACCGCGAGCACTTCCTAAAGCTCGACGTTTAGGTTTCCCAGCGCCCAGTCCACGTGTTCGCGGACCATGTCAGAGGGGTGCGTGCGGCGGCTCAGCAGGGCTGAGATCGCAGCATCGCTGGCAGGGCCATTGCCAAGGCCGATCGCGAGATTGCGCAGCCAGCGCTCATGGCCGATCCGGCGAATCGCTGAGCCCTCGGTCTTTTTCAGGTACGTCTCTTCATCCCACAGGAACAGTTCCGTCAGGTCTGAATTATCCAGACCGTGCCGCGGGCTGAAATCGTCTTCTCCCGTCGGCTGCGCAAATTTGTTCCAGGGGCACACCAGCTGGCAGTCGTCACAGCCGAAAACCCGATTGCCCATGAGCGGGCGCAGCGCCTCGTCAATGGCGCCGTGATGCTCGATGGTGAGATAGGAAATGCACTTGCGTGCGTCCAGTGAAAACGGGCCGGTGAATGCATCGGTAGGGCACACCTCGAGGCAGGCGGTGCAGGTACCGCAGTGCTTGCTAGCTTGCGGCGGGTCTTCAGGCAGCGGCAGGTCAGTGTAGATTTCCCCGAGGAAAAACCAGGAGCCAGCGTCGGCGTTGATCAGCATCGTGTTCTTGGCGATCCAGCCGAGGCCGGCGCGCTCGGCGAGGGCGCGCTCCAGCACCGGGGCGCTGTCAACGAAGGCGCGATAGTTGCCGCCCCCTGCCAGCCCTTCAATGAACGAGGCCAGTTGCGCCAGGCGCTTGCGGATCAGTTTGTGGTAGTCGCGGCCGAGGGTATAGCGGGAAATATAGGCCTTCTCGCTGTTGGCGAGCACGTCTTCGGCGCCTGCAGCGGGTACGTGGTAGTCCATGCGTAGTGACAGCACGCGGCAGGTGCCGGGCACCAGTTCCTCAGGCCGGGACCGCTTGCTGCCGTGTTTGGCCATGTAATCCATGCTGCCGTGATAGCCCGCGTCCAGCCACTTCTGCAGGTAGGCCTCGTGCTCGGCCAGATTGACGTCCGTCACGCCGACCTGCTGGAAGCCCAGCTCGGCTGCATGTTGGCGAATATCGGCTAAAAGCTGTGCGGGATCCTGGTGCAATGGGGGGCCACGGTGGCGTACATGTAGGTATAATTCTCCCACAACTCAGTGAGGACAACACCGTTGGATTTAAACAACGCTGATCCGCTCTATACCGCGGAACAAACTCGCGCTCTGGACCGCTGTGCCATCGAAGGCGCGGGTATCCCGGGCATTACCCTGATGTCGCGTGCGGCCCACGCTGCGGTTGAGGCCATGCTCGACCTTTGGCCCGAGCCGGAGCAGCTGCAGGTTTTGTGTGGCACGGGCAACAATGGTGGCGATGGTTTCCTGGTGGCGGACATTGCCCACAAGCGGGGTATTCCCGTGGTGGTCTACCAGCTGGGGGACGCTGCAAAGGTGAGCGGCGACGCGCTGCTGGCTCGCGAGCAGGCGCTGGCGAACGGTGTCGCGGTCCAGCCGTTTGACGACACCGAGCTATTGCCGCTGGGGGTGGTGGTCGACGGAATGCTCGGCACCGGCCTGGGTGGTGATGTGCGTGGCCCCTATCTTGATGCCATTGCGGCGGTCAATGCTGCCGGTGCCAGAGTGCTGGCGCTGGATATTCCTTCCGGCCTCTGTGCCGATACTGGCAAGGTGCTGGGCAGCGCTGTGGTGGCCGATCTCACAGTGACGTTTATTGGCCTGAAGCGCGGCCTGTTCACTGGCCAGGCCCCGGACTACGTGGGCGAGCTGCAATTTGCCGACCTTATGGTGCCGCCAGAAACCTATCGTCAGCTTGAAGCCGACGCCTATCGTCTCGACCTGGCGGAATTGCTCGAAGCGCTGCCGGCCCGGCCAGCCAATGCGCATAAGGGCCTGTACGGCACAGTACTGGTGGTCGGTGGTGACTACGGGATGGCCGGTGCGGTGGCCATGGCAGCAGAGGCAGCCCTGCGCTGCGGTGCCGGACTGGTGCGCGTGGCGACCCGACTTGAGCATGTTGCGGCACTGGTGGCGCGAACGCCTGAAGTCATGCCGCTGGGGGTGGCGTCCGGCGATGACCTCAAACCCTTGCTCGACAGCGCTGATGTAGTGGTTGTGGGGCCCGGCCTCGGCCAGTCGGAGTGGTCTCGCTTCCTCGCGCAGGCGGCAGTGGCCAGCGGCAAGCCGCTGGTGCTGGATGCTGATGGTCTTAACCTGCTCGCGGCGGGGGAGCTGAGCCTTGCCGGTGCGGCGCATGTTATCACTCCGCATCCCGGTGAGGCGGCACGCCTGCTGGGCATCGCTAACGCAGAGGTACAGAGCGACCGCTTCGCAGCGGCCAGCGCCTTGCAGCACCAGTATGGTGGGGTCGTTGTCCTGAAAGGCAACGGCACGCTCATTGCTGGAGGGGGCGCGCAGCTGCTGTCCGACTACGGCAACCCGGGCATGGCCACTGGGGGTATGGGCGATGTACTCAGCGGTGTGATTGGTGCTTTGCTGGCGCAGGGCCTGGCGCTGACCGAGGCAGCGGCTCTGGGGGTTTGCCTGCACGGCGCTGCCGGTGATCTTGCCGCCGAGGATGGCCAGCGCGGCCTGGTGGCCACTGATCTCATTCCCTGGTTGCGGGAGTTACTCGAGTGAAGCAAGCGTGAAACCAGAACAGATAAAGCTGACCGCCAAAGACGAGCAGGCCATGGTGCAGTGTGGCCACTTGCTGGCTCGGGCGATCGAGCCGGGTACCGTGGTGCACCTTGTCGGCGACCTGGGTATGGGCAAAACGACCCTCAGTCGGGGGATCGTCCAGGCCCATGGCCACAAGGGTGCGGTAAAGAGCCCCACCTATACCATTGTCGAACCCTACGAGTTTGCGGAACTAAACCTGTACCATTTTGATCTATACAGGCTGGGTGATCCGGAAGAGCTTGAATTCATGGGTATCCGCGATTACTTCACCGACGACAGCATCTGTCTGGTGGAATGGCCGGAACGTGGCGACGGTGTTTTGCCCCCGGCAGATTTAGTGATTAACATAGAGCGCAAGGGTGCTGGCAGGGAGCTGCAGTTGCAGTCCGGCACCGACCAGGGGAACAGGGTGTTGGAGCGTTTGCGCTTGGCTTTGTGAACGCACTGTAAGCCAGTAGAAATAAGAAGCGCCTCAGGCGCGGGAGTGACATGAAAAGGGCGTGGATCGGGGCGATCCTGGGTTATCTGCTAGCGGCCACTGCAAACGCAGCGGACGTGAAAGACGTGCGCTTGTGGCGCGCGCCCGACCACACGCGCGTGGTATTCGACCTCACTGGCCCCGCCGAACACAAACTCATGGTGCTTTCCAATCCGAGCCGCATTGTGCTGGATGTTGAAAACACCCGGCTGCGCACCAGTTTTTCCGACCTTACACTCGACGACACACCCATTCGCCAGATCCGCTCCGGTGTTCGCGCCGGCGATGACCTGCGCGTGGTGCTGGATATCAGCACCGCGGTTGATCCGCGCAGCTTTACTCTCAAGGCAAATGACCAGGCCAGTGATCGCCTGGTGCTGGACCTTTACGACAAGGGCGCGAAAAGTGCCCGGGCGCCGGTCAAGAAGACCGTGAGCAGTGACAGCAAGCGCGATATCGTTATCGCCATCGACGCCGGCCACGGCGGTGAGGACCCGGGCGCTCTCGGCCCCGGTAAGCGCCGCGAGAAAGACATTGTGTTGGCCATCGCCAAGGACCTGAATGCGCTGTTCAAGGCCGACCGGGGATTTGCCCCCACCCTGATCCGCACCGGCGATTACTATGTGAGCCTGAAGGGCCGCCGTGACCTTGCGCGCAAGCGTCAGGCCGATCTGTTTGTGTCCATTCACGCCGACGCATTCACCCGCAAGGAGGCCAACGGCGCCTCGGTGTATGCGCTCTCCACCAGAGGTGCCACCAGTACCGCTGCCCGTTACCTGGCCCAACGCGAGAACGCCGCCGACCTCGTGGGCGGTGTGAGCCTGTCAGACAAAGACGACATGTTGGCCGGCGTGCTCGCCGACCTGTCCATGACCTCCACCCTGGACGCCAGCCTGCAGGTAGGCACCGAGGTGTTGGGGCATATGGACAACATAGCCAGGTTGCATAAGAAGAACGTCGAGCAAGCGGGCTTCGCCGTGCTGAAGTCGCCGGACATTCCCTCCATCCTGGTTGAGACCGGCTTCATCTCCAACCCGGGGGAAGCGAAAAAACTCGCCACTCGCAGCTACCAGAAAAAGATGGCGCGGGCGATTCACGCCGGCATCAAGAACTACCTGGTGGCGCACCCGCCGTCAGGCACACTGGTGGCATGGAACAAGGCCCAGGGCGGCACTGAGTACACCATCGCTCGCGGCGACACACTCTCAGCCATCGCCCAGCGCTTCAACATCTCACTGGCCTCACTGAAGACCGCCAATGGCATCGACGGCTCAAAAATCATGGTCGGCCAGAAGCTAACCATTCCCGCCACCTGAATTCGGTTTATAAATTGGGGTCAGGCCTCAATTTTCTGAGAGAATGATGCCCTGACTCCCCAGGATCCCCCGCGCATGTCCAAGATTCACCGCCTTTCCACTCGACTCGCCAACCAGATCGCCGCTGGCGAGGTCGTCGAGCGCCCGGCTTCTGTGGCCAAAGAGGTGCTGGAGAACAGTCTCGACGCCGGCGCCACGCGGGTGGATGTGGATGTTGAGGGTGGCGGCGTCAAGCTGATCCGCATCCGCGACAACGGCAGTGGCATGGCGCCGGCAGATTTGCCGCTGGCGATGGCGCGTCACGCCACCAGCAAGATTCTGTCACTGGAAGATCTCGAAGCCGTGGGTAGCCTTGGCTTTCGCGGCGAGGCCTTGGCAAGTATCGGCTCTGTTTCGCGCCTGACCCTGACCAGTAATGCCGAGGAAGAGGGCAGTGGCGGCAATAGCGCCTCCTGTGAGGGGCGTGAAATGGAGGTTCTGGTAAAGCCTGCGCCACATCCGCAGGGCACTACGGTTGAAGTGCGTGATCTGTTCTTCAATACGCCGGCCCGGCGTAAATTCCTGCGCACCGAGAAAACCGAATTCAATCACCTTGAAGAGGTGGTGAAGCGCCTGGCCCTGTCGCGCTTTGACGTGGCTTTCAGCCTGAGGCACAACGGCCGCACTATCCACCAGCTCAAGGCCGGTACCAGCCAGGCGGAACAGCAGCGGCGAGTAGCGACCGTGTGCGGGCCGGCCTTTATGGAGCAGGCAATCTACCTGGAGAACGAGGCTTTGGGCCTGAAGCTCTGGGGCTGGGTGGGCCTGCCCACGTTCTCCCGCAGCCAGGCGGATCTGCAGTACTTTTTCGTCAACGGCCGTGTGATTCGCGACCGGCTCATTGCCCATGCGGTGAAGCAGGCTTATCGCGATGTGCTCTACCACGGGCGCCATCCGGCATTTGTGCTCTACCTTGAGCTCGACCCGGCGCTGGTGGATGTGAACGTGCACCCGACCAAGCACGAGGTGCGTTTTCGCGATGGCCGCAGCGTGCACAACTTTATTTTCTCCAGCCTGCACCGGGCTCTGGCGGATGTGCGCCCGGCGGACCAGCTCCCGGACAATACCGTGGCCACCGGTGACGGTATGGCGATCAACACCGAGACCGGCGAGATAGCGACCCAGTCGGCGCTGACCTGGGGCGCTGAACGGGGGGGTGGGTCCAATGCAGCAGGTACCGGTGAGCCTCGCCCCATGGGCGCCGGCTTCTTTGGCGGTAGCGGTGTGGCCCCGGGTGCGGGCCAGGCCCAGATGTCTGCCTACCAGCAGCTGCATCCGACGCTTCCGGAGCAAAGTCGCGAGGAAGATGTGCCTCCGCTGGGTTATGCCCTGGCGCAGCTCAAGGGTATTTACATTCTCGCCGAGAACGCCGCCGGCCTGGTGCTGGTGGACATGCATGCTGCCCATGAACGCATTACCTATGAGCGCCTGAAAACCTCCCGCGATGAGGAAGGCATTCGCAGCCAGCCGCTGCTGGTGCCACAGCCGATTGCTGTGAGCCAGCGCGAGGTGGCGGTTGCCGCTGACAGCGCGGCCCTGTTCCAGCGCCTGGGTATGGCGGTGGACGTGGCCGGGGAGGAATCGCTGGTGATCCGTGAAATCCCGGTTAGCCTGCGCGACTCCGATGTGGAGCAACTCTTGCGCGACGTGCTCGCCGACCTGATTGAATACGGCAGTTCCGAACGGATCGAGGCACACATGGACGAGATACTCTCCACCATGGCCTGCCACGGCTCCGTGCGCGCCAATCGCCGTCTCACGGTGCCCGAAATGAACGCGTTGCTGCGCGATATGGAAGAGACCGAGCGCTCCGGCCAGTGCAACCACGGCCGTCCCACCTGGACCCAGATGGGGCTGGATGAGCTGGACAAGTTGTTCCTGCGGGGCCGATGAGCACATCACCCGTCAAACCACCCCTGATTTGTCTGATGGGGCCTACCGCCTCGGGCAAGACCGACCTTGCCATCGCACTTGCGCAGCAACTCAACTGCGAATTAGTGAGTGTTGACTCCGCGCTGGTCTACCGCGGGCTGGATATTGGCAGCGCCAAGCCGGACTACCCGCACCAGCTGGTGGACATTCGCGACCCGGCCCAGCCCTATTCTGCAGCGGACTTCGCCGCCGATGCCAATCGCCTCGCGGACGAGATCACCGCGCGCGGCAATATCCCGCTGTTTGTGGGCGGCACCATGCTTTATTTCAAGGCTTTCCTCGAGCCGATGGCGGAGATGCCGTCGGCAGACCCGGCTATTCGCGCCGCGATCGAAGCGGAAGCCGAGGCCCGGGGCTGGCCGCATATCCACGCGCAGTTGGCCGAGGTGGACCCGACCGCCGCCGCGCGCATTCACCCCAATCACTCCCAGCGGCTGGCGCGGGCGTTGGAGGTTTACCGGGCCACCGGTATATCAATGACTGAGCATCACGCCCAGGGCGATGCCGCCGCCCATAACCCCTTCGACCGCTATGACATCCGCCAGCTGGCGATTTGCCCCACTGAAAGAGCGGTTTTGCACCAGCGCATTGCCCTGCGTTTCGAGCTTATGATGAAGGCGGGGTTTGTGGAGGAGGTGCAGGGCTTGTATCGACGTGGCGATCTGCACGTGGACCTGCCCGCCGTGCGCGCCGTGGGCTATCGTCAACTTTGGCAACACCTGGACGGTGAGTGCAGCCTGGAGGACGCGCTGGAAAAAGGCGTCGCCGCCACCCGCCAACTGGCCAAACGCCAGCTCACCTGGCTGCGCAAATGGCCCGATCTTGCATGGATCTACACCGATAAGGACGGCAATCTGGAAAAATTTGCCTCGCCTCAGGAACCTTCCCGGAAAAATTGGGGTCTGACCCCAGTGGAGGCGGCCTTGAACTATTTGCGGGTTGCCCCCATGTAGAAATCCACGGATGCACTATAATGTGTGCAGTGGTACCGAGGGCCCGTAACCCTCGCTGGACGCCAAGGGGTACGTAAGTACGGCGCCGGTGCAGGCAGAAGGCCAGTTATTTATTTTTTTCGGCTCGATTTGAGCCTATGAGGAGAGTTCCCATGTCAAAAGGGCATACCCTACAAGACCCTTACCTGAATATTTTGCGTAAGGAGCGAGTTCCCGTCTCCATCTACCTGGTAAACGGCATCAAGCTGCAGGGCCAGATTGAGTCATTCGACCAGTTCGTCGTGTTGCTGAAGAACACAGTCAGCCAGATGGTATACAAGCACGCGATCTCCACTGTTGTTCCCAGCCGCGTGGTGCGTCTGCCCATGCAGCATCCGCCGGAAGAGGGCGGTGATAGTTAAGGATACCGGCCGCGGCTGCCATTGCAGCCGCAAGCTGATCTTTCGCTGCGGGGAAAATTCCCGAGGTAATTTTGTTTTTTGATCGACCCGAGTCCGGGGAGCGAGCTGTGCTCGTTCACCTGAACCTTGACAGCGAATCCGAGCGGGAAGACCCCCGCGAATTTGAAGAACTCGTGCTCTCAGCAGGAGGGGATCCGGCTGCCTACGTTATGGGCTCGCGCACCGCGCCCCATCCCGGCACCTTTGTCGGCTCAGGCAAGCTCGATGAAATTCGCGACGAGGTCGCCCTGCATGAGGCAGAGGTGGTGATGTTCAATCACAGCCTCAGCCCCAGCCAGGAGCGCAACCTGGAAGCCGAGCTGGAATGCCGGGTGCTGGACCGCACCGGCCTGATTCTCGCGATTTTCGCCCAGCGCGCCCGCACCCACGAGGGCAAGCTGCAAGTTGAGCTGGCCCAGTTGCGCCATATGAGCACAAGGCTGGTGCGCGGCTGGACTCACCTGGAGCGGCAGAAAGGCGGTATCGGCCTGCGCGGCCCGGGTGAAACCCAGCTGGAAACGGACCGTCGCCTGTTGCGGGTGCGGATCAAGTCGATTACCGGGCGGCTGGAAAAGGTGCGCAAGCAGCGCGACCAGGGCCGCCGTTCGCGTCGTCGTCAGGAAATCCCCACTGTCTCGTTGGTCGGGTACACCAACGCGGGCAAATCGACCCTGTTTAATTACATTACCCAGTCTGGCGTGTACGCCGCCGACCAGTTGTTTGCCACCCTTGACCCGACCCTGCGCCGGCTCGAGCTGGAAAACGTGGGCCCGGTCGTGCTGGCGGACACCGTGGGTTTTATCGCCCATCTGCCGCACAAGCTGGTGGAAGCATTTAAGGCGACGCTGGAGGAAACCCTCAACGCCGATTTGCTGCTGCACGTGATCGACGCTGCCAGCGGCGAGCGCGAGGACAATATCTTCCAGGTGCACGATGTGCTGCAGGAGATTGGCGCGGAAGAGATCCCGCGGCTGGAAGTTTTCAACAAACTCGATCTGCTGGAGCAGCAGCCGCGTATAGATCGCGATGCCGATGGCAAACCCGAGCGGGTCTGGCTGAGTGCCGTGACCGGTGCCGGTGTCGACCTGCTGCTGCAGGCGGTGAGCGAACTGGTGGGCCAGGACATGGTCAACGAAGCGCTGGATCTTGCCCCGGACCAGGGGCAGCTGCGGGCGGCGTTTTACGCCCTGGGCGCTGTGGAATCGGAAGATTATGCCGATGATGGCACTGCGCAGCTGCAGGTGAGACTGCCGCGCGCTGATTGGAATCGACTAATGAAGAAAGGCCCTGAGCCTTTGTTCTAAAATTTGATAGACTCACACCACTTTTTAACCAAGGAGTTTCAACATGGCCTGGAATGAACCGGGTGGCGGTAACAACAAGGGGCCTAACGACCCCTGGGGCAATGGCGACCAAGGGCCGCCGGACCTCGATGAAGCGCTGAAGAAGTTGCAGGAAAAACTGGGTGGCCTGTTTGGCGGCGGCGGTTCTTCCGGTGGCAGCTCAAAAGGTAGCGCTGGTTTCCCTATTGGCGTAGTGGTGGTTGTGGCCGTTGTCGGCCTGTTGGTGTGGGGCCTGATGGGCTTCTACCAGATCGATCAGCAGGAGCGCGCCGTGGTGCTGCGCTTCGGCAAGTACTACGACACCGTGCAGCCGGGCCTCCAGTGGAACCCGCCGGGCATCGACGTGGTGACCAAGGTCAACACGACCAAGGTTCGCGCCGCGACCCTCAGCGAGTCCATGCTCACCCAGGACGAGAATATCGTCGAGGTGAAACTCTCTGTGCAGTACGTGATCGACGACCCCACCAGTTTTGTCCTCAAGGTACGCGACCCTGAGCGCTCATTGCAGCATGCTGCACAGAGTGCCCTGCGCCACGTTGTCGGTGGCACCAGCATGGACCTCGTACTAACCGAGGGCCGCGCCCAGATCGGTATCGATGTGAAGCAGCGCCTGCAGGAATACCTGAACATCTACGAGACCGGCATTCTGGTCTCCGCGGTGAACGTTGACGACTCCAGACCGCCCAGCCAGGTCGAGGCCGCGTTTAACGACGTGATCAAGGCTCGCGAGGACGAGGAGCGGGTCAAGAACGAAGCTCAGGCCTACGCCAATGCAGTGGTGCCAGAGGCCCGCGGTCAGGCTCAGCGCCAGGTCGAGGAAGCGAGCGCCTACCGCGAACAGGTGATCGCCAATGCCGAGGGTGAGGCCGAGCGCTTTATCCAGCTGCTCACCGAATACGAGAAAGCGCCGGAAGTCACCCGCGAACGTCTGTACCTCGATGCGGTGCAGGGCGTGTATGCCAACACCAGCAAAGTGATGGTGGATGTAGAGGGCGGCAACAATATGATGTACCTGCCACTGGACAAGCTCGCCGAGCAGAGCAAGGTCCGCAGCACTTCGGGCAGTACAACGTTTGATTCCGCCACCTTGCGTGAGCTCACCAACCAGGTCACTGAGCAGCTGCGTCGCGACGCCGCGGCCAGTGGCAGTTCCAGCCGCAGAGGAGGGCGCTAATCATGTCTAATCGCAATTTAACCGTCATGATCCTGATTGCGCTTGTGGTCTTTGTCGGCAGCCGCTCAATCTATGTCATCAAGGAAACCGAACGGGGCGTGTTGCTCAAGTTTGGTGAAGTGGTCAATCCGAATATCCAACCCGGCCTGCACTTCAAGGTTCCCTTTGTGAACAACGTGCGCAAGTTTGATGGCCGCGTGCTGACTGTGGACTCCCAGCCCGAGCCCTTCTTCACCCAGGAGAAGAAAGCGCTGATTGTGGATTCATACGCCAAGTTCAAGGTGTCGGACACGCAGAAGTTCTACACCGCCACTAACGGCGAGGAAGCGCGCGCCATGGGCCTGCTGGCCCAGCGTATTAACGACGGCCTGCGTAACGAGGTGGCCGTGCGCACGATCCAGGAAGTGGTTTCCGGTGAGCGCGATCAGCTCATGCTGAGGCTCGCTGACAGCCTGCGCGACGTGGTCAACGCCGAGCTGGGTGTGGAGCTGGTCGATGTGCGGGTGAAGCAGATCGACCTGCCGCGCGACGTCTCTGAGTCTGTGTACCAGCGGATGAACGCCGAGCGTGAGAAGGAAGCCCGTGAGCACCGCGCCCAGGGCCAGGAACTGGCTGAGGGTATTCGCGCCGCCGCCGACCGCGAGGTCACGGTGATTGCAGCGAACGCTTACCGCGATGCCCAGCTAGTGCGAGGTGAAGGTGACGCTATAGCCACCAACACCTATGCCGAGGCCTTCAACCGTGACCCTGAGTTCTACTCGTTCACGCGTAGCCTCAAGGCCTATCAGGAAGCGTTCCAGGGCCAGGGCGACGTGCTGTTGCTGCAGCCCGATAGCGAGTTCTTCCGCTACCTGAAAGACTCCAGCGGCGGCAAGTAACGGCCGCTGGATTCACGTCCAAAGGGTATGATGCTGCCCCTCTGATGTGGTAGCATCCCGCAACCGTGGGATTCGTCGTTTGTGCCACAAGCGATGAAGCCACGGTTTTTTGTGTCTGGCGGTTTTGAAAGGGGGAAATGTGGATTTCTGGCAGGTTCTCCCGGTAGCGCTGGCACTGGTAATGATTATTGAGGGCGCGATGCCCTTCATCAGCCCCAATCGCTGGCGCAATATGCTGGCGATGGTGGC
This sequence comes from Halioglobus maricola, assembly GCF_009388985.1. Taxonomy (NCBI): domain Bacteria; kingdom Pseudomonadati; phylum Pseudomonadota; class Gammaproteobacteria; order Cellvibrionales; family Halieaceae; genus Halioglobus; species Halioglobus maricola. Next base: position 527,097 of record NZ_CP036422.1, read on the forward strand.
CCAGATGGAAGACCGCGTGATTCGCAACATCGGCCTCGGTAGCATGCTGCTGGGCGTGGTTTTGTTGTACGTATTTAACTAGGGTTTCAAGTTAGGGTTCCCGATGACATCCGTTGATCGCTGGCAGTTGCCAGACGGCATTGAGGAAGTACTTCCCGCCCAGGCTGCCACTGTGGAAAGCCTGCGCCGTCGTTTACTCGACCTGTTCCGCGCCTGGGGCTATGAACTGGTTATTCCGCCGCTGGTGGAATTTACCGATTCCCTGCTGATTGGCCTGGGTCACGACCTCGACCTGCTCACGTTTAAACTGACCGACCAGCTCTCCGGCCGGTCCATGGGCGTGCGGGCCGACATCACTCCGCAGGTGGCGCGTATCGACGCCCACAGCCTGGCGCCCGAGGGCGTGTCCCGCCTGTGCTACGCCGGCTCTACCCTGCACACCCGGCCCAAGTCGCTGATGGCATCGCGCTCGCCGATCCAGCTCGGCGCCGAGCTCTACGGCGACGACAGCCTCGCGGCAGATGTCGAAGTAATTCGGCTGATGCTGGCAACGCTGGATGCCGCTGAACTGCAGAGCACAATCACCCTGGACCTCGGCCACGTGGGTATCTTCGAGGCAGTGCTGGACAGTGCCCAGCTGGATGCCGGCCTGGAAGCGACCATTTTCGACTGCCTGCAACGCAAATCTGTCCCCGACCTCACCGCCGCGCTCGCCCGCGCCGAGATCGACGCGACCACGGCCGAACTGATTGTCGGCCTGGTCGACCTGCATGGCGACGACAGTGTGCTTGCCGACGCCCGCGAATTTTTTGCCGAGCGCGCTCCTCAGGCCCTGGCCGCCGTGGAGGCCCTGGCGGACGTGGCTACCGATATCCGCCGCCAGCGCCCGGACATCAGGATCTACTTCGACCTGGCAGAGCTGCGCGGCTACCACTATCACACGGGTATCGTGTTCGCCGCCTATGTGCCCGGCCACGGCCAGGCGCTCGCCAACGGCGGCCGCTACAACGATGTCGGCGAAGTGTTCGGCCGGGCTCGCCCCGCGACTGGCTTCGCCACCGATTTGAAAGCCCTGATGGGCCTGGCGGCCGCCGCGAGCGAGCCCAAAGGCGCTATCAGCATGCCCGACAGCGACGATCCTGAGCTGCTGGCACAGGCCGAGGCGCTGCGCGCTGCCGGCGAGATTGTGATCAATACCCTGGGTGGCGCGGTGGATGTGCGCTGTGACAGGGAGCTGACAGACCAGGATGGATCCTGGGAATTGAAACCACTCGAAAGAGCAACACCATGAGCAAAAACGTAGTAGTTCTCGGCACCCAGTGGGGCGATGAGGGTAAAGGTAAGATCGTCGACCTCCTGACTGATCAGGCCAGTGCCGTCGTGCGCTTCCAGGGCGGACACAACGCTGGCCACACGCTGGTTATTGACGGTGTGAAGACCGTTCTTCACCTGATCCCCTCCGGCATCCTGCGTGAACACGTGCAGTGCCTGATCGGCAACGGTGTGGTGCTGGCACCGGATGCGCTGCTCAAGGAAATGGCTGGCCTCGAAGAAGCCGGCGTGCCGGTGCGTGAGCGCCTCAAGATTTCCCCGGCCTGTCCGCTGATCCTGCCCTACCACGTGGCCCTGGATCAGGCGCGCGAGGCCAAGCGCGGCAATGAGAAGATCGGCACCACCGGGCGCGGTATCGGCCCCGCTTATGAAGACAAAGTCGCCCGCCGCGGCCTGCGCCTGGGCGACCTGCAGGATAAGGACCGTTTCGCGCGCAAGCTCAAGGACGTGATGGAGTATCACAACTTCGCCCTTGAGCACTATTACCGCGCCGAGCCGCTGTCCTACGAGAAAGTGCTGGCCGACACCCTCGCCATGGGCGAGGAGATCAAGCCGATGATCGCTGACGTGACCGCGATCCTGCACCAGTGCCGTGAGACCAATGCCAAGATCATGTTCGAGGGTGCCCAGGGCTCCCTGCTGGACATCGACCACGGCACCTATCCCTACGTGACCAGCTCCAACACCACCGCTGGTGGCACCGCCACCGGTTCCGGCTTCGGCCCGCTGTACCTGGACTATGTGCTGGGTATCACCAAGGCTTACACCACCCGTGTTGGCTCCGGCCCATTCCCCACCGAGCTGTTTGACGAGACCGGCGCTCACCTGGCGGAGAAAGGCCATGAGTTTGGCGCTACCACCGGCCGCCCGCGCCGCTGTGGCTGGTTCGACGCCGTTGCCCTGCGCAACGCGGTGAACATCAACTCGGTGAGTGGCCTGTGCCTGACCAAGCTGGACGTCATGGACGGCCTCGAGTCTATCCAGATCTGTGTGGGCTACGCCTGCGCGGACGGTAAGCCCGTGCCCAACCCCGTTGATTCAGACGACTACGAAGGCCTGCACCCAGTATACGAGGAGGTTCCCGGCTGGAGCGAGTCCACCCTGGGAGCCCAGAGCCTTGAAGCGTTGCCGCAGGCCGCGCGCGATTACATCCGTAAAATTGAGGAAGTTGTGGGCGCTCCTATCGACATTATTTCCACCGGGCCTGACCGGGTGGAGACGATTGTTCTGCGCCATCCCTTTGGCTGATTAGCCGCCCCTCGCTGTTGGGGAATCCTGGCCCGCACGGGTCGGTTCCCCATTTCAGTTGCAAATCGCGAAGCATTGATGGAATTTCCCGCCGCGTTCCCTCGCGGATCTGCGCCTAGCCCGCTGTTTTAGCGGCTTTCGGGGAATTGGCAAGCTACTTGCTGTACGACCGATACAATATCGGAAGAGCAGCAACAGCATGAAGATCGAGAACCACTGCGCAGCCTTGCTACTGGCGGTAGCGACGATTGTACCTGCGGGTAATGTCGCAGCATCTCCTTTCACCTCCTGCCCCGCGCAGGCTTTTTTAGTTCAGGGCAAGACGGCCGTGCTCTATGGCGTGGACCTGTCCACAGGCTATGTAGAGAAACTCGCCAACAACATCGGTACCAGCGATAAGTTCAATGGCGTCGGTTTCAACCTTGAAGATCGATACATCTACGGTTGGAGTTACGAGCATAAGACTGTGGCCCGTTTGACCGCTGACTACACGCTTGAGCCACTGCCACTAACGACATCCATTAACGACAATTTTTACGTGGGCGATGTGTCCGTCAGTGGCAGCCAGTACTATTTCTACAAACGCGGCAGCGGCGGTAGTCACGGCTTGTGGCGGGTGGATCTGGACCCCGCTTCAGACAATTACCTGACCCCCAAGCGCATTGTCGACGGCCGCACCCTGTCGCTGCAGATCTTCGACATGGCGTTTCACCCGGACAATGGCAAGTTGTATTCCGTTACGTCTGCCGGGGACCTCGTCGTGATCAACCCCAACAGCGGCGCGGTTGAATTTTTGGCCCGGCTCTCGGAGCGGGGTACCTTTGGTGCCGTGTATTTCGACGTCGACGGCAATCTCTACGCCAGCCGCAATACCGACGGCCAGGTGTTTCGCATATCGGTGGATAGCAGTGCACCGACTCTTGAGCCCTACGCCCAGGGCCCGAATTCATCGCAAAACGACGGTGCGCGCTGTGCACTTGCACCCGTCACGCCGTTGCCCTCCACCAAACTCGACTTTGGCGACGCGCCTGACAGCTACGGCACGTCCTTCGCGAAAAACGGCCCACGCCATCAACTCGAGGAGGGGGGGGTGATACTCGGTACGCGAATCGATAGTGAAGTGCAGCCGCCGTCCGCGCCAGAGTCTGACGATAGTGTGGGATCGGATGACGAGGACGGCGTCAGCTTTATTACCGACCTTGCCGCCGGCGAGACCGCGCTGATCTCGATAAAGGCTACCGGGGCAGGTTATGTGAACGCCTGGATCGACTACAACGACAACGGCAGCTTCGACACGAGTGAGAAAATTCTGGATGGCCGCTACATCAACAATGGCTCCCAGATCATTTCTTTTGACGTGCCCGCCGACATCTCAACCGGTGATACCTGGGCGCGTTTTCGCATTTCCAGTTCGCCGAGCCTACCCGCAGTTGGCGGGGCAGCCGATGGCGAAGTTGAAGATTACGAGGTGTCGCTGTTCGGCCGCCGGGTGACGACCAGCTACTACCCGGCGGCGAACTCGTCCGTCACTCTCGCGTATGAAGACCTCTGGCCGCGTCAGGGCGATTACGACATGAACGATCTCGTGCTTAGCTATCGCACCGAGCTGAATGCGGTCTCGCTGGACAACGATCCGGGTAGTCGCAGCATCGATTCGATTGTCATTTCTGGTGAAGTAGAGGCGATCGGCGCCTCGATCAAAAGTGGCTTTGCCGTGGAGATTCCGGGGTTGCCGCGCGCGGCTGTCGATCAGGCCAATATGTCGCTCAAGGTGGGCGGCGAGTATCAGCCAGATTCATTTCTTGAAGTTGGCGCGGGCAGCGAAAACGCGGTCTTTATTATCTACGAGAATGTTTTCCGCCATGTCACCAAGGGAGAGGGCTGCAAGTTCTATCGCACCGAGGACTTCTGTGGCGGTACATCGGCAAGTCGTTTCAAGCTGACGATTCCAGTGACGGGCGAGGTGTCGGCGGATATCGCAGATGACCTGCTGTTCAATCCGTTCATCTTTGGCGTTAACGCGCGCCGTACAGAAGTGCACCTGATGGGCCGCCCGCCCACCATCAAAGCCGAAGCCAGTGCGCTCGGCAGCTACGACGACGCGTCTAACCCATCCGCGGGCAAGTATTACCAGACATCCTCCGGCCTGCCCTGGGCGATTGTGATCGGCGGCCCCTGGGCACACACCGAGGAGGGTCATGACATTGTTCAGACCTACCCCTCCTTCGAAGCCTATGTGTCTAACGGCGGAGGCCAAAGCAGCGACTGGTTCCGTGCTGAAAATGCTATCGCTGAAAAACTTTTTCAGGAGTAGTGCAAATGAATATTGTGGAACGTAAACCTATCGATCTCGCGATCATTCTGTTGCTGCTGTGCGCGATCGGCGGCTGCATTGGCAGCCCACTGCCGCCAGGGGCGGTGGCCGGCCTGTACCGCTGGGACGACCGACAGAGTGCGGTGGCGACCCGTACAGGCCAGGTGCTTGAAGAACACGACGGCTACTTCAGCGGCGACTTTGACTTCGGTGATGTACTGGACAGCTATCCCGAATTGGCTGAGACGCCCGACCAGCCTTTGTTGATCAAGGCCTGTGAAGAAGAACTCTGTTACGCCGTAATCGTGTTCGGTGACTTCTTCCAGCTGAATGAAGAAGGGCGCGTCACCGGGTACGCGTCGATGAACAGCCTCACTACAGCGATGGCGAACCAGGTGATGGCGCTGCCGGCAGAGGAAGTGCTGGGCGCCCTGAATATTCTGGCCGGCAGACTCACTGCTGGCGGGGATGCAGACTATCAGGCGTTTCTGCGCCTGGACCCGGAACGCAAGCCCCAGCATGAGGCGCTGTTGCTAAACGATCGGGTATTCGCTGCGGCGCAGCGCCTGGTCGTAGAGGCGCCAGGATTTACCGTGGATAAATTACTGGGGGAGTCCCGCATCGCCACCGAGGACCTGCAGGTTCCCGACGGCTTTGTCTTTGACGATACCTATGTGCTGAGCGTAGATATTGATGTGTCTGCGGTACTCGATGAAAAAGCGTACCTCTCTATTTGCAGCGAATACAGCCAGACGGGTAGTGACTACGAGATCAATTTTGATGCCTGTCAGTTGAGTACACCCCTGGTGGGTGGCCGTTATGTGGGGGAGCTCAATCTCACGGGTTCGACCACCGAACTGCTGGTTGTCATCCTGCCACTGCAGTCGCCGGAGGACGCCCTTTACTATCCCTGGTCGCGGCAACAATCGGGTGATCGGTTGCGTATCTAGCACCGCGCTCGCTTCGCTAAGCTATTGACTTGGAAGTAAATCAAGGAAAAGATGGTGAAAAGCACAAGAAAATGGATGTCCCTTGTATCCCAGCATAAGGAAATTTGCTGCCCGCGCCACGTCTGCCACCCTTGCCGGCATCGTGGCCTTTTCACTGTCTCTCGTGGCCAGCCACGAGGGGCACGCCGTGCTGCGCAATACCGAAGACCCGATCGACAACCCCGACCTTGAGCAGGCTTGCGGTCTGAATGTGCTGATGATTCTCGATGAGTCCGGGTCCATCGGTGACAACGACGATAACGTGCGTACAGCCTTTAAAGCGTTTACTGCGGCGATCAAAAATACCAGTTCCTCGATGGCCGTGGCGGAATTTTCCAAGGTAGCGCGGCTTCCAAAGATCGGCGTCTTTAATCGCGGTGACTACATCACGGTCACAGACGATACCAAGGTATTTCTCGACAATTACGTTGATAACGATTACGACCCGGGCGGCAATACCAACTGGGAAGACGGCCTGCGCATGGGCCGGTTAGGTTCAGCGTTTGCACCACGTCCTTCTTTTGATGTGCCGCATCTCACGGTGTTTATCACCGACGGTGACCCCACTCAGGTGATTCGCAATGACCGGGTGACCGACGATGAGTACAACAACAAGGTGCCCCTGAGCGATAACGAAACTACCGGGTCTGATAAAAACCCGGCGGCTGATCGCGCGGTAGCCAATGCCAACAATTTGAAATCACAGGATTCGCACATTCTCGTCGTAGCCGTGGGCAATGGTGTGTCGTCGAATGCGTCGCTCGCGCGCATTCAGAAAATTTCAGGGCCCGATGTCCATCCCGATGGCGACCCCTTCGATATCACCACAGACGACGTTTATCGCGAACCAAATTTTGATGAGCTTGAGGACGCCCTGCGCGAAGCTGCGTTTCAACTCTGCTCTCCATCGGTGACGGTTGAGAAAATCGTCGACCTCACGCCAGACCCGGATTCGCTGGACGATGCTATTCCCGGCCCGCTGTGGCAGATCACCGGTGAAGTTGCCGCACCGGGTAGTGGCGAGTTCGCCTGGATCCTGCCAGTGAAAGAAGATCCAGCCCTGACCGACGCCAAGACCACGCTCACTGATGCGTCCGGTTTTGCGACTTTCCAGTGGCGGCCAGCGGATGAGGTTGACTCCTCCGGCTTCGTCGCCACTGAGGTGGTCCAGAGTGGTTTTACCAACGACGAGAGCAAAACCATCTGTACCTTCCGCACCCCTGACAGCCCCGACGCAGACTTGCCCCTGGACGATTCCGGTGAGGGTACGTTCACGATTACGGTACCGGAGCAGTCGATTGTCACCTGTAAGTTCTTCAATCTGGCGGATCCAGCGCCAGGCATCACCCTGGAAAAACTGACGGACGGGGTGGATGCAGATACCCGGACCGGCCCGGTAGTGCCCCGCGGCGACGTGGTCAACTGGAGCTATCAGGTAGCGAACACTGGCAACACAATACTCAGTGGCATCAGCATTGAAGATCTGGTGACAGAGCCTGTTGTATTCGATGGCCAGGTCCAGCCGGTTGATTGCCCCAAAACCACCCTGATTCAGGGTGAGAGCATGACCTGCACCGCCAGCGGCATCTCCGGCATGACGCCTGAGGGCGATTCTTTTACCGGCCAGTTTCGCAATGATGCCACGGTGAGAGCGACCGACAGCTACGGCACGCCCGTGTCTGCGACTGACCCCTCGCACTACTTCGAGGTGGAGCCCGGCATTAGCGTGGAGAAAAGCACTAACGGGGAAGATGCTGACCAACAGCCCGGCCCACTGGTCAGGGTAGGGCGGACCATCAACTGGCTGTATGAGGTGCGCAATACCGGTTCCGAGCCGCTGGCCAATATCGCGATCAGCGATGACCAGGGTGTGACTCTGAATTACCAGGGCGGTGACCTGGACGGTGACAATCTGCTGGATGTGACCGAAGTTTGGCTCTATTCGGGGCTTGGCATGGCAGTGGCCGGCCAGTACGCCAACCGCGCGATTGTCAGCGGCGAGGGCAGCTCAGAGACTGTGACCGACGAGGACCCCTCGCACTATTTTGGCCTGGACATGCAGATCGATATAGAGAAATCGACCAATGGCGAGGATGCCGACGTGGCGCCAGGCCCGACACTCGAGCGGGGAGCGCCCGTCAATTGGACCTACGCTGTGAGAAATGTGGGTAACTTTGCGATCGATAACTGGACGGTGGTTGATGATCAGTTGGGCGCGATCAACTGCCCCAGTGTTGTGCTGGTGCCCGGTGGCCCTGCCGCTATTTGTTCCGCCGTGGGTACCGCTAGTGCAGGCCAATATCGCAATGTGGCGGTAGCGACGGCACCGAACCCGGCGGGTGGCGCGCCGGCCACAGACTCAGACCCGTCTCACTACTTTGGCGCCTTGCCCGCCCTGACATTGGAAAAAGCCACCAATGGCCAGGATGCCGATACGCCGACTGGCCCCTTCATTGAGGTTGGCGGTCCTGTCAACTGGACCTATGTTGCGACCAATGCAGGCAACGTCGCCCTGCGCTTGCTAGCCGTGGTGGACTCCAAACTGCCTTTGGGAAGCGTGGATTGCCCGGACGATATCCTCGATCCGGCCGAATCAGTTGTCTGTACAGCCAGCGGTATTTCTGCCCCGGGCCAGTATTCCAACCTGGGATTGGCGTTGGCCGTGCCGGTCGTAGACGACCCGAATGACCCCAGAAACAGGGTCGGTGACTTCGACTTATCCCACTATTTCGGTGCCAGCCCCGGTATTGGTATCGAGAAATTTACCAACGGCATTGACGCCGATACGCCGGAGACCGCGGCGCGTATCCCCATTGGTGATGTGGTCGAGTGGGGCTATGTGGTATTCAACACCGGCAATGAGCCGCTGAGAGATGTGGTGGTCACTGACAACCAGGGCGAGATCCCGGTGTATGTGGAAGGTGATACCAACAATAACAACCAACTGGACCTCGATGAGCGTTGGTTGTTCGAGGCGCAGGGTACTGCAGGGGCCAGTCTCTACTCGAATATCGGCACCGCGCGGGGTACAGACAGCCTCGGAGCGGTGGTGACTGAGACGGACCCCTCGCACTATTTCGGTTACGAGAACGCCATCACCGTGGAAAAATCGACCAACGGAGAAGATGCTGATACCGCACCGGGGCCAAACCTGGCGATTAATGCAGCGGTAACCTGGGAGTACGTGGTAACCAATACCGGTGCTGCGGCTACCCCGCTGGTGCAGGTGCGGCTGGTAGACGACCAGCTCGGCGTAATCGCCGGGCCCGACAGTGGCGATGACAATAACAACGATGTGCTCGACCCGAATGAGGTGTGGATCTACACGGCAGTGGGAGTTGCCCAGCAGGGGCAGTACGCGAACGTCGCTACGATTACCGGTATTGGCCCCGCGCCCGAGAATGAAGAGCTCGAAGACACCGATCCCTCCCATTACTTCGGCGGTGACAGCTCCCCCGCGCTGGTGCTTGAAAAATACACCGACGGCGTGGATGCCGACGTGGCGCCTGGGCCATTGCTGGAAGTCGGCAATTCCGTGCTGTTCGTTTATGTGGCCGAAAATACCGGTGATGTGCCGTTGGAGCAGGTAGAAGTCACCGACGACCAGGGTGTGACCGTGCTCTGTGCAGGCGGGAATCCCATTCCCGAAATACCCGTGGGTGGCACGGGTTATTGTGTGGGCGCTGGCACTGTGACTGGTGGCCAGTACGCCAATATCGGCACAGCCGAGGGCACCGGTTTGTTGGGAACGGATGTGATCGCGACAGACCCCAGCCATCACTTTGGTTATGCCTCTCTGGGAGGGCGTGAAGACCCAGAGATTGATATCGAAAAAGCCACCAATGGCGCTGACGCGGACAATCCCCCTGGGCCGCTCCTTCTCCAGGGGTCCGCCGTGGACTTCACTTATGTCGTCACCAATACCGGCAACGTGCCGCTGGCCACGATAGAGCTCACCGACGATCAAGGTGTGGTTGTGGATTGCCCCTCGGGTAACCCGATCCCGCTGATGCTGCCGGGTGAGTCGGAAACCTGCACCGGAGACGCGCTGGTGACGCGAGGCAATTACCGCAACGTGGGCACGGCGTCTGGCGTGGGTACCGGTGTGCTGCCGCCCGTGGTCGAAGATACCGACCCCAGCCATCACAAGGGCCTTAATCGCAACGAGTTGTTCGGGGTGCCTGTGATGCCGCTGTTCTACCTGATCATGTCGGCACTGGCCCTGACCGCGCTCGTGGGTCACGTCCGCCGTAAATAAGCACTAGCTCCGGAGCGCGGCGATTGCCGCGCTGACGGGGCCGCACTGTTCAAAAATCACTCAAATTCATAAATACCCGTCTATACTCCTCGAACACCGATAAAAACGTTCGCGGGAGGTACAGGATGTACCAAGGAATACTGCTTGCAGTATTGATTGTGCTGATGGGCCTGTTGGCCGTCAGAATAGTTACGGCCTGGCGGGACGCCAGTGCGAGTAAGCCAGCACCACTGAGTAAACGCAAAACCCAGCAAGCCGCTTCGGTCCAGCCGTGGCACTCCATCTCCTGCGTGGGTGATTGCCCCGCGCTCAAGACCTATAAGGGCAAGCGCTTCCTGGTTAAGAATGCCCCTCCATTGCCGGTGCCCGGCTGTACCTCGGGACACTGTGAATGCCGCTACGTCCATTACGAAGATCGCCGCGACGAGTTGGACGACCGGCGCGGCCTCAATGGCCTGCGGGCAGAGCTTTTCTCCCAGTCGGGTAAAGGCGACCGCCGCGAGAAGCACCGCGGGCGCCGCCAGGATGATGAGTTGACGCTGCACTGACGGCGGGCCCTGCGCCTTGTATTTTAGGCATAGTCTGTGAACCTGTTCACCTTGTACTAGAGCACCGGGTTACCCCCTCTGCCTGATTCTGATAGTGTCGGGCGGACACGCAGCAACGACAGATTAGCGCCCATGCTAGTGACATCAATCCACGCTGGAACCCGCCGACTCAGCGGCGTAGTGCTGGCCCTGGCGGCTGCACTATCGAGCAGTCTCCATCTTCATGCCGCCGTTGAGGTGCGAGGCAGTGACGCCGCCTCAGTGGTTAGTGCAAATAGCGTAACGATCGGCGCTGTCGATATTGTTGCGGGCTTGAATCGCATGGCGCTGGTGGGCATTTCCCTGAATGCGAATGCTGGCGAGACCCTCAGTTCTGTCACCTACTCTCCTGGCGATGACAGCGATGACAGCGCTGACCAGCTTTTCAGCTGCAACATCGACGCCTATAGCAGTGATTCCAAGCTGCACCTCTATATCTGTTACCTACCCAGTCCTACCGTTGCCAGCAATGGTGAAATTTCGGCGGTGTTCAGCGCCAGCCTGGATAAGGGCGCTGTTGCTGGATACGTGGACCTGGCAGGTGTGGATCTGACTGACCCTATTGCGCCGACACCTCCCACAAATCAATGGGCCACAGCGGGTGATTCCATCCTGGCCACCGTGAACGTGGACGCAGTCCAGGCTGGCGGATTGGCCTTCAACGTGGTCGCGACCGAAAAAGATACAACGCCGGATGAAGGCGTTGATCAGGTTCGAATATGGCGCCAGCTGGCGGCTGGGTCCGTCGAGATTTCGGGCGGCGCCGCCTACCGCCCGAATGCCGGCGGAGCAGAGGCTGACCTCGATGTGAGCTGGCAGCTCAGCCCCCAGAAAAAATGGGCGATTCTGGGGGTCGCGCTTAATCCCGCGGCTGAAGTATTCGTGCCAGGTACGGACTATGGCGATGCAGCTGGCTATGGCGACGCGGGGCACCAGCAACGTGGTCTTCTGGAAACGCTGCGGGTCCCGGCAGTTACCGATGATTGGGAGCCAGTGGCGCTGCGTGCCGTCTATGACAGCCCGGTTGTGGTGTGCGCGCGGAATCTTGTCAGCGATGCAGATACGGAGGCGGTCGTCAGGGTCGATAATGTGACCGGAACCAGCTTCGATGTGCGCTTGCAGGTGCCCAGTGATCAGCTCGGCGCTACCGCCTCCGACGTATATTGCCTGGTAGCTGAGGAGGGCGACTACGATCTCACGTCTGTTGGCGGGCCAAAATTTGAAGCTCATACGGTGCTGTCGATCGAGACCAATGGTGCGGAAAACTTCTTTGGCTGGGATAGCGCCGACACCGAAGATGTTACGAGTGACCTCGCGCATTCCTATACAGCGCCGGTGGTCCTCGGGCAGGTGATGAGCTTCAACGAGTCGCGGCATAGTCAGTTCTGGGCGCACGATTGCAGCGACTACGTCAATCCTCCCGTTGGTGCCGGCGTCTGTGTAGGCAAGCACGTGGGCAAGGATACCGACACGACCGACCGAGGGGACGAGACGCTGGGTTATATCGTTTTCGAGAGTGCAGGCGACGTGGTCAATGACCGCAACTGGGTAGCGGCCGTTGGGGGTGCACAGGTGGCGGGTGTTGATAACAATCCTCCTTATAGTTACGGCCTGTCCAATAGTTTTGCTTCCGGTACGGTGACGCAGACAGGTATGCAGGGCGAACAGGGGGGAATTGCCGTTCTCTATGGCGGTGCGCCGCTTGCTGGTGCTGGCCTTGATTTGGCCATCGACGAAGACACCATAGTGGGCGATCGTATCCATACTCAGGAAAGGGTTGCATATTTTTTGATGCAGACCTCTGCGGGTATTCTGCTGCAGGAGCCTTATATGGGCTTCAATCCTGGTGATCTGGAAGATCCGCAATCGGATGTTGACGCTTTGGCAGACGACAACAATGACAGCTCCTTGCGGGGTGTCGGTAGTGATGAAGATGGTGTCATTTTTGGCGTTGATTATGGTGTGAGCAACACGTTGAACGCTACTGTGCGGGTCCACAATCCGACAAGTGGCCCAGTCAACCTCTGTGGTTGGATGGATGACCCCGCGTTGCCAGGAGCTTTCGAGCCTGCGGAGGGGCGCTGTATTTCGGCGCCGATGGGCTCAAGCGACCAAGTACTTAGCTGGGCCGGCGTGCCGGAAAACGGCAGTACCTATCTGCGATTTCGGGTGACCTCCGGGGCTTTGGATGAGAGCAGTTTTGAGGGCCTCCTGGTCGATGGTGAAGCGGAAGATTACTTGTATACCTTCACGCCACCGCCGTTGGATTACGGCGACGCGCCTGAGAGTTATGGAGACGCCTCGCATATAGTCGCCCCGCTTCTGGAAACGCTGTTACTGTCAGGCACTGACGACAGTTGGATGAATGTCGAACTGCGCGGGCGGTACACCGCGCCCGTGGTAGTGTGCACGCCGCACTTCCTGGAGGGTGAGGCAGAGCGCGTCGCACGCGTTAGAGCTGTGACCGGCAGCAGTTTCGAAATGCGTATGCAGCAGCCCCAGATACCGCTGGGCCCCGTGTTTGATGCCGCCTGGGATGCTAGCTGCCTGATTATTGAAAGCGGTGATCATGTCCTGCCTGACGGCCGCCGGGTACTTGCCGATACTGTCCTGTCCGGTTCCACCAATGGCAAATTTCTCACTGAGTACTGGGATGGGAGTGCCGGTGAAGACGTTGCACCCACGACGCCATTCACCCGCCCGGTGGTGCTTGGCCAGGTGATGACTGCAGCCAACGAGGCCTGGAGTGTATTCTGGGCCAACAATTGCAGCAATGCGCGTGTGGAGCCCGTCAGTGGATCCATTTGTGTCGGCAAACATATTGGCGAGGACTCGGGTGGACGCCTGGGTGAGACCCTCGGTTACGTCATTGTCGAAGCTGGCAGCGATGGGGATGGCGACGACGATAGCGGAGTGGGTAGCGCGGATGACAATGGTCACGCTTATGAGATTTTTCTGAGTGCAGAAAGTGTTGTAGGGGTTAACGTTTCACCGCCCTATGCCCACAATCTCGGCTCGTCGGAGCCGATGGTTACCGCAGTAGCGAGCATTAACGGTATGCGTGGCGTAGATGGAGGATCGCCGGTGCTCTTCGGCCCCAACCCCGTGGCGGGCAGTGCCGTGGGCCTGGCGGCACAGGAAGACACGATCAATGATACAGAGCGCAACCATATTGCCGAGCGAGTCGCCGGATGGGCCTTTGACGCCAATGATGCTTACTTGCTAAATGCTCCGTTTCTGGGGGTGCTGCCTCCGGACACGGAAGATGTTTACCAATTTGGCGCGCAGGCCACTGACGACGATCTCAACGACGCGGATGACGAGGATGGGGTTGTGTTCCAGATGGTGGGTCCGAGCGGCACAGTTCTCTCTGCCACCGTGACCGTATCTAACTTTGCCGCCGTGCCGGCTTACGTCTGTGGCTGGCTGGATGTGCCCGGTGGCGGCGGGGTGCTGGATGGGGTGTTTGACAGTTCAGACCTCGGTGCGGTGGATTGCCACGAAGTTGCCCCGGGGACTTTTCAAGGTGTCGAGAGCTTTAGCTGGAGCGGGCTGCCCGCCGGTATCTCTCAGACCTATGCCCGCTTCCGTATTTCTACCGACAGCCTCACGGCGGCCTCAGCGGTTGTCCGTGCCGCAGATGGTGAGGTAGAAGACTACTATATTCGGTTCGACACTACTGCCGTGACACTGGGGCAGGTGGGCTTGGCCTATACATCCGTTGATACTTACCTGCAACGCTTGGCTATTGCCAGTGCTGCTCAGGCCGAGGCGATTCTGCAGCGCTGGGACGAAGCCGTGGCAGCGGATCTGGAGGGTGCTAGTCGCGAGACTCTCGAGCAAGCGCTGACAGAATTTCTGGACCCGGATGGTGACGGTGATGTTGCAGTTTTCGGCTGGGAGACCCTCAGCGAGCGGGACACTATCGGTTTCTATGTGGAGCGCCGACCCGCGGCGTCTTCTGAACCATGGTATCGGGTGAACACCAGGATGCTGCCCGGCTTGATTACCGCTCCCATGGGTGGTGAGTACCTGCTGGCAGATCCGGGCGCCAGGCCAGGGCATAGTTATGACTATCGCCTCATCGAGCAGGAAGCGATGGGTGGTGAGCGTCACTACGGGCCATTTCGTCTCAATGCTGACGCTCCAGGCCACTGATTCTGTGACCTTGGTCACTAACCATCAAATAGTGGATACGGTATAATTCTTGAGCAGTTCCGTCCTTGGAAGGGAGGGTGCTGCATGTTTATATTGAAAATTAAACCGTAGAGGTCCTCATGCTTTTCCGCTTGCCTATCGTCGCGTTCACGCTCGGGTTCATTGTCCTGGGGAGTGTTGGTGCTAGCGCTTTCGAGTTTGACTGGGAAGATGAGGGGGGCTGGACGACAAATAACCTCGGCCCGGTACAGTTTACCAACGTCAATAATTCAGGCGTGACTATAACGGTTGAAATCACCGATGAGGACAGCCGTCTGCTAAATGGCACACCTTCAATACTAACCGTTGACGGCAATGATGAACTGAGACTATTCCCTAACTTTGAGAACAAAACCCAGAGTGTGACCGCCAGGTTCACTTTCTCAGAGCCGGTGGCGGTGGAAAATTTCATTGTTAAAGACGTCGACGGCGAAACCAATGAATGGTGGGATGCGGTCACTATCACCGGTTTTACGGAAGTAGAGCAGCTTGATACTGCGCTCACGGAGCTGGTTGTTGGTTCCCGGGTAGCCGAGCTGGATACCCATAACTTTGAGTCTGGTGTCAGTGGTGGCATCGACTATGCAGATACTCGCGGTTGGGTCACGGGTAACTTCAGTCGTCGGCTCGTCACTGCCATTGAAGTGAATTTTTATGCCGGTACAAACGCGGCGACTGACCCCGACGCGGGCGCAATCACAATTTCGGACTTCGAGTTCTTCCTCGAGCAGCCGCTGGAAGTAACCAAAACGACAGACGAGACTGGGCCGGTCTCTGCTGGCGACACTATCGACTACACGATTACTGTGAAAAATAACAGTGACCAGGACATGACGGCCCCGATCGTCGATGACTACAAGTTAGCCAGAATGACGTATGTCACCAACTCAACTACCGTCATGGGATTCGAGCTGGTTGATAGTGGGGGTGTGGTAGCTGAGGATGACTTTGACAGCGGCGTCTTCGACGGCGGTAGTGGTTGGACAGATGAGTGGCAATACGACGATCCGGATGGTAACGATCCGGATTCGGAGCGCATTACCATCGATAATGGCCGATTGCGTTTTGAGGGTGTGTCAGGCACTGATCCCACACTTAGCCGGATTATTCAAGCTGACCTCTCCGAGGCGACATCCGTCACCCTGAAATACAGTATCGATACCAGCGGTAATCTGGACAACGATGGCGACAATGATGACTTGTGGGTTCAGGCATCTGACGATGGCGGAGCAAATTGGACCAATGTGGCTACATACAGGGACGATGTTAGTAGTAATGAGGAAATAGACATTACCGCCTACGCGTCGGCCAATACGGCGATTCGTATCTATGTGCGGCGCTGGGTGTTCAACAATGCCAGGACCCAGTTTTTCTATATTGACAATCTCAGCGTGGAGGCTGTGATCCCGTCTGCTAACCCAGTTACCAAGACGAATGCAGACCTCGACGCTGGCGGCAATAATGCGCCTGCTGATGGAAATTTATTGAATTTGGTCACGGTCAACGATGATCTTTTGATTCCCGCAGGCCAGGAGCTTACAGTCACCTACTCCATGACGGTCGACGACCCCGCACCACTGGGTGTAGTTAACGCAGCGGGTGCCAGCTCGGCTAAATACACCGATGCGAGATTTGACACAGCTCTGGTCCCCGTCGCGTCAAGCTGTGAAAATCCTGGCGGAGGATTGCATTACATTGCCGATGGTCATGACGATGGTTGGTGGGACACGAAAACTGAATTCAGCAAGAAGTTTATTGATCTGGGAGAGCCCGGATCTACAGACGCTTCCACCGCTGGCTTCCGTTTCTTGGCGGTCACGATTCCCGCTGGCGCCATCGTCACTTCCGCTCTGTTTGAGGTCCAAGCCCAAAATAGTGCGAACAATGTAGGTTCGCGGGTCACTATCCGTGCCCACGACGTGCCTAACGCGCCCAAGTTTAACAACACACCACCAGCGGACGCTGACAGGACGGATGCAGAGGTTGACTGGGAAGTGACTACTGCGTGGAGCAATGGCACCCGCTACTCTCAGGACGTTACGTCAATCATCCAGGAATTGGTGGATGATACTGGCGCCGCCGGGCTCGACCAGGCCGCTGTCGCATTGCTGCTGGAGGGTATCGGCAACACTGTCAGTAAGGTCGAGGCCTTTGAGAACAGCCCATTGAGCGCGGCGACTTTGGAAATTGAATTCACCTGTGATTTTGACGGCAGCGATGCGCCTAACGATGGTACTACTTACTTCTACGGAGAGGCGACACATGCCTCGATTGGGTTTCCTCGTGCTTGGCTAGGGAGTGTTGAACCTGATACAGAAGACCCTGTCCTGACCTCCTTAGATGCCCTTGGAGACGACACTGATGGTGTTGATGACGAAGACGGTGTCGAATTCAGTTCCCCCGATGATTCCGAAGCAACTATTCGTGCCGCTGTTACGATGACTGCCCCAGATCCTGGTAAAGTCTGTGGATGGCTTGACACTAATTTAAATGGTTATTTTGAGCAGTCAGAGGGTCAGTGCTACTACAACGGCTCTACTGGCTCACAGGTGCTAGATTTCGATTGGCCTAATCTACCCACCACCGGTACGCTTACCACCTATGCCCGCTTCAGGATAATCCCCACCTTTGACGGCGAGGGGATGGATGAGAACGACTGGGCCGGCCGGCTCCTCGGTGGCGAGGTCGAGGACTACCAGATCACGTTTAACTTCGACCCCGACACCACGGCGGTCTCGATAGGCAGGGTAGACCTTGTAGCCGCCCCGGCGGAAGCTTTCCTAGACAGCCTGGGGCTCCAGCAGAGGCCTGACGCTGAACTTCAGGCCATGCTGCGCAGCTGGGATGAAGCCGCTGCTGACGCGCTGGCCCCTACTGACCGTGAGGCTCTGGAGGCCGCACTGTCCGCTTACCTGGATCCAGATGGTGATGGCCTGGTGGCGCTATTCCGCTGGGAGACCCTCCAGGAGCGCGGTACGATCGGGTTCTATGTTGAGCGACGCGATGAAGGCGGCACTTGGTTGCGCTTGAATGCGCAAATGTTGCCGGGTCTGATTACCGCCCCCATGGGGGGCAATACCAGTTTATCGATCCGGATGCGAAGGCCGGAACAAGTTATGAGTACCGGCTGATAGAAGTCGAATCCATGGGCGGTGAGAACCAATACGGCCCATTTGTTCTAGAGGTAAGCCAATGAACAAGTCACGAACCACTCTGACAACATTGTTAGTCGCCAGTTTGGGAGCGACATCGCTTGTTGCAACTTCCGCCCAGTCGTCGCCGCAGGGTGAAAACTGGAGCGATTGGCGGGCGATGTCCAGCGGCTATGTGGCGCGCAAGCGTCAGCCCCGTACTTTGCCTGAGCCAGCGCTGCAGGGAACCGCCCGTGCCGAAGCTGTGTCCAGGGGTGAGGCAAGGTTGGCGATTGCGCCAGGGACTCAGTCCAAAACGTTGGCGCCAGTATCTGTGAATACCCTGGATGCCATGCCTGCAGTAGGTGCATGGGCCTATACCGACAGTGATGCTCTGTTTCGTGTGAGTGAAGACAATCTGGCGGCTACCCTGGGAGTGCCGGTTTCCGAGGTTCAGGGCAGCCTGGAGAAGGGGCTGGTCAGGATTACGGTGGGCAACAAAGAGACCTCGCAGAGGGCTAACAAGGCAGTGTCCTGGCATCACGACGCTGACGCCGGTGAGGTACTGTTTGCCGGGCGTGGGTATGAAACGTTTTGGGCGGACAGCAATGCCTATAACATCAAGCAGACCAATTCTGCCCAAAAGGCCCGGCCGATGGCAGTCTTTGAGGGCGAGGGTCCTGGCGTCGGCGACGATTCGCCTATCTACGCGACTGTGAAGTTCGAAGAAGAGCCGGGCACTAATTTCCTGCTTCGGGTTATCCCCGATGAGCCCGATGCCGATTTCTGGTTCTGGGACTATGTGTCGGGTGGATACAAGCCCTCTCAGACGTTCAATCTTGATGTCCCCAGCCCTGCGTTCAGCGGTCCTGCGGAGATTCGTATCGGCCTGCGCGGCTACACAGATGTAGTGGATGGCGATGACCATGTGATCACTGCCACACTGAACACGGGTTATGAGATCGGCCAGATCAGCTTCGATGGGGTGGCCGGTGCGGAGTTGGTGGCCGAGTTTGATACATCAATTCTGGCTGCCGATGGCAACAATACTCTGGATATCACCATTCACGCGGCCGATGGCACCTACCCCATCACCCTGATCGACGATATCACCGTGAGCTATACGCGGTTGCCCGAGGCTGACAATGATCAACTCTGGTTGCGGGACGTAGACGGTGGCGTGCAGCGAGTAAGCGGGTTCTCTACTGAAGATGTGATCATCATCGAAAAGCCTGAGGCGACTGCGATTTTGCGTCGTGACTATTCGGTGGAAGAGTTGGGGCCGGGGAATTTCGCCGTTAGCTTCGAGGCAAAATCAGGTGTCGATTACCTGGTAGCGGCCCGAACCAGCGCGGCTACTCCGGGATTGGCGGCAGAGTATAACGGCAATCTCAGGAAACGCAGTAATGGCGCCGACTACCTGATTATTGCCCCCCGCGAGTTCGCCCAAACCGCGCACGCGCTGGCCGATTATCGAGGGAGTCAGAACCAGGTAAAAATCGCCTGGCTGGACGACGTCTACAAGAATTTCAGTGCCGGCCGCGCTGAACCAGTAGCGCTTGCAAAGTTCATGCGGCGTGTTCAATCTCACTGGCAATTCGCGCCCACCGATGTAGTACTGATCGGCAAGGGCACAGTAGATGCACTGGGTCGGCTCAATCTTGCGGTGCCGGATCATTTCATGCCCATCCGTCTGGGCGCTAACCCCCACGGTGCAACGGCATCAGATACGCGCCTGCTGGGGTACGCCGAAAATGCGCCTTTTGCAGTGGGGCGGCTGCCGATTATTCATGATGCCGAGGGCGTGAGCTACGTCGAGAAATTGGAAGCGCATGAATTGGCCGCGGCCAATCGTGCTGCGGAAGATCTGCCGAAGGCGTTGCTGGCGGCTGATAACCCTGATGATGGTGGTGATTTCCACCTGGACGTTGCCCAACGCGAAGAGCAGCTGGTGTATGACCTGGGTTTTGCGGCTGCCGATGTGCGGACGGTTCTACACCAGGGTGACGGCAACGATCTGGATGCAGACAACGATGATGTGGGGTCTGTGATGAACGACTCTGACAACTGGAACCTGGATTACGTTTCCTACAGCGGACATGGCTCTATTACGAATGCGGGAACTGTGAGCGAAGGTTTTCTCGATACCGCCGGTGCTACAAGCCTGACGAACAGTCGCTACCCGGTTTTCTCTGCGCTCACCTGCGCGGTGGGTGATGATACCTATCCCGATTTTCGCTCGGTCGCCGCCGGGCTTGTGCTGAACAGCAATGGTGGCGCTATTGCCGCGCTCGCGGCTACCGGTTTGTCCGTGAATGCTGACGCGCAGCTGATAGGGTCGTCCTTTGCCAGCAACTTGTTGATGTTTCCTTCATCGGTAGGTGTTGCATTGCGCGACGCCAAGTTTGAAACCGATGGCCTGATAGCGGACTATATGCAGCGAATGTACAGCATTGTGGGAGACACCCAGGCGGGTACTCCCTGAGGAAATAATTTCGATGAGTGATAAAACGTCTGATCAAGAGCCGCGTAAGTCATCGCAGGAACGTCGGCCATACACGGCGCCACGGATGGTCAGTATTGAAAACCTGGAGGCTGCTGCCAATGCCTGTAACCCGCCTGCCGGGGGGAAATCGACTTCCGGCGGTTGCGGCAACCCTGGCGACCCCTTTACCAAACCGCTAGGGTCCTGAGTATCTCCCATAAGCAGGAAAGTGGCCCTCGCCCTTGGGGTGAGTGCGAGGCTGTCCTTTCTCTGCCCATGCTTTCACTGCGCCTGAAAGGCATTAGCTCGGCCCAACGTGATGCGGTGCAGGAGCAGTATGGAGGCTTTATGCAGCAGCCAGCTACCAGCGGCACTCCGGTCGAGGTGGAGGCGTATCGCCTGCCGCAACCACTGAGCGAGCCCGTGACCCATTTTTCCCGTGATGGGCAGTACGCGCCGCGCCACCACTGGCAGGGGGCTCGCCTTGACAGTACCGGGTTTAATTTTGTTGCCAGCATGGATTTTTCCGCCAAACCGGCGGCCGGCAGCATCGGTGTGGCGCAGGAACCAGAGCTTCCCGATGTTGCGGTTCTCGATAATTGCCTCAGGCTAATCACTGTCCATGCGGCGCTGGACAACGGCGGCGCTGTTTTACATAGTGCAGGCCTGGAGCGAAATGGCCGTGCCTATCTGTTTTGCGGACGATCCGGCGTGGGCAAGACAACGCTGTGTCACAAGGCCGCACCCATGGGTTGTCAGGTGCTCAGCGACGATCTTAACCTCGTACTTCCCTCTGCACAGGGATTTGCAGCGCATGCAGTGCCGTTTACCGGTGAGTATGGGCGTACGCTCAATCATCTGGGATCCGGTGACCATTACCCATTGGCGGCTCTGGTGTTGCTGGAGCAGGGGGAAGAACTCAGCCTGGAGTCGGTGCCCCCGGCAGTCGCCGTTTCGCGCCTGTATGTCACCAGCCCGTTCGCCAATGAGCAGGCGCATCAGGCTGAAGCCCTGATGGCCGTGCTGGATAACATGGTGGACAGGGTGCCCGTGGTGAAAATGACCAGTTCCAGAGAGGCTGCTGCCGAGGATATTTTCAACGTGTTGGAGAGCTACTTGAATGACTGATTTGTATGGCCTGAGTCCAGCCGTGCGCTTCCGTGAGGTGGCTGGCGAAGGTGTAATGGTGCAGCTGGACAGTGGCCAGGTGGCCGTGGTCAATGAGCTTGGGCTGCGCATTCTTCAATTGTTGGACGAACCACAATCTGTGACGCAACTGGGCAAGGCGCTGTCCGCTGAGTACGAAGTCAGTCTGGAGCAGGCGGAACAGGACGCCCGAACCTATCTCGATACACTGCTCGCACAGGAACTGGTGGTGAACTGCTGATGGGCTCTTATTACCATCAACATGTGCAGCGGCGGGTGCGGGAACAACGCATTCTGCACGATGTCTCCCTGGAGCTGACTTACGGCTGCAACTTGGATTGCTTCTTTTGTTACAACGACAGAGAGAAGGTCGGCACTCCCCTGAGCCTGGCCCAATACGAGGCGCTGCTGGAAGATCTTGCTGAGATGCAGACCCTCTACTTGATGCTCACCGGTGGCGAGCCGATGATACACCCCCACTTCTTCGCGATTGGCGCCAAGGCGATGGAACAGGGTTTCGCGACGCGTGTGCGGACGAACGGCCATAGCCTCAGCCTGCGTCAGGCCCTGCGACTGTACGATGAAGTACGCCCCGTCTCAGTGGAAATCAGTCTCCACGGTGCCACTGCCGACGTTCACGATAGGCAAACACGCGTGCCCGGCAGCTTTAACCGCTTGTTGCTCAATCTCGATGCAGCACGGCGTGCAGGGCTCCGATGCCGCTTGGTGAGCACGCCCACCAGTTGGAATGAACACCAGATTGCTGAGATGTTTGCGCTGGCGGATAGTTTGGGCCTGGAGCTTCGTTTTCAGGGCCCGGTAGCGCCGCGCGACAATGGTGACACTGAGCCCATGCAGATTCAGCCGCAGGCGCAAACCTGGCAGACGGTGCGCCGTGAGCTGCGAAAGCGCGTCTCGCCGGACCTGATCGCGGTGGATTTAGGCGTTGGAGAGGGCGATGAATGCGCGACGGAGGAAGACGCTACCTGCAGTGTGGGTGTCAGCGGCGTGGATATCGATCCCTACGGTAATGTTCAGGCCTGCATGCACTTGCAGGCATCAGCAGGCAACCTGCACGATCAGGATATTCGCTCCATCTGGGAGACCTCACCCCTGTTTCTCGAAGCACGGGGCAGGGCGGTACAGGCCGCTAGCCAATTTCCCGATGGCCGGCGCGAACAGCACGGCGCTCCGTTGTTCTGTCTTGCGGTTGAAGAAAACGCCAACAAGGGATGCGGCGATTGCGCGAGTGGCTGCTCGTGACGCCGGGTGTTCACTCTGCACTGAGCAGTATTGCCGCCGAGGAATTCGTATCGGTTACGATTACCGGAGACTGCATGTCCCCTCGCATCCGACGCGGAGATCGCGTGCAGGTAAGGGCTAGCCGATTTTACTGGCCGGGCCAGGTGCTTGTCCTCAGAAACGGACAAGGGCGATACCTGGCGCATCGTTTGTGGTTGGTGTTTCGTCGCGGAGGCGAGTGGCGCTATATTACAAGAGGTGACCGGGCAGGCAGGCGGGACGCTTCTGTCACTCGGGATGCGATACTGGGCCGGGTCTTTCAGTCGCAATAGAGCCTGATGACGATGGCCATATCGAACAACAAGGCTGCGGCGATGATCCGCGAAACGTTAAGCACCGTGTCCGCCTGGGGGAGGAAGTTTTCATGAATTTGCTCGGCAGATTTCTCGCCTTGTCCGGTACTGATCGACGCTTATTTATTTGTGCCTGGTGCCTGCTGGGCTATTACAAACTAGCCATCACCCTGCGCCCGGTAATGAACCTCATCGGCCACCTGGAGCGGGTTGCCGGCACTGAACCCGCCCCCGAAGCTGATGCTTTTGAGCAGGATGAAGCTGCCAGAATCGGCCGCATGGTCGCACGCGCAGCCGCTCACACTCCCTGGCCCAGTCTGTGCCTGGTGCAAGTACTCACGACCCAGCGCCTGATGGCCAGCCGCAAGTTGCCCGGCCAGTTTACTTTTGGGGCCATGCTCTGCGGCGACAGGAGCGCTCCGGATAGAAAACTCGCTGCACACGCGTGGTTGCGCTGCGGTGACCTCGTTGTCTCGGGCGCGGGCGGCCACGAGAATTACGCCCCTACCTGGGCCTTCCGCTGGTAACCCTCCGGGCCGAAACATGAGCGGGATATTTGGTCTCGTATCTTCCGAAAACCTTCCGGGCATCCCAGGCAAGCTGACGCTGATGGCCGCGCAGCTGACTCACCGCGGGCCGGATGGCATACGCCACTGGCACCGGGGACCGGTGGGGTTTGGCCATGCGATGCTCGCCGCTACCCCCGAGGCGGTCAATGAGCAGTTGCCATTCTGGGCTGCCGATGCCGCGCTCGCCATTACAGCCGATGCCAGGCTGGACAATCGGGAAGAGCTCTTGCGAACACTCGCGCTGCCCGACCACTCGTTGCCAGACAGCCAGATAATTCTCCACGCTTACCTCCGCTGGGGCGAGGAATGCCCCGCCCACCTTTTAGGTGACTTTGCATTCGCCATCTGGGATGAATCGCAACAGCTGCTGTTTTTTGCCCGCGACCATATGGGTTGCAAACCCTTTTACTATGCATTGATTAATGGCGGCATGGTGTTTGGCTCTTCGGCACTAGCGGTGGCGGCGGTGCCGGATGTGGGCGCGTGCCTGAACGATGCTCGTGTTGCCGATTTTCTGGTACAGCATCTGGAGGGTGTGGATAAGACATGCAGTTTCTTTAACGAAGTGTCGCGGCTTCCTCCGGCTCACTGTGGGACATGGCGGTGCGGCCAAATGGCAATGCGTCGGTATTGGCAACTGACAGTAAAGCCGGAGCTGCAACTGGCTAGCGATGAAGAGTATCTGGAGGCTTTCGAAGAGGTTTGCACGGAGGCTGTACGCTGCCGCATGCGCAGCGCGCAGAAGCCATTCTTCACATTGAGTGGCGGTTTGGACTCTTCCACGATAGCCGCCCTCGCCAGGAACGTCGCGGGCCAGGAGCAAAGCTTGTCCATTGCGGTTGTCGCGGGCATTCGCGCAGAAACTGCTGGCTGCCTTGAGAGCGAATGTATCGAAGCCGTGATCGCTCAGGGAGGCTGCGAGCCAAGGTTTTTTGAGCTCGGGGAGCTTGAGCAGTGGGGGCTTGCGAGTGAGCTGTTCTTCCAAAACATGGAGGATCCCTTCGATCAGTACATGTCCACCTCTACCGTATCTGCACTGATTGCCGCGCAGGCCGGTTCGCGGGTGCTCCTCGATGGGATCGACGGCGACCTGGTTGCCGGACTTCCTCACAGCTATCCCGATGACTTACTTGCCGCGGGGCGCGTTTTCGAGGCCTGGCGGGAGACACGTGCACTGTGTAGCAATGCGTACATGGGAACTGCGAGCGCTGGCGGGATGTTTCTCAGAAGTCTGCTCAGGCCGCTGCTCCCAGCGCGACTGGTTGCCGATCGACGCAGGCGATTGCAACGCAGTCATCTCCGAGCGAGCTGTACTGATGCTATGCTGAGTGGCGACTTTGCCGAGCGCGTGGGCCTTGCTGCCAGGTTCGACACCCTGCAGGCGGGCCTGAACAGTGGAGAAGACGCGCCGCTGAATGAGCGCCAGCTGGCTACCCTTGAAGCGGCCTATCTCACGGCAGCTATTGAGCGCTATGAGCGTGCGGCGAGTTACTTCGGTGTGGAGGCTCGGCATCCGCTGTTGGATATCCGCGTGCAGGAATTCTGCCTGCGCCTGCCAGCCCGGTTAAAAATGCGCAGTGGCTGGACCAAGTATGGCTTGCGCCTGCTGGCCCAGAAGTATCTTCCGCCGCAGGTGGCGTGGCGCAGGGGTATTGGTATCGAACTGGGCTGGCCGATCAACCTTGAGCTTATGCAACGTTACTTTGCAAAGCACGGTGCCGATGTTGCGGTGGTAGTGGAACGCGTCCGGCCCTTCCTCGACCCGGCCATCGCAGAGGAAGCATTGGCTTTGCGCCCGGGGACACACGCGCAGGACTCTGATCTACTCGACAGGTGGTGGCGGTGGTATTCTATGGGCCGATTTCTCTCCAAAGTGAATGATGTGAGCCATGAGTAGTCATAATTGCGACAAGGGCGCTGCAGTAGAGGTTCTGAAGAAGCGTTACCGTAAGCCGGAGCTGAACAGTTTCGGTAAAGTGCGCGAGTTGACTCAGGGCGGCACCGGCTCTGTGGTGGAAATGGGCCAAATGATGGTGATCATGAGACAGATGCCCTAGGCTCAGCTCAGGTCTTCACACTGTTTCCGCACAAAATTTTCGGCGTCCCTCAGACTCGGGAACTGCCCGGTAAAGTTCTCCTGTAACATCCTGGCCAACTGGCCTGCGTTCAACTCGCCAGTCATGTTGGCCAGCAGCCACTGCAGTGCCTCGCCCCTGTTGTTGAGTGTCGGTTGGTAATTTTGCGATCGCTTCTGGATATCTGCGGGAGAGAACGGCCGCGAGAGAAAGGTACTCTGGCGCTGCGAGGGCGTTGCACCCGGGAGATTACATCGGGTTGACCATGTCCACTCTCCGAGTTCCGGCCGTTTCAGCTCCAGGCTGATGTTGTCGCCGCGCTTTACTTCGATGGGTTGGGCCAGAGGCATAAACGCAAGGCTCCAGTGAGTGGCAGGGGCCTGAGGGCCTGTCGATAGCCAGTCCTCGCCCATTCTAGCATCGAACCAACCCAGCCAGCCGTGACAGACGCCACCCTCTGTAATGACTGCATCCACCCTGGCATCACAGGCGGCTTCGGTCGCAGTGTAGAGATCAAGTTCTTCGAGAATTCGTTCGTTTGCTA
The DNA here is from genome assembly GCF_009388985.1 of Halioglobus maricola. Taxonomy (NCBI): domain Bacteria; kingdom Pseudomonadati; phylum Pseudomonadota; class Gammaproteobacteria; order Cellvibrionales; family Halieaceae; genus Halioglobus; species Halioglobus maricola. The sequence continues at coordinate 553,567 of NZ_CP036422.1, forward strand.
GTGGCTTGGCCGCAAATGCGTCGGCCGCGTTGTAGTAGACGGTGTTGCGGGCGAATGCGCCGATCGGGCCAAAGTCTACGGGCGGCAGTTGCTTCTCCGTAAAATAGGCGCTTGCCTCATCCCAGCGTTTCACCTGTTTGTTGTACTCGTCAGGCGCGCTCACTGGTACTACCACCATGCGTGCCCTGTCGGGTATCAGCTTGCCGCCCGGGGCGAGGAATTTATCGCGCGCTCGAAAGAGGGATGGCAACAGATCTTCGGTGAGCAGGAAATTTCCGGTGAATACCGACAAGATGACATCCACCTCAATGTCCGGGTTTAGAGCCTCGCCGGTGGCCTCGTGGCAGGTCACTTGCTCCAGGCCGTTGTGCCTGGCGAGTTCTGCGGTCAGGTTTTCAGGAATCGCCGGCTCCACCAGATGAACCTCAGCCGCGCCCAGTTTGGCAGCCATCAGTCCCAGAATCCCAAGGCCCGCACCCAGGTCCATCACCCGGCTCTCTGAGGTGATGATGTTCTCCATGGCCTTGGCGTAGGCAGCATTGCGCACCCTGTCAAACACCATGGAGTGATGACCGACGATATCGGAATAGCTCATAACTTCTCCAGCCGCACCACCCGGTCGGCCAGCACCAGAGTGCTTTCGCGATGGGTAATCAATATCACTGTTTTGCCTTGCAACACCTCGGTGCATTCGCGGATAAATTCTGATTCGCCTTCCGGGTCGTACATGGAGGTGGCTTCATCGAGGATCAGGATGGGGGGATCTGTCAGCAGAGTGCGCGCCAGTGCCAGGCGCTGACGCTGGCCACCGGATAGACGCACGCCCTGGTCGCCAATCACGGTGTCGTAACCCTGGGGCAGGGCGGTAATGAAGTTGTGGGCGTTGGCCTTTATGGCCGCTGCTTCAATGGCTTGTTGGGAAGCTACCGGGCTGCCGTAGCCAATGTTGTCGGCCACGGTCGCGTTTAATAGCAGGGTGTGCTGTGCCACCAGGCCAATCTGCGTTCGCAGGCTTTTCAGGGAGACGGTGGAAAGATCGACTCCGTCGATTGAGATGGCTCCCGAATCCGGGTCTGCCATACGCATCATCAGGTGGGCGACGGTGGACTTGCCCGCGCCGTTGGCACCGATCAGCGCCAGGGTTTCCCCCGCTTCAACATGCAAGTTGAAGCCTCGCAGCACTGGCTTGCCGCCGGGGTATTGGAAGCCTACATCGGTGAAGCGGATTTCACCGCGTACGGCTGGCAAGTCCTGGGCGCCGCTGTCGTCGGGTTCGGGCTGCTCACCCAGGAAATCGAGGATACGCTCGGCAGCGCCGCGGGTGCGCTGTACCTGGCCGTACACATCTGCCAATCCGCGTAGCGGCGTGGTGAGCAGCACAGCGTAGAGCAGCAGGCTGACCAGCTGCGCCGCTTCCAGCTCGCCCGCGTTCACCTGGCTGTAGCCAAGCCATAACAGCAGCAGCAGGCCCAGACCTGTCATCAGGCTGACGGCCGGCCCCAGCAGCGACTCGATCAGCAGCTGTTTTTTACTCAGCCTCAGCAGTTGGGCGTTTTCGGATTGGAAGCGGTCCAGTTCTGTGGGCTCACGGGTGAAGCTCTTGATGGCCGGCAGCATCGCCAGGTGTTCGTCGATATAGGTGAACAGGTTGGAGTAGGCGTCTATCCAGGCGCGCGAGATTGGCCTCAGCCGCCGGCCGACAATTTTCATTAGCAGGAAGTAGGGCGGCAGCAGGATGATGGCCAGGCTTGCCACCAGCGGGTCGAGCACCAGCATCATGAGACAGGCGCCGCCCAGGGTGAGAAGCATGGGCAGTAGTTGTACCAGGGTGTCGGTGACAAACCCGCTGATGTATTCCGCATCGTTGCTAAGGATGGCCAGCAGGTCGCCCCGGCGGCGCTGCTGGTGGTAGCTCAGCGGGAGTGCCTGCAGGTGCTGGAACAGGCGCGAGCGCAGTTGTGCGGTCATGTTCTCTCCGGCAGAGCCAATGTAATACTGGGTAGCAAACCCGAGACCATTGCGCAGTACCAGCAATACCAGCCACAGCATCATTAAGTGGCCAGCGCTCCAATTTGTGGCGTCAGGAGTGAGCATGATGGCGGTGAGCTGGCCGGCAAGCCATGGTTGGGCCAGCATCAGCAGGCTGCTCGCGAGCAGTAACACAACTGACCACAGTAGTACCCGCCAGGGCGGCGTAAGGTAGCGAGTGAGCGAGCGAAAATTGTTGGCAGGGCGGTGATTCATCCCGCCATTGTAGCACCGCCTATTCCCCGGGGAGTGGTGCTACAATCGCGCCCATGTCTGCGCCCTACCACTACCGATTCTTCGATGCTGAACTGAGCAGTGAGATCGAACTTCCCGCCCTCGGCACACCGGCGGAGATACCGCAGGCTTCCAGTGAGAGTAAAGCGGTCGCTGTTCGATTGGCAGCGCCTGGACTGCTGCCGGAACAGAGTGTGGAGTGGTACCCGCTGCCAACTTTGGAAGATACGCCTGCTTTCTTGCGTGTCGGCACAGTGGGTGACCACTACCTTTTGCGCTGTGACAAGTATGTCGATTTCAGGATTGGCCCATCGCTTTCAGAGGTGGTGGTGCACCCGGCACCTGACCTGCCCGAACACACCTTGAGTCATCTATTGCTCGACCAGGCGCTGCCGGCCTTGTTCGGCCAGCGCGGGCGTCTGGTATTGCATGCCAGCGCTGTGCGCTGGCAGGACAGGGCGCTGGTGTTTGTGGGCGAATCCACCTGGGGGAAGTCTACCCTCGCTGCAAGTTACGGTGACGCGGGCGGCTACCTCGCGGATGATGCCGTACTCCTGCAGCCCGGTGCCGATGGGCAGGTGCTCGCTACTGCCAGCTATCCCGGCGCACGCCTGTGGCCCGAGTCCTTCGACGCGCTGCTGGGGGAAGACGCCAGGCACGAACAGTTTGCCCACTACGCCAACAAGCGCCGCCACACGCCCAGGCACCTGGAGCGAGAAGCGCCGTTACCCCTGGCCGGTATCTTCTTGATCAACGACCCCTATGAAGCGCCAGCTGAGCAGATATCCACCGCACCGCTGCGAGGCCAGGAAATGCTTCTGTTAATGCTGCGCCGCGCCTTCGCCCTGCACGCCACTGACCCTGCCTTGATGCAGGCCCTGCTGCAGCAGGCCGGATCTGTGGCCCGCAGCGGTGCGCCCGTGAGGGCGCTGAGCTATCCACGCCGGCATGAGTTACTTCCTGAGGTGCGCGAAAAAATCGCCGCGGAGATTGCTCAGGGGCCAATGGAATGAGCGCATTGCTCGCACACATGGCTCCCGATATCGAGCCGACGTGCGGCCCCGCGCAAATCGAGATAGAAGCCGGGAGTGGCCTTAAAATCGCCGCCACCGCGCGCCTTGATGTTGGCGGCCAGGTACTCTCCGGCACAGCCGCTGCGATGCATATTCTGCAGGCCTATCGCGAGCGCGGCCCCGATGCCCCCAGACACCTGCTCGGCGAATTCAGTTTTGCTATCTGGGACAACGCCAGGGGCATTTTCTTCTGTGCTCGCGACCACCTTGGCGTAAAACCGTTTTACTACACCGCGGCCCCCCGCTCCTTTGCCTGCGCCACTGATCAAACCGCATTGCTCGCCTTGCCCTGGGTGCAGCAGGACCTGAACGAAGCCCGCGTGGCTGACTTTCTTCACGGCTGGCTTGAGCGGCTGGACCAAACCAGTACCTTCTATCGCAGTGTTGCCCGCCTGCCCCCCGGCAGTTGGCTGAAAGTGACAGCCGATGGAAAGCTGCTCCAGCAGCGCTACTGGCAACTCGAACCCGGCGAGCCACTCGCGCTCCCGGACCAGGGTGCCTACAACGAAGCCTTGCTGGAATATTTTACCCGGGCTGTGGAGCGCCGCCTGGCGAACGAAGGTGACACCGGCGTCGCCCTCAGCGGAGGAGTGGACTCGGGTGCCATCGTCGCTGTGGCCCGCAACCTTGAGCATTTCCAGCATACGCAAAAACTGCACACATTCTCGGGGGTGGCCGAAGATGATCAACACTGCCAGGAAACGATGCGTCTGCGTGGAGTCGTCGCCCAGGGTGGTGTGACACCGCACTACCTGGCTCCCTCCCAGGCGCCGACCCTGAACGAGAATTGGCCACTGCAGCGCAAGACCTGCGAGCCCTTCGACGCGCATATGAATTTTTATGCCTTGTGTTGTCAGGCGGCCGCCGGCGCCAACGTGAGCATTATGCTCGACGGCGTGGACGACGTGATCATGGACAATGTGGATAGTTATCCTGCGTACCTGATCCGCTCCGGGCGTTGGCTTTGTGCCTGGCATGAAATCAGCGCACGCAGTGTGCTGACTGGCGGCGCTCAAACAAAAAGCTATCTGCTCAAGCGGCACCTGCGCGAGCAGCCTGGCATGCGTCAATTGCTGGCCTGGCGCAACCAGCGGGCCAGTAGAGCAGTTGATCCGGTGACTGCGGCCGTGCGCGGCACACTCATTAACCCAGATCTTGCCCGCCGAGTGGACTTGCCCGGCCGGCTGCAGGCCCTGGAGGCAACCTGGCCTGCTGGTTTGTCAGCGACGATGGCCGAGGCGAACTGCGCCGACATCAACCACCCTTTTCTGACGGTGGCGCTGGAGCGCTACCACCGTGTGGCGAGCAATTTTGGCATCGAACCGCGCCATCCCTGGTTGGACCGGGAACTGGTGGAGTGGGCGATCCGGCTGCCCTGGCAGCAGCGAAACCAGCACGGTTGGACCAAGTACCTTGTGCGCCAGGCCATGCAGGGCAAACTACCGTCTGAATCACTCACCCAGGTCGATAACGCGCACGTGGGGTGGGCCATTACCGAGGCACGCTACAAAAGCATGGCGCCGTACCTTGATGGTTCGCTGGATGACGTGGCATGGGCGATTGATGTTCCTCGCCTGAACGCCAGCAATGACCCTGAGTTGCGGTGGCGCGCCCTTGCTCTAATCCAGTGGTTGCGCCAGTGAACAGTGCACTGCTGGAGTTTCCCAGACAGGCACCTTCGACGGACACTGATGAGGCGCCGCAAGTCTACATGCAGGGCCGAATCGACAACGGGGTGGATGTACTTCAGGCCTACCAGCGCTTCGGCTTGGAATTCCCGAAGCATTTGCTGGGGGACTTTGCGATCGTGATTCACGACAGCGCCCGGCAGCGCGTGATCGCCGTGCGCGACCAGTTGGGTGTACAGCCCTTTTACTATCACCTTGGTTCGCAGCGGTTACTCTGCGCCCAGAGTGAGGGCGAACTATTGGCCCATCCAGACGTGACCAGGGCGATCAACGAAGCCGTGGTGGCTGAAACCCTGGACAATACAACGACCACCCTGACAGAAACCCTGTACCGCGACATCCAGCGCCTGCCACCCGGGCAACTGCTCGTGGTCACCCCGGATAGCCACCAGTTTCACATCTACTGGGAACTCCCGCTCTATGAGCCCTGGTCGCGTGCTACGCCCGAGCAAAGTCAGGATGAGTTCAACGACCTGTTGCAGCAAGCGGTTGCTGCCCGCATCTCGGGAGTAGAGCACATCGGTGCCAATCTCAGTGGTGGCCTCGACTCCACTGTGGTCGCTGCAGCGGCGCAGCAATGGCTTGACCAGCACCGCCCCGGAACCAAACTGAAAACCTACTCGTTGCTGATTGACAGTGCGTGGACCGAGCCCGAAGCGCCGCGTATTCAGAGTATGCTCAATCACTACCCCTTTGACGCGACCCTCAAGCGGTTTACGCAAGCCCCCGAACTTGACTGGGCAGCTAATGCTAAACGTAATCACAGCCTTCCGGACCACCCCATATTCACTACCCACGATCTCTATCTCGACCCATTGCGGGAGCATAAAACGCAGGTGTTGCTCACTGGTGAAGGGGGCGATGACTGGTTTTCTGGAGATGACTATCTATTCGCGACACTGTGGTCGCGGCCCGCGCAGGCCGTGAATGAGCTCCGTTACCAGGCGTCTGATTCCTGGCTCGATGGAGTGAAACTGCTCGCAGGCTCGTTGGGCTGGCCGCTGCTGCCTGGCGCAATGCGCAGGCACCAATTCGAGAAGCGCGCGCGGCCTGGCTATTCACCCTTTCTCGGCCATGCACTCATGCGCCGGACGGGGCTGGAAGAACGCTACAAAGAAATTGGCGCTTGCGGCCAAAGTCGCTCATTAGCGCGCAGTACCCGGGCTTATCAGTTGCATCCGGCCTCCCTTGCCGAGCGTTTCGAAATGGCGCATATGCATGGGGCTAACCGCGGTTACGAGCTGCGCTTTCCCCTGTCCGACCGGCGCCTGGTGGAGTTTGCGCTGCGTACACCGCCGGGACAGCTGCGCAGGGGGCCCTGCAATAAACTGCTGCTTCGAGGCAGCGGCCTGTTGCCCGAAAATGTCGCCCGTAGCCCGGCCAAAGGGGACTTTAGTGCCGCTATTCAGAGTGCGCTTAATCAGCCTGTGGTTCGAGACACGCTCAATAATCTTCGGATTGCAGAATTGGGTTGGGCCGATCAACGGGCTGTAACCGAAGCACTGCAAAAGATGGACAGAGGCGCGCCACAAGCAGGCATTCTTCGCTTACTGCGATGCCTTTGGTTGGTGTTTGCCGTAGAGATTTGGTACACCTGTTATATCAGAGAATAAGGCAGTACAATTTTCGCAAGGTAGTACGAACGCACAGCGCGGAGAAGTCAATGGACCAGCACGCAGACAAGGCAGAAAAACTAGCGCTCAACAGGCAGCGTCTCCCCTATCGCACTCCGAAAATTAACGAGTTCGGCCCCATCGCTGCCACAACTCTGGCGGGTAATGGGTCTATTGCTGATGGGGGCAATGCGAGTGAAGGGGCTCATGCCGGCGAAACCGCCAGCGTCAGTGGCTTCGATTCTACTTTTCCCTGAGGCTCAGCCGCATCATCCGTTGCCACCGCCGAATCCGGTAGCGCAGCTTTTCCCCTGAGCTGGCTTTTAGCGCCAATTCGCTGGCGTAGCTGGTGGAAGTCCGCCTCAGCAATGGCAGCAAAAAATCCTGATTAGAAACAATACGCCGGCAATGCTCGGCCCCGCAATCGCATTCAAACCACCAGAGTAGGCTCACTTCGGTAACCCCATAGTCGTAACAAATCTCTTCGCCCGTAACGATAGGGCGGGTCGACCACAAAGCACGATCTGACATAACAGTGTTCGGCGCGCAGCTATGGTTCATGCACCATTCCAGCGGTGAGCAGGGGCAAAACAGATCGATGTCGACCTGGCTGTGCAGCCCGTCATCATCCATGTTTGCCATAAGCTGTGCGAGCGACATCAGCCCCTGGTGCGGCCCTCGCCAGACCACTTCACCCGCTTCAATGGGCTCGCGCGCGAACAGGCCTGTACCGTGGATAGGGCTCTGAGAGGGTGCCAGTGAAGGGTGAAGCAAGTATCCTCCGGGTATGACTAAAAAGCGTTTCGCTAATATTAGCCGCGTCGGTGGTACTTTGCGCGAAATGATCGCGCATGGCCGCGTTGCTCTGGTGAACCGCTACTATGACTTTCGCCATGGTACCGATACCGCAGCACATCTTTACCTGAACGACTTTCAGGTGCCGGAGGAAGCGCTGGAACACGCGATCTGGTATGCGCCCATAGGCGAGAGTAGTTTGCGCCAGGCGTTGAGCGCCCTGCCAATTGACAGTAGCGAATATCAATTTATCGATATTGGATGCGGCAAGGGCAGGGCGCTACTGACCGCCAGTGAGTTTCCTTTCTCCACCATCACGGGGGTGGAGTTCGAGCCCGGGCTTGCGGCCATTGCTCGCAGAAATATCGAAAACGCGCGGATCAGGCATCAGCAGTGTCATCAGCTACAGGTGCTAACCGAAGATGCCCGGGACTATGCGATTCCCCACGCGGCCTGTATTTTTTTCCTGTACACCCCATTCACCGGCGAGTTGCTGAAACAGGTATTGCGCAACATTCGCGAGGCAGCGCTCAGCAGTGCCCAACCCATGGTCATCATGTTTCTGGACGATGTGGTACCGGGCAGCCTGGCGCCGCCGGTGCGTGAGTACCTTGCCCAATGGCCAGGCTGGGAAGCACTGCCAGCCCCTGATACGCGTGACTTGGGTCACCTCTACGCCCTGGATTGGGTCATTTTCCGCACTCAACAAGAGCCCCGAAAATGAGAAGTACGTCACCCACAGCCAACTGGACGCCCCCCACTGCACCCACGTAAAATCGGGGGTCATATAGTTGGGTTAAGACCCTCTCTGGAGAAGAGTATGTACAAGCAAGCTGCCGCCCTGATCGGCGCTGCCGCCCTGATGGCTGCCGCACACACTGCGAGCGCCCAGGGAAATACGATCAGCGAAGCTGACGCTATCGCCCTGGTGAAGCAAATGCAGGAAGACAGCGAACCCGGTTTCGAAATGGTAGGCGACCTGGTCGAAGACGGCTGGCCCGTGGCAGACGCTACCGCGCTGGTCGTGAGCCAGGCTGACCCGGCTTACCGCCGTGGTGCCACCATTTTTGGCATGTGCCTGGCCGGGCGCAACGAGGAAGACGCCGGTAGCGTCGGTAAAGCCGTGGAGGAAGCCCTGGGCGGCACTGACGAAACCGTGCAGTACGCCGTGAGCACCTTCGATTTCGATGACTGCGAACACTACCACTCCCTGCTCAACGACTACGGGGAATCACCCACCCAGGCGGGGCCACCCCAGGGACCGGGCTTTGGTCCAGGCTTTCCACCCGTTAGCCCCTCAAGCTGACTTCAGACCGCACAGGGGTAATATTCGCAGCGTTTCTTGCGGTGCTCGTATGGGCGCCCATCCCCTTTGCCAGTGCCCGCGTGTGGGGCGCCATGCTGCTCACCTGCCTCATCGCCATACTGTGTGCTGCGTGGGCGATCGCATCGCTCACCCATCGTGCCCGGCTTCAACAAGACGTCTGGAACATCGCTCGCTGGCCTCTGCTGGGCCTCTGCCTGGTGCAGCTCTGGGTGGCTTTGCAACTGGTGCACCTGCCCCGGGGCCTGCTGGCCATTCTTAGCCCCCAGGCCGATGCCTGGCATATTCTCGAGGGTGCCGCGCCCATCAGCCTGGATGTGGAGGCCACGATGCTCCATTTTCTCGAAGGGCTGACGGTGACTGGCGCCTTCTTTTTGGCCATAGCGCTGGTGAACACGCCGGGCCGCCTCCGCCTGCTACTCGGTGCTCTGGTACTTTCCGGAACCGCCCAGGCCGCCTATGGCGCGCTGATGGTGCTCACCGGCATGGAATACGGCTTTCTGGTGGAGAAGTACGCGGGGAAGGGGGCCGCCACGGGCACTTTCGTGAACCGCAATCATTTCGCGGGTTACCTGGTGATGTGTCTCGCAGCCGGCATCGGCCTGCTGCTGAGCCAGCTCAATCAGCGCTCGCCAAGTAGCTGGAGAGAGCGCATCCGGGGCTATCTGGAACTCATGCTCAGTGCCAAAATGCGCCTGCGGGTATACCTCGCCGTGATGGTCGTGGCGCTGGTGCTGAGCCGTTCGCGCATGGGCAACGCTGCGTTCTTTACCAGCCTGGGGGTGGCCGGCTGCCTGCTATTGTTGACCCAGAAGCGTTTCAGCTGGCGTATTCCCGCCTTCCTGGGGAGCCTGTTGGCGGTGGACATGATGATCCTGGGGCAGTGGTTTGGTCTCGATAAGGTCGTGGAACGGCTGGAGCAGACGGCACCGGATACCGAGGCTCGGGTGGAATACTTCGGCCCGGGTTTGGATTATGTGGGCACCTTTGCGGCAACCGGATCGGGCGGTGGTTCTTTCTACGGCATCTTTCCCTACTTCCAACCCGAGAATGTGAAAGGCTTCCTCGATCATGCTCACAATGACTACATCGAATTCACGGCTGAGCTCGGTTTTCCGGCGGCCCTGCTGCTGCTCGCGATTTTCCTCGCCAGTGCCTGGCAGGCCTGGCGTGCGCTGGCCTGCCGCCACTCCCGGCTGTATCAGGGCGCGGCTTTCGCGGTGCTGATGACCAGTTGCTGGGTGCTGATGCACTCGGCGGTGGACTTCAATTTGCAGATTCCTGCCAACAGCGTCACTTTTGCCGTGATGCTGGCCCTGGCCTGGGTGGCTCGCGCATTGCCCGTAAATGGTTCCCAGAACCGTGAACTGCGTCAAAGTGCCAATCAGATTCGCTAGGTAAACTCAAGAAATTACTTTAATATCCACGACATAGCTGTGCTTTCCTAAGACAGCAACCTTTTGACACGCGTGGAAGACATAAACGGAATGCTTGCATGTACAAGCACCGGCAGGGACGTTCGGGTGAAAAATAACCACCAGGGTCGGTGGAAGCAACCAAATGGGCAGCTCGCAGGGCTGGCTCTGGCGTTGGCCTGTGTTCAAACGGCGCATGCTGTAGATGCGCAATACTTCGAATTGGGCCCCGTCAAAGTAGAGCCTGTGGTGTCGGTAGACGCCGCATGGGTAGACAACGTGTACCGCGACGCTGAAGACGAGCAGGAATCCTGGGTGATCAAAACGGTTCCGCGTATAGACGCAAGAATCGAAAACGGCCCCAGCCAATACGCGTTCCGCTACGAGCTACAGGATTGGTACTACACAGACTCGCCCGAGGGCGAAGATGACGATTTCACCGGTCACTTGTTTCGCGGCGACATCGATCACCGCTTCAACCTGAAGAACCGGGTTGAGTTGTTCGGCCAGCATCACAAGGCGCATGAAGAGCGCGGCACCGGCCTCACCGAGGGCGGCAGCCTGAGCCGCTTTACCGACACCCCCGTGGAATACGATGAAGACCGCTATGGCGGCACGTATTTCTATGGTTCTGGTGAGGGCAAAGGGCGGCTGGAACTGGGCGCCGAGTGGCAGGAAACCGACTACACCAATTACGAGATATATACCGACGGCTTCGACTACGAGCAGGTGCTGTACCAGGGCGTGTTCTACTGGGACGTGCGCCCCCGTACCGCCCTGGTGTTTGATGCCAGTTACCTGGATGTGACTTACCTGGAGGAGCGCGATAGACGGGCTTCACTGGATAGCGATGAGATCCGCCTGCTTATGGGTGTCAGCTGGGAAGCCAGTGGCAAGACCCGCGGCGAGGTTAAAATTGGTGGCTACGAGCGTGAGTTTGAGGACCCCCGCAGGGACAAAGCCGATGGCTTTGCGTGGGACATCAAGTTTAACTACCGCCCCAAAACCTACTCTTCTTTCGACTTGACCGCGCGGCAGCTCTCTCACGAGACCAATGGCTTCGGCGACTATATCGAAACACAGGAATACACCTTCAACTGGCTGCGACTGTTCCGCCGAAACTGGCAGAGTAAGCTGGGCGTGTTGTTTGCCAACGACGATTACAGCGGCATCGAACGCGAAGACCAGCGCCTGCATATCGAGTGGACCCTGCAAAAGCCCGTTAAACGCTGGCTGGACCTGGGTGTAGGTTGGCGCTTCGAAGACCGTGAATCAGACGACGATAACTTCACGTACAACCGCCAGTCCTTGTTTGTCACGATGAAAGCCAGCTTGTAATGCCTGGCAAGGCCCCCAGATTCTTCTCGGTGGCCTTGCTGCTTGCAGCTGCAGGTGTCATTGCAGCCACGGCTCCGAAAATCCCATCCGATTTTAAATACACCGCCCTTGGCACTGAACTGAGCTTCTGGACCCGAGAGGGTTACCGCCCCACGCCTGACACGCGCAGGGCAACGGTGGCGGCGTCCATCGAGTTGGCGGAAGCGCACCCGCACCGCGCAACCTATCAGGCCCTGGCGGCCATGGCGCTTGCAGGCCAAGCCAGGCTGAGCTTCGACCCACAGGTGAGTAAAGCCGCGACTGAAGAATCCACCCGGTTTAGCCACCGAGCAAAGCAATTGCGCCCGAAGGGCTAACGCGCGAAAATGACTGCCATAGTCTTTTGGCCAGCCTGAACACGATGTTGCTCATTTCAGCAAAAATGAAAATCGCGCTCACCACCTTATTCATGTTTGCCGTGTCTGTGCTGTCTGGTGGGCCAATGGCGCTGGCGCAGGACGCCTATAAACTCTCCTCCGGTGACACCATATCCATTCATGTCTACGGCGAGCCCGACCTGACCTTCGACTCGGTGTTGATCGGCCAGAATGGCAGAATCTCTTATCCCTTTCTGGGTGAGCTGAAGGTAGCGGGGCAATCGACCGCCGAACTTGAGCAGCGTATCGAGAGCAACCTGCAGCCGGACTACCTGATAGACCCACGGGTATCCGTTTCCATGGTCAAATACCGCCTGTTCTTCGTCAATGGTGAGGTGAAGAACCCCGGCGGTGTGGATTTCCAGCCCGGCCTCACGCTGAGAAAAGCCGTGTCCCTGGCCGGCGGCTTTACCGAGCGGGCCAACCGTAAGAAGGTGTTGCTTATTCAGGAGGCCGACCCGAATCGCGAAGAGCAGGAGGTGGGCCTGGATTACAAGATCCAGCCCGGCGACATCATCACTGTGCAGGACACTTTTTTCTAGATGAACGGCCAGCAACCACAACCCGTTATGCCTGCGCAGCAAGCCGACGACGACTTCATAGACCTGGCCAAACTCCTGCACGCACTGCTGCGCTACAAATGGGGCATCATCGGCCTGGCGCTACTCAGTGCGCTGCTTACGGGCCTATATGTGCAAACCCTTGAGCCCACATACCGCGCCAGCGCCTCCATTGTATTGGAGGCTCAAGAGACCCAGGTGGTTAATGTAGACAACTACAACAGCTACAATTATCGCAACTACGACTACTTTCAAACCCAATTTGAGTTGCTGAAAAGCCAGGACATTGCCGAGCGTGTGGTGCGCCGGCTGAAGCTGCAAGACCACCCGTTCTTCAACCCGAAAGAAGAGAAAGAGCCCAGCTTCAATGTGAGGGCCGCCATCACATCCTTGCTACCAGCCAGGGAGCAGGCTGCTCCGGTGCAGCTAAGCGAGGCGGAAAAGGAAGAGCTTAAGATCCAGGGAATCACCGCCTATGTGGCCGGCGGGCTCAGTGTTCAGCCGGTGGATTACAGCTACATTGCTTACCTCACTTTTGAATCCTCCGACCCAAAGCTCGCGGCCCAGATCGTGAACACGATGGCCGAGGAATTTATTCAGGCTAACCTGGAAGTGCGCCTTGAAGGCACCGTGCAGGCCACAGGCTGGCTCACAGAGCGCCTTGACGCCTTGCAGCAAAACCTGAGTGATAGCGAACAAGCCTTGCATGACTTCCGCGAGCGGGAAGGCCTGGTACAGGTTCAGGGCACCACCAACCTGGGCGGCAATGAGCTACAGGCACTTTCCCAGCGCTTGGAGGATGCGCGTAGGGTGCGCATTGAAGCTGAGAACATCAAGGACAATGTGCAAGGCCTGCCCAATGCGAGTACGGATGAACTGATGACTGTGCCTGCGGTGCTGCAGCACGAGTTGATACGTGAGCTGAAGCGCACCCAGAGCCAGGCTGAGCGCAAGGTGGCGGAGCTTGGCAAGCGCTACGGCGCTAAACATCCGAAGATGATCGCCGCCCGGAGCGACCTGGACGCGGCAAATGACGACCTGGCCCGAGAGGTCAGAAAAATTGTTTCCGGAATCAGCCGTGAGTACGAGCTGGCCTTGCGCAATGAACAGCAACTTCAGGCCAACTGGGAGGCCCGCAAGGAGGAAATGCAAGACTTCAACCGCGTGGAATTTGAGCTGACGAAGCTGGAACGTGTGGTAGAGACTAACCGGCAGCTTTACGACATCTTCTTCAGCCGGATAAGAAACATGAGCGAAACCGGCGGCTTCGAAAAGCCCCACGCCCGCCTGGTGGACAGGGCACTGCCGCCGTCTGCACCGTTCAAACCCAACAAGCGCCTGAGCGTGATGCTCGCCCTGGTCCTGGGCGGTATGCTCGGCTGTGGTATCGCGATCTTGCTTGACCTGCTCGATAACACCGTAAAGTCACCGGACGATGTCGCCGACAAGCTGCGTGTGCCTTTGCTAGGTACGCTGCCCAAAGTCGATGTCGCCGAAGGTGGTTATATCGAGCACATCTGGCAAAAACAGAACAGCCATTTTGCAGAATCTATACGCAGCCTGCGTACGAGCATCTTACTGGCCAATGTAGACAGCCCCGCCCAAGTGATCGTGGTTACCAGCACCTTGCCGGGTGAGGGGAAGTCGACGATTTCACTCAACCTCGGGGCCGCCATCGGCCAGATGGAACATGTCTTGGTAATCGGCGCCGACCTGCGCCGCCCCAGCCTGGCGGCAAAGTGTGGGCTGGAGCCCAACCACAAGGGCCTGAGCCACTTTGTATCCGGCACAGAAGAGCTTGATGATTGCATTGAGTACCTCGAAGACATTGGTATCCACGTTATGCCGGCTGGCGTGATACCCCCCAATCCGCTGGAAATGATCAGCTCGAAACGGTTCATCGACGCGCTGCAGACCCTGCGCACCCGATTCGATCGGATTGTTCTGGATTCCGCCCCCGTGCAGGCGGTGAGTGATGCCCTGGTGCTCACCAGCTACGCTGATTCTGCCATCTACGTGGTAAAGGCTGACGCTACGGCTGCCGCCCAGGCCCAGCGAGGGCTGGCCAGCATGGTAGGGAGTAATGAACCACTGGCTGGCGTGGTGCTCAACCAGTTCGAAGCCAAACGAGCGGGCCGCTACTTTAGTAAAGACCGCTACTACCAGTACGGCGAGTATTATTAGGTAAGCAAGGAGTAGCTTTGTGAGTTTGGGTCAAGGTTTAGAAATGCTCCGTGATTCACGTCTTCCTCGGCATAGGTGGCGACAACTTACCAGGCATTATCACGCCTCTGCTATAGTCGCTTGCTTTCTCGCCGGTATAGGTAATAAAGAAAAACGGGTTTTTGCTTGTAGCAGGAACAGTGAGATTTCTAGGTTGTACAGTATCTGTGCTCCTTTCGATACGGCAGTAAATCGGCTTGTAGTAAAAATACAGATGTTGATGAGCTCGGTTTTCTAGATTAGTCAGAGCTTTCTCTTCTCGCGCTCGATTTTTCTTTCTGGCTAGGATTTCAGAGAATAGAAAACAATGCTGATCAGCCATTAGAATAGGGATGAAGATAGTCCAGCAGAGATTTAATGTGGGAAACTGGCATTTTCTTGCTTCTCCCGAATTCTTTAGCGTAGGAACACGTTTATGAAAGCTAGCTTTGAACATGATTTTGACAAGTATTTGGCCGGCGAAGAGCTATATGGTGATGATTTTTCTATAGAGAAAATACAAGAATGGTATGAAGCTGAAGAAGAAGGATATGCAGACAAAATACGCGAAAAGGGTAAGCCCCTAGATTCATCACAATATCTTTACAACAAATTGCAGACTAAACATTGTTATAACTATTTACCTAAGGACACTGTTCTTGATCATGTCCTAGGGTTTGGTAGCGCGCATGGATACGAGTTTGAACCAATTGCAGGAATGATCAAGGAACTATCGATTATTGAACCTTCTGGACTCTTTCCGACTAAAACGATATTTGGCATACCAGCGAATTATGTAAAACCTGAAGTTGAAGGTGATTTGCCATTTGAATCAGGCTCATTCGATTTAGTCACATGCTTCGGTGTATTACACCATATTCCAAACGTATCAAAAGTTCTTGAAGAAATGTCACGCTGTCTGAAAACAGGAGGGCATTTGGTGATAAGGGAGCCAATATGTAGTCAAGGCGATTGGAGAAAACCCAGGAAAGCTCTCACGCTAAATGAGCGCGGGATTCCACTGAATATATTCCGAGATATTATTTTGAAGTTGAATCTCACCACAGTTAATGAGCAAGTGATTGTATTTAGGCCTGTCGTTAAACTATGGCAAATCTTAGGTCTGGGACATCCATATACGTCTAACTTTGGGGTAGAGGTCGATAGGATTCTTAGTGATCTTTTTCTATGGAACAATAGATATCATCCTAAATCCTTTACTGAAAGGTTCACGCCAACTGCGGTAATGTATGTTCTAAAAAAGTGAATTGATGAAACATAGGAAGCGGCGCCTTTGTACAATGAATCTTTCAAGCTCTTCAGCTAGGAGCTAACATGTGCGTGTAGCCTAATATGAGCAATATATCCTGCTCCTGAGTGCTATATTCCTGACCTTTTGCAGAAAAGTAGATCGCAGAAATGCCCCTAATGCTATTGTTACGTAGGTTACATTCCCTTAACTGAGTTGATCAGTCCTATTGTTTGAACCCCCCTCTACAAGGGTTGTCCAAGGCATGCAGGAAATTTCGATGCGACGGTCACATTTGGGATCCAAAAATCGCTTTGATCACTCCTGCCGCGAGCTTTAGATGAATGTGCTGAGCAACAATAGTTGAGTACACCAAAGAAATTCAGAGTCTTTGTCTGTGCTCTAAACAGGGAACCACTGCCGGTAAGTCGACCCTTCTGGCGATACACTGAGTCCTGGCCATCGGGTATCGTCGATAGCGCGCTTGATTTCGGAAATTGCGTGTGCTGGCAATCACGATTGATCTTGGATTGCTGGCATCACGAACGAATCGAGAGGATGAGCGTATAGAACTCCAGCCAGGTTGCCCCCAACAGCAGCGCTGCGACACTCGCCATGAACTAGCCTCGATTGCGCCGACTAGAAGGGCAGGGGAGGACTGTTTCCAGATGGTCCATTACAAGTCATACATAAAGAAGCAGAACTTATATGTGGAATAATTCAACTGTGCTTTTCGATAGAGAATGCTGAATTTCTTAGTCAGCACAGCGTTGGTCTAGATGCAATATCTGTATAGCTGCTGGATCAAAATGGCATACAAAAATGGATGTCATGGTTCCTCTGGAATCGTGTGTCCAAAGAAGTATATGGTGGCCAAGAATAAGGTCGAAACAAACGCTAGATCGTGTTGCATATCAGGGGATCATATCCGTACTTATGAATGAGAGCCCAAAGAGAGAGTTTTTCCATGGTGTTCTATGGAATCTCACGGAGCGGATTGGAAATCAACTAATTCGTTTTTTTCTGGGCGTTGTCCTAGCCAGGTTGTTGATGCCAGAAGATTATGGAGTGCTCGCGTTAGCTGCTGTAGTCCTCGTGTTATCGGAGATACTTATTGATGGCGGCATGATGATGACTTTGATTCAGAGGCAAAATAATTCGCAGGCGGAATATTCCACTGTGTTCTGGTCAAAAGTTGTCGCATCTTGTTTCCTGTACATTGTTGTATATAACCTTGCTTCTGGGATATCGAGCTTTTATGAAGTCCCAGCCCTTGAACGAGTTCTCCAGTGTATGGCTCTAATTCTTGTGATTAGTTCTTTGAGTGCAGTGCACAAAATACAGCTTACAAATAGGCTGGATTTCAGAGGCCAAGCGAAAATAATCTTGATATCGACTTTAATAGGCGGCGGGCTAGGAATAGCCTTAGCAATTGAAGGATTTGGAGTTTGGTCGCTAGTTGTACAGAGTATTGTAATTCAGGTAATCCAAACTCTACTATTTTGGTACTACAATAGATGGTCACCATCGTTGATATACTCAGTAGGATTCATAAAGAGTACATTCGGCACAACCTTCTTCTTTTTTATGAATAATGTATTGTTTGTGATTTACGACAATTTGTACGTATTCTTTCTTGGGAAAATGCATTCGCCGGCAGTTCTAGGCCTTTATTCAAGAGCTAAACAATTTGAGCAGCTTCCAGAAAACACTGCCAATTCTGTAATTGTTAAAGTCCTTTTCCCTGTTTTAACAAGGAGTAAAGATAAGCCAGACGAGTTAAGGAAAAGCACGGGTAGCATTCTCTCATGGCTAGTATTTATTGTTACACCAACCTTGCTGCTTGTGGCGATCAATTCCGAGCAAATTATACGTATCCTGTTGACAGAGAAATGGATTGGAGCAAAGGAATACTTGGTGATCTTGTCGGTTGCTGGAATTCTAGTCCCTGTTAATAATGCATTGATTAATGTTTTGAATGTATTGGGCAAGCCGAGTATTTCGACTGTTGTATACATTCTAAGAATAGCGTTTCTTTTGGGTGTGGCCGTGCTTGCCGCTGGGGTGCCACCCGTCTATCTAGTATCTCTACTAATTCCTGAAAATATGATTGTTTTCCTAATTCTCTGCAGTATTTGCAAGAGAAAAATTGGGTTAGGTTTGAGTGATGCAGTCGGCGCTGTTGGAACTGGGTATCTAACAAACTTACTGTGTCTTCTCTTAGTAATTACAATTCCAGTGAAGAACATTGCGGACTCAGACGTAGGCCATATACTCATCACTACCTGTCTTTACATGGCTTTATATTTCACTATGCACCTTCTAATTAGATCTCCTCAAATAGTCTTTATGAGCTCCTGGATAAGAAAAAAGAAGGAGAGCCGTGGTGATTAGCACCCTATTTACAATATTTAGAAACCGAGTATTCAGACTAAAGGGTATGATCCTAAAAGCAGTATTCATAATGCTAGGCTGTAAAGTCGGTCGAGGATTGAAATGCAAGGGCTTTCCTATATTCCGCACCTTCCCTAGAAGTAATTTCTACATTGGTGACAATGTCAATATTGGCTATCGGATAACATTTGACGTTGCAAGCAGTGGAGAGCTGATCTTGCATGATAACGTCAATTTGACGCAAGACATCATTATCAGTGCGATTGAAAGAGTGGATATTGGAGATAAGGCACTCGTGGCTGAGCATGTAAGTATTCGTGATGGTGATCATCAGTTTTCTGCAAATGAAGAGATAGTACGACAACCATTGAGCGGCCAGGCGGTATCTATCGGCAATGATGTTTGGATTGGAGCTGGCGTGAGGGTGCTTAAGGGAAGTCGCGTTTCTAGTGGATGCGTTGTTGCATCAAACTCAGTCATTACTAAGAATGTTCAGATGGATGAGGGAGGTATCTATGCGGGTATTCCTGCAACGAAGATTGGAGAAAGATAATGCATCATGGATTATTCTGGGGCGAATAATGCGTTTTTGGATTCACTCAATGGCACATGGTCTGATTAGGCAAGTCAATTGACTGCTTTCTCTTGCACATTCGAGCAATGGATGCTCCATGCTATCTTCTGGTTTTTGAGAGGTTTCGTTGACCATGGAAAAAATAGATCGTTTTTTACCGGAACGCAGAAGGTAGAAGGTCCACTTCTTCTATCAGTTTAATCGCATGAAAATAGGTATAGTAACAACATGGTATGAAAGGGGGGCCTCTTATGTCTCCCTCCAGTATGCGCAGCAACTTTTCGAAGAGGGGCATGAGGTTCTAATCTATGCTCGGGGAGGATACGATTCGTCGTTTCATCCTGAATTTAGTGTGGAAGTTGATGAGGATTCTAGTCTTATTGTCCGTTCGGCCCTGAACATAAAGCAATACAAAATATGGTTGGAAAAAAACCGTATCACGCATGTGCTATTCAATGAGCAATTCTGGTGGAAACCTATTCTGCTAAGTAAAAGCATGGGGGTTGTTTGCGCAGCTTATATCGATTATTACACTAAAAATTCGATAGGACTATTCGACGTTTATGACTTGATATTCTGCAATACCAAGAGGCACTTCAGTGTCTTTGAGCATTTGAGCAGCGCTGTCTATGTTCCGTGGGGAACTAATGTGGATCTGTTCCAGCCTCCAGAATGTGAGCGTGAGGCGAAGGATCAAGTCGTCTTTTTCCATTCTGCAGGGTGGTCGCCATATAGAAAGGGGACGGATCTGCTTCTAGATGCTTTCTACGAAATAGATTCAGAGTACAAGTTGATCATTCATGCGCAATGCGATCTGGAAAAAGAGTTGCGGGAAAAGTCATCAAAGATTCAAAAGATGAAAAATCTGGGACGCCTAGAAATCATTAGTAAAACAGTAGGTGGGCCTGGTTTGTACCACCTAGGTGATGTTTATGTTTATCCCACTCGTTTGGAGGGTATAGGCTTGTCGATTGCTGAAGCGATGGCTTGCGGACTTCCTGTTATTGTTCCTGAAAATGCGCCTATGAATGAGTTTGTCTCGACTGGGAGTTGTCGAACAGTAGATGTCGAGCGATTCTTTTATCGAGAAGACGACTATTATTGGCCTATTTGTGAAGTGAAAGGTGGTTCTCTTATTAAGCAAATTGAGTTCTATATTTCGAATAAGGACAAATTGGAGAGTTTTTCTCGTGATGTAAGAGAGCACTCAGAGATATATTTGAACTGGGCCGAGAATGCTAAGAACCTGGGAGAATACTTTGATGACGCGGCTGTTCAGGAGGACTGTAGTCCTCAGCTTATAATAGAACTTGAGAGAAGTGACATGAAGAGCATGAAGCTTGGCTGGTTGTTCAGCTTATCGCCGGTTGTCTATCGGATTTTTGTTCGGCTGTTTAGGTCCCTTTTCAGATGAGAAAGTGAGTGCGAAATGCCACTAGAAGCATGTTTTCCCTGAAGTTATTGGATTCGGATACTTGGCAAACTATTCGATTCAATTCTTTGTATTCGGTGAATTTTTTCTCGAAATCAAATTTTCTATTCAAAAATGGGTTTCACTAAGCAATGAAAGCTGTCCACAAATGCGATACAGAGAGTGGAAAAGGAAAGAAAATACTATGGCTATCCCCTAGCTTTAACCACTACAAGTCAAGATTTCTAGATCAGTTAGCTAGGGAGAAAGAGATCTGCCTCACTGTTCTATCAGGAGCAGGCAGAGAGGGTATGGGGGACCTCGAGTTAGATAGGGATTGGGCCTACGATTACCAAAAGATTGATGTTACAAAGAGTAATTTTGGCAATAGTGCAGTAGTCCGAAGCAAATTAAGGTCAATGTTTAAGAAGTTTGATTGGGTACTAATTCCTGCCGAGAAAAAAAACACTGCTTTACTTTTTTATGCAGTTTTTCTGAGGGTTTTTCACCCAAAAACCAAACTGTTTTCGTATTGCCATCCGACGACTATTTCTAGAAATGGACGTGTTACCTTTTTGGATAATCTTGTAACAAATACCTATTTCAAACTATTGGATCGCACAGTCTTTTATACTCAAGACAGTTGTGAATGGGCAGTTAACAACAAAAAAATCTCGAGAGTGAAAGCTTATTGGGCAAACAATACAATCGACACGAATGAAGTGGCGCAGAGCTATTCTTTTCATTTCCCCCCGGAGAATAGGCGAGGTATTGTCTTTATAGGCCGAATTATTCCCTCAAAACGAATAGATTTGCTCTTGATCTACTATCACGAACTTAGAAAGTCTTTTCCAGAGCTCACATTGGATGTTATTGGCGATGGACCTGAGTCCCATATTCTAGAAAAGGCTGCGAGGAAGTGCGACAAAATTAGATTACATGGCTCTATTATAGACGAAAAAAGAATAGCTCCACTTATGTCCAATGCAACAATGGTCTTTGTTCCAGGGTTATCTGGTCTTTCTGTCAATCATGCTTTTGCATATGGCCGAGCATACTTCACCTTGAACGTTGTGAAGCATGCTCCAGAAATAGGGTATTTAGAGAACGGAGTGGAGGGCTATCAACTAGCAGGAGATTTCGAAAGCAATATTGGAGTATTGAAAGATTTTCTTTCTGATCGAGAGAAAATTAGGTCGTTCTCCATGAACGCGTTTAAAAAGAGTGAGACTTTGTCTGTAGACGCTTGGGTAAAACAGATTAAGAGATGTTTTCAGTGACAGCTCGACCAACTATTCTTTTTGTTGCTCCATATCCCCCTCCGTATTCTGGTCCAGAATCATCAGCTAAGATGTTTCTTGAGTCAGATATCACGAACTACTTTGATATAGTTTTTTTCAATACTAACTTTAGAAAATCTAACACAGAAAAAGGTAAGGCCAACTTAGGTGCTGTATTCATATTTTTCAAGTTTACTCTCGGATTAATTTTGAGGCTCATCCAGAACAATCCGAAAATTGTATACCATTATGTTACCGCTACATCATTAGGCTGGCTCTTTAAGGACATCTGGTTGATCGCGATTTCAAAGCTTTTCGGCAAAAAGGTTGTGCTGCATATGAGAGCAGGTCATTTCAACTCAAACTTTGAAAGAGCGAATTTTCTCGAAAGATTTGTTATTGCTAGGTTTGCTAGGATTTGTGATTTGGGTTTGGCGCAATCAATATCGCTTGAGCCTCAGTTCAAGCACCTACTTCCGTCACATAAGGTCAGTCACGTTCATAATATGATTGATTGTAGAAAATATTCTCGAACGGAACCTCTATCCACTAACCAAGTGGTATTTTTTATGGGACATCTTACGCAGGCAAAGGGATACACAGATATCCTGAAGGCAATGCCTTCCGTCATAGAGAAGTTCCCAAAAGTGAAATTTGTATTTGCGGGTACTAAGCTCGAAAAAGAAAGAAATGTTTTCAATAATTATGTTAATGGAGCCCCTATCCTATTTGAAAATACCAGGGAAATTGAAAGTGAAATAGTGCGATCACACCCGAATAACTATTGCTATCTAGGAGTTGTTGATGAAAGAAAGAAAATTCAACAACTTTTAAGTAGTAGTATATTTGTGTTGCCATCCTACTCAGAAGGCTTTTCTATGTCTGTATTGGAAGCTATGGCGGTTGGGCTGCCGATAGTGACAACGCCTGTAGGCGCTCTACAAGACATTATCACTAACGAGGATAGTGGACTTCTTGTTTCCCCAGGGAATATAGAGCAGCTGACGAGATCTCTTATACGTTTGCTTTCTGATCGAGAGTTGCGAGAAGAAATCGGCGAAAGAAATATGGAAAGTGTTAAGAAATTCTATTCTATGGATAAAGTAGCTATAGAGTATAAGGCCATTTTCGAGAAAGTTCTAGATCATGAATAGTCTTGTCTCATTCAGATCTATAGAGAGATCTTTCGACGAGGTTGTTTCCGTTAAACAATTAGAAATCGAAAGCACCATACT
Organism: Halioglobus maricola; assembly: GCF_009388985.1. Lineage (NCBI taxonomy): Bacteria > Pseudomonadati > Pseudomonadota > Gammaproteobacteria > Cellvibrionales > Halieaceae > Halioglobus > Halioglobus maricola. The sequence continues at coordinate 576,396 of NZ_CP036422.1, forward strand.
TCCAGAGTTTTCGAACAAAATCCGAAAAATGATATTTTTTTTTCTTCGCGAAGGTGCCGTAGAAACTCTAAAAAAGTATCGGTCTCTAAAATGGTATAATAGGCATTTGGAAAAATACTTGACTCTTATAGTGGTGAGGAAGGGTCTTGACTTGTACTACAATCTGTCCATTCAGTCTGATTCAAATCTCCAGCACTTCTTGATCAGCAATACTTTCTTCCCAGAGAACGAGTGTTTTAATCTTTCTACGAACTTAGCCGAGCTGAATGCAGATAGAGAGATTTTGGAAAAATTCAATCAGTTTACTCCGAGCGCCGCAGAGGAAGATTCCGTTTCTGTGTCTAATTTGGATTTACACACGTCATTTGTTGAGTTTGAAGAACAGGACTCTGGGCTTATAATCTATGGTCTTGGTGGTTATGCTTTCACTCATGTACTGCCGGGCCTTCAGGATTTAAAAAGGTTGGCATGCGTAGACTACAAGTATATGCGAGCAAGAGAGTTTAAGGAGAATCATGGCTTTAAGTACTTTTTTCAGACTCCCGATGAGACCGAAAATTTACTGCGGCAGACTAGATCCCCAGTAGTAGTGATCGCGACTTATCACTCAGATCATGCTCGTCTTGCAAAATGGGTATTTGAGAAAAACTCGAACGCAATTATCTTCATTGAAAAACCTCCGTGTGTAACCCTAGATGACCTCGAAATGCTCGAATATATATATAGGGCTGGTGCAAAGATAGAAGTAGGCTTTAATAGAAGATACGCTCCGATATACAGAAAAATTAAGAAAGTGGTAAGCGGGAAAAAGTTGTTCATTACTTTTTCGATTAAGGAGGTGCTTATAAAGCAGAATCATTGGTACAACTGGCCAAATCAAGGTACTAGATTGACCGGAAACTTGGTTCACTGGATCGATCTTGCTAATTATTGGATTGACGCCGAGCCCATCGACTTGGTCATGAATTTCTCAAATACTAGTCTTGATGATTTCACCTTATCTGTTTCTTATGATGATGGCTCACTTGTGAATATTACCTGCTCTGACAAAGGCAATTCTTTACGGGGCGTGCAAGAACTAGCTGAAATCAGGTTTGATAGTCAAACGATTCTAGTAGATGACAATTTGGGATATAGGCATATAAAGACTGATGGAAGAAATTTCAATCGGCGCATGCAATTCAGAAACAAGGGGCACTCGATTATGTATGAAGAATTTAACAAAAACATAAAGAGCGAAATTTTTAACTATAAGTTGGATGACTTGGTGCGTACAAGTAAAGTAACCGTAGCTGCAACGGAAATGCTTTTGAAGGGTTTACATCACAAAAAGATCGTGTGAAGTCTGCTTTCACAAATCCCCAGTCACAGGCCTTTTGTGACGTAGTCGAGTCATCATGGGTTTCTACCGAATTTCTTACGCCGGACCTTTGGTTGAGCAGCGGATGCTAAAAAAAGTTCTACATAGAGAAGCTAAGAGCGAGGATAGGCTTAATACCCAATTTTTATAGCATTAAGCGGTGCGGTTTCTGCTTGCTAGCGATTATTTTGCTCCGTAGAGATTTTCCTAGTTAGCGTCAGAGTTCATAGCGGTGAACTGATTATGTGTATACCACCAGAAAATGCCTCCAAGTCAGGAAATTGATTTTCAATTTCTCCTGCGCCACTACGGCTTATACTGATCAGCCTATAGATATGATCGAGTTTCTGTTCTGAAGGCTAACAATCAGATATCAGTGGGTTTTTCTGGATTGGCGCGACAATTCTCTCGAACTTGTCATTCAGAAAAGTAACCATGATAGAGATAAAAAAGAACCCTGGCGCTATATATCGAGGCGAAAAACACATTATTATGCATCTGTTCAACTGGCGGAAAGCAGACTAATTGCTTGAAACTCTTGGGGTAAATACTATGTGGCCCGAGGGGAAAGAATACTGGTGGCATCAGTAGGTGTGAGGTTTGGGAGTGTGCCGTGGGATAAGAGGCGCGAAGAGAACTGGCTCTAATGTTAACGTTTTTCCTTCGTAAGCGTCATTCAAGCATAATGGAAGAAGGTGGAGCGAATGAGCTTCCGAGATTTGCGGATGTCAAACTTAGTTGCTTTTGAAGCGGGGATTGGTCGAAGTCCTAGTGAAGTACTCGGTTCTAGAGATCAAGTTTTGGCTTAGTATAGAAAAAGATTAACTGAGACTACCAATGAAACGAGCGTGAGATAATGAGAAGCATTGTAAGGCAGAGCATTCACCATATCGGAAACTTTTTGAGATGCATTCGGTTGAAGTTCTTGAGAGCCTCAGGCGTTGAGATCGGAAAAAATACTATGATTAGTTTGGGCGCCAAAATTGATCTGCGTCGGGGGGCCATCTCTATAGGCGATAATTGCCTAATTACCCACGGTTGTTACGTTCTGTCTCACGACGGGGCGGCGCATGTTCTTGATGAAGCTGATGACGGTACTGGTTATGTGAAAGTAGGCAGCAATGTATTTATTGGTGTGAACTCTGTTGTAATGCGAAATGTAACGATAGGTGATCATGCTGTTATTGGTGCGGGGTCTGTTGTCAATAGAGATATACCACCTGGTGTGGTGGCAGCGGGCAACCCAATAAGAATCCTAAGCGAGCTTCCTAAGCCTTATAGTATTTTGCCCAAAAAGCACTAACTATTATGATTCTTTTTGTAGTTAGTGTTTTCTGCTTATTACTTATCTTTGCTGTCAGATACTCTAGTCCTTTCTATGCGTTTTTGTTGATTGTTGCTACAAAATCCATTGTTGACGCAACATGGCAGACTAGAGTGGGGCCGTTCTCTTTAACAAGTGTTGAAGGAATAATTCTTGTCATTCTGTATGTCTCCGCATATAGGACTAATGCTGTTAGCAAAGAGTGGAGGAAATTGGGCTTTTTGTTGTTCTTTTTGCTCTCCTTTTCCCTTGTTTTCAGCTTTTTTACAGAGCCAATGTCAGTTTTGGAAAGTCTTGTGCTCAACCTAAATATTTTATTAGGCTTCTTTCTGGTTCCAATGCTTGTCAATTCAAGAGAAAAGTTCAGGAAATTCCTGATTGCTATTCTAGTTGCGGGAATCTTCCCGATCGCAGTTAGTATCTATCAAAAATATACAGGGTTTTCTTGGTCTGAGCGATCGACGGCGGGGCTGGCTAGAATGGTAGGTGTTTATCATGATGCATTCCCGGTTCGCTTCTATGGCGAATTTACGTTGCTTGCAGGCTTAATGTACCTGCGATTTTTTGCAGTAAGACGCATCTATCAGAAGTGGCTTATTTATATTTTGATGCTAGGCGCTATATTTTCAATCTATCACATTTTCAGTAAAGCAGCCGTGGCTATTCTAGTGTCATGGTCAATGATTCTAATCATATTCTCGAAAAATAGAATTAGATTTTCCCTCTTATTGTTGTCTTTTGCCGTAATAGCACCCTTTTTGTTGGGCGATAGTATAGAACAAAACATACTTCAGCTATTCAGCAGAGAAATTCAGGTTAGGGAAGGTGTTCTTGACTCGAGATATGCTCTAGCGGGCAGAGGAACTATATGGGAGGCCTATTGGGATTTCTGGCTTCATGATCAGCACGCGTTTTTCCAAATCTTTGGTGATGGCATTTCTCGCCCAGCGCATAACGAATACTTTCGTATCTTGCTGCTGAGTGGAGTGTTCGGTTTATGTTTGTATGTTGTTTTTCTATTTAGAGTAGTGTCTGTAGTGCTTTCTTCAAACAAGAATTTCAAGCCCTATGTATTGATGTTGCTCGCGATGTATCTTGTCGATGCTATTGGTCTAACACCAGGAGAATACTATTTTTACAATATCTTAACTTGGGGATTTGTTGGCCTAATGTACCGCAATGACTCTGCTTTTAGTCGTAGTATGTTTCAAACACCTTATGGTACTTCGACGAAAAGATATTGATTATGCCAGCCAAAAAGATATTGCAGTGCATTTTCATGGGCCTTCAGTTTCAGAATTTGACGTTTATGTTTGATAAGTTTGGTTGAGAAACTAGGTCCGGAAGTTTTAATTATACTCATTTGTGCTTTTCTCCAATTTATTGATCTCATAGTGACCGGGGCCTATTGCTGCTAGAAGCCAAGTTGCTCACTATTTCAAAGATAGAGGGCGAAAGTTGAGATCGATATATCATGGCTTCGCAGCAATGCTCACAGACGGTGAAACTATGGTTAGCACGAGAAGTTGTAGTATTCTTCAAAGACTTATTCTGATGTGGTGATCCATGCGAAGAAGGGTCGGCAGACGTATTCAGGTCTACATATGCTGTTTATCCTTCATTCGCTGAATATTAGCCCTGGCGGCAATTCAGTCGAGCAACCTTCTAGAGTTGCCGGCGTTAGCAAGCGTTAAGCATTCGTCACCTGGGAACCGAGACGTATTCTATTTCAATTTGGTGAGCTACTACTTGCTATATGTTTTAGGGCAATATGCCCCAGACGTGCCTCGGAAAGAACATCTCAGTTTGCTTAGGCGTTTTGAAATGCCGCCTCGTGCAGGACTTGCGTCGGCAGCATCTTATCAGGAGACCCAAAAAAGGTGTCCGCTGACGTCGTGTTTTGATCACTGTACTTGACCATTTGGAGAAATTTTTCGATGGCAGCGCGCTGTGCCAAGTTGCACATGGTGTCCGCCTTCCTAATGCTTATTTAGCAGGTACGCTCGTTGTTGGACCCTTATTGCCGTGCATCTCCTTGGACTGAAGGTGTTTCACGCTAAATCTCGTTGGTTGACTACCTTTAGGCGGGCGGGTTGTCTGGTTCTATAGAGATCGGAAACTTGGAAGAATAAACTAATAAAGCGTTGAATCATTGAATTTTTTTTGAGTGTCATACCGGGTACTATTAGACGGATACAAATTCCAGCGATTATGGATTGACTCATGCAGCAACTCACTCAGAAGCTTGGTTCTGGCGAAATGGCTATTCAGGAGTTGCCCTTTCCACAGGTGGGGAAAGGGCAGGTCTTGGTACGCAACCATTATTCAATTATTAGTGGTGGCACCGAAGGCTCGACAGTTTCAGCTGCGCGAAAAAGCTTAATCGGAAAAGCCAAAGAGCGCCCGCAACAGGTTAAGCAGGTTTTCGATACTTTAAGGGCTCAGGGGCCGGTACAAACCTATCGGGCTGTAGTGAAAAAGCTCGATGCCTATTCCTCTTTGGGTTATAGCTCGGCAGGTAAAGTCATCGCAATAGGTGAGGGCGTTACAGAGTTTAAAATAGGCGACAAGGTTGCCTGTGCCGGTGCCGGATATGCTAACCATGCTGAAGTTGTGTCTGTGCCGGTAAACCTGTGCGTGAAGCTATCTGAATCGGCAGACTTAAAGCATGCGGCATATAACACCTTGGGCTCTATCGCAATGCAGGGTGTGCGCCAGGCCGATTTGCGTGTTGGAGAGACTTGTGTGGTTATAGGTCTTGGCCTACTTGGCTACATCTCTTCTTTGTTGCTAAAAGCTTCGGGTGTCAATGTGATTGGAATTGATATTGCGTTAGGTTCTGTCGAATTGGCGCTTCAGCATAAAATTGTTGATGAAGCGTACGTTAGAGATACTCCCTGCATTGAAACGAAAATACAGCAGGCAACCTCTGGAATTGGCGCCGATGCAGTCATTATTGCCGCCGCCACAGATAGCCTAGATCCAATCAATGTCGCCGGTGCCGTTGCTCGGAAGAAGGGAACTGTGGTAGTTCTGGGTGCAGTACCAACTGGCTTTGAACGAGACCCCTATTGGTATAGAAAAGAACTTGAGCTTAAAATGGCGTGCTCTTATGGTCCGGGTCGTTACGATTTTGAATATGAGGAAAAGGGTGTTGACTACCCTGTGGCTTATGTTCGGTGGACCGAAAAACGTAATATGGAAGCCTTTCAACGTTTGATCGAGAAAGGCCTTGTTGATCTTGAATACCTTACAACCCATGAATTCGACTTTGATGACGCGCCACAGGCATTTGATTTGGTCGCTAGTAAATCAGAGCATTTTGTTGGTATCGCACTAAAGTATGATGTTCATAAAGTCATTAGCCGAGAACCCGTCGTGGTTAATGAGGGGCCAACGCTAGGTAAAGTGTCAATATCCTTCATCGGAGTCGGTAGTTATGCCCAGAGTAACCTGCTACCTAATATTCCAGCGAGCCCAGATGTCGCTCGAATCGGTGTATTGGCGAATACTGGCGCAACATCTAAACGAGTAGCGGAGCGCTTCAAGTTCTCTTTTTGTTCCGATAGCGAGGCAGATCTTCTCTCTGAAAGAACCAATACATTGTTTATCGCCACTAGACACGACTCTCATGCTGAGTTCGTTATTAAGGGGCTCAAAGCCGACAAACACATTTTTGTAGAAAAGCCGCTCTGCCTAACCGAAGAAGAGCTTGAACAGATTACTACACTATATCTAGCTGGCGGCAGATCGCTTATGGTCGGCTTTAATCGGCGTTTTTCGCCGCTCACCAGCGATCTGAAAGAGAAAGTGGGAAGCGCCCCGATGGCTATGATTTACCGGGTAAATGCCGGGAGTGTTCCCAAAGATACTTGGATTCAGGATGTGGAATTGGGCGGAGGGCGTATCATTGGTGAAGCTTGCCATTTTATCGATCTGCTAACATTTATTTGTGGGAGTTTGCCCTCGACGATTTCAGCTATAGCTGTGCCGGATGCTCATGGACTGAACGACACTGTCACACTCTCGATTCAGTTTAAGAACGGCTCAACGGGCGTGATCGCCTATTTTTCCAATGGTTCTAGAGACTTAACCAAGGAGTACATTGAAGTATATTCTGGAGGTGTTACAGCGATTATTCAGGACTTCAAAGAGCTAAAGGTTTATGGGAATGGAAAACCATACAAGAATAAGTTGGTGAGCCAGAATAAAGGCCAGTCAGAAATGGTTGGGGCCTTTGTTAGTTCGTTACTCAGTAGTAGTGAATGTCCAATTTCTTATCAAGACATATATGCTGCTACCAAGGCTTCCTTCATGTCGCTTAGGTCGTTACAGAATGGAAGTATCCCTTATGACGTCCTCGCTTTATAAATCTTTTTCCTCATTGAAGCTATATTGCGAATCCGAGGCCTATAGAGGGTGGGACCCGTATGACGGACTCAATTCAAAAATTTTTCAAGCTACGCCCTTAAAACACTGGGATGTTGCACGCTTGATTCTAATTCAGGCTTTCAAGCGGAGCCCTATCAACTTTCGCACTATTTTTCTTGTCCCGAAGGAATACAACGCTAAAGGAATTGGACTGTTTCTAAATGGTTACTGCAATTTATACCGATTAGCAGAGAAAGGAGACGAAAGATTCGGCACAACGGAAGAGATTCTGTTGAAGATTGATGAGTTGGCGCAGTTGTTGCTGTCGTTGAGAACTCAGGGATATTCTGGTAATTGCTGGGGTTACAATTTTGATTGGCAAGCCAGGCGCTTGTTCCTGTTCCCAGCGTATACGCCAACTGTAGTTGCTACATGTTTTTGCGCGACCGCGTTGTTTGAAGCCTATGACGTCACCGGGAATCAGCGCTACCTTGAAGAGGCGCTAACTTCAGGTAGTTTTATTCTTAACGATTTAGGCCGTAGTGAGTGTGAGGGCGGCCTTATTTTTGCCTATAGCCCTCTAGAAGGTAATGATACGGTTTACAACGCATCTTTACTCGGAGCTAAATTGCTGAGTTACTGCTACCACTATTCAGGTGACGAAGAGTTTAGGGTCTTCGCAAAGAAAGCCGTTAATGCGGCATGCAAAGGTCAAGCGAAAGATGGTTCTTGGGTATACGGCTTACTGCCGGTGCAAAGCTGGATTGACAGTTTTCATACGGGCTATAACCTTGATGCTATAAGTGTATATGCAGATTACTGTGGCGATGATTCATATGCTGGGAACTTAAAGAAGGGGTTGGATTTTTATCTAGAAAACTTTTTTGAGGATGATGGTACGCCCAAGTATTATCACGACAAAACTTACCCCATAGATATTCATTGCCCTGGGCAGCTTTGGGTGACATTGAGTAAGCTTGGTGTTTGGCAGGAAAACAAGCGTTTGTCTGAAAAGACTTTCTCCTGGACAAAGGCCAATATGCAAGATAGAGATGGCTTTTTCTACTATCAACTGAAAAAGGGGCTAAGTTCGAAAATATCCTATATGCGCTGGAGTAACGCATTCATGTTTAATGCGTTAACTTACTATCTGCTAGAGAATACCCAACGATGAATCGCAAAAAGATAAACGGAGTAGAGATTTACGCACCACATTCAAGAGAAGAGTTAATAGATTTTGCTTTTGAGAATAAGAGTCTACTTGTCGCAGTTAACGCCGAAAAAATTCTTCACGCTACAGAAAATTCTCGCGATATTATAAATCGTAATGTTGGCTATCCGGATGGACTGGGTGCTGTTATGGGGCTCAAGCAACAGGGTGAGCGTGCTATCAAAATTCCAGGCTGCGAATTATGGCTGGATATTATTAAGTACCGTTACCAAGATAGTAGTTATTATCTGGTCGGTAGTAAGCAACCCGTCATTGAAAAAGCTGTAGACAAGCTTCAGCAAGAGTACCCTGGTATCAGTATTCTTAACTACCGCAACGGCTATATTGGTACTGAAGAGGAAAAACAGTCTCTTATGGATGACATTACACGCAAAAAGCCGGATGTGGTGTTTGTTGCTATGGGGTCACCAAAGCAAGAACTATTGATGGAAGAAATGAGCCGGCATCATCCAGCGGTTTATCAGGGACTTGGTGGTAGCTTTGACGTTTATACAAATAGCGTGCAGCGTGCTCCGGCCTGGTGGGTTGAGCATCATCTGGAGTGGTTTTACCGATTGCTGAAGGAGCCCTCAAGACTAAGGCGGCAGATACATTTGCTGCGGTTTTTACTTCTTTTGAAGCTGAATAAGTTTTCTCAGTGAAAACTCTATAGAATTCCCAATATAATTGATACTCCGTCATGAGAAATATTTGTGTGGAGTGGGAATTGAGTTCTGCATTAGCCACTTGGCCAGCATTCAAAATAGATAGTCTTTAGCCAACCTTAGCGGCCTTAGCAACCAGTACAGAAAGAATAGTTGCTTGGGTAGGATGATCATTTCTCTTTCATTGATGCCGGGTTTGAAGACGTATTCGAGGATCATTTTGCTCTTGAAGTAAGGGTTGTCTCTCAATGTGATTAGCTTGCCTACTTTAGCAATGCTGTCTAGAGTTCCGGGGCATTCATTGTTCAGCACAGATTCAATTAATACTGATATCGAAGTGAAATTTTGATTTTTGCAGACCCTTTCAATTTCCTGAGGCAAGGGAGTATCGAAGTATTCATGTGAAAGTGCTATGCCGAGAATAAATAACCTTTGTGCGCCTAGCGTTCTCGCTTTGCGCAAAATTTCGTTCCAGTTAATATCAGGATTTGAGCGTATATAGCGGTCCAAATCGACGATCCAAAGAAGCTTTTCCCAAAGATGTTTTGATCCGTGGAGCGAGTGATACAGCAATTGATTTTCTGGAGATAGAATAGAGACGTTATGGCCCTTTATATTTACTAACTCTGTATTTTTCCAAGGCTCAAACACCCGAGTAGGGAGGGCAAGCTTACGGAAAAAGTCCCAGTGAACTTCAACGACAAAGTTTTTCTTACCATGATAGAAAGGACAGTCATTGTTCATCTTAAACAAAACGTTCTTTGATTTGTACTTGTCGATGGGATAAAGAGGCTTGTATCCCCTGCTCGAAAGGATGTCGGAAAATGACTTGAAATCCTGACGTTCTATCAGAATGTCAAGGTCTGAGAACTGCCTGCTGCCGACATCTTGGTACGCCTTTATGGCCATAGCGGGACCTTTGAAGGGCAAAATCCGGATACTTCGATCAGCGCATAGTTTATGGATTTGAATCAACTCACCAGTTATACCAATGTTACTTACTACGATGCTCAGGTTGTATTCTTCGAGTTCAACCATTATCGGCTGACTTAATAGTTCAGTTGCATGATTAATTATGCAACGATGAAATTGTGGAAAGACTTGTTGAGATAAAACGAAGTTTATAAGTTTTCTAATGCTTTCATCATCTCTTTCTTGGATATCGTTTTTTAGTATTGATACATCATCTTCCGAAAGCTGAGTTTTGCAACAGTAGATAGCGAACTGTAGGTTGCTAAGCATAATTTTGAAGGAAGCTCAGAGTCTTTATTAGATTGCGATGATTCAAGTGATACTTTCTCTGTACGATTACGAACGAAATAGTTGGGCGCAATTTGAGTCGAAAGCACGAGGAAAATTTCCTACTCACTTAGGATGTACATACAATTCTATGAGAGGCAATTCTCGATTCTTCAACTGCTTGCCTGCTGTACATTTGGGACATGCTCATCCCTTATCATAGCCAAACAAATACTAACAATGATATTTTTTTGACATTGCGACTCTCAGTAATACTGATTGAATTATGCGCTTGGCCGTTAAGTGGTTACTGAAATGATATCCTCACAGAGAGTGATCCCATTGCCCTCGAGTGTCGAGAACTTTAACACTTGATAAGTCAAACAGCCCCGGGATAGCTCGGAACTGCTGGTGATCAACCAGCAGTACCAGAATATCGGCGGCGCGGATTGCAGTCTCAAGTTGTGCGAGTTGGACATTCGCGAAGTCGTTGAAACTGTCTGGCAATTCGGCGATGTGCGGCTCTACGACTGAAATTGTCGAGCCCCCTATGCCTGCTATATCCTGGCAGATAACCACGGCCGGGCTCTCGCGTAGGTCGTCTACGTTGGCTTTGAAGGTCAATCCCAGACACGTAATGTGTGGGTTCTCAATTTTAGCCACTGCATTTTTTACTCGCTCGATAATAAACCGAGGTTTACTGTCATTCACTTCTCTCGCTTGTCGGATTAACTTGGCCCGCGAGGGGTCGGCGTCGACTAGAAACCATGGATCTACAGCGATACAGTGCCCACCCACCCCCGGTCCTGGTTTGAGTATGTCAACCCGGGGGTGATGATTGGCCAATCGGATTAACTCCCACACGTTCACTCCCTGCTTCTCTGCAAGCATCGAGAGCTCGTTGGCGAAGGCTATGTTTACGTCGCGAAAGGCGTTCTCTGCTAGCTTGGCCATCTCGGCGGTTGAAGCGTCGGTAGCTAGGCAATCTCCGCGCACGAACTGTTGGTAAAGTTCGATGGTCTTCTCGGTGCAAGCAGGTGTTATGCCGCCGATGATTCGGTCGTTCTCTACCAACTCGGTCATAATACGCCCTGGGAGCACTCGCTCCGGGCAGTGCGCGATGTTGATATCCGGCTTCGCTGCATCTTCATGGGGTAATTTCAGGTCGTAGCGTTCTTCCGCGATCCACTCGGACACTCTTCGGGTTGTCCCCACTGGAGATGTAGATTCCAATATTACTAAATTGCCGGGTGAGAGGTGTATCGCGATGTTTCGAGCGGCGGTTTCAACGTAGGACAGGTCAGGCGTATTGTCGTTTTTGAATGGTGTAGGTACCGCGATGATAAATACATCTGCCGGACCTAGTTTGGTGTCTACCTGTAATGTGCCGGACTTGACGGCCGCGGCTACAGAGACGTCTAGGCTAGGTTCGACAATGTGGATTTTGCCCTGCTTCAGAGTGTTCACGACGTTCTGTGACACGTCCACGCCCAGCACATCGAATCCCCGTAGGGCCAATACGGTGGCTGTGGGCAGTCCGATGTAGCCCAGCCCTATTACGACTATCCTAGTCAAACATGCTCTCCTTGATACGGTTTACTATACGCTCGGCTGACTTGCCGTCGCCGTATGGGTTGTGTGCGTGGGCCATAGCCTGGTAATCTCTTTCGGAACTCAGAAGACGATTTACTTCGCTCACAATCTTTTCTTTCTCGGTGCCTACTAGCCGCACCGTGCCTTCATCTACAGCCTCTGGGCGCTCGGTGGAATCACGCATAACCAAGACGGGTTTGCCTAGGCTTGGGGCTTCTTCCTGAATGCCCCCAGAGTCGGTCAGGATGATATGGGCTCTATCCATAAGGCGCACGAATGGCAGGTAGTCTAGAGGTTCAATGAGCTGGATATTTTCGAGGCCACCCAGTGCTTGGTAGACTGGGCCTATGACGTTAGGATTCAAATGCACGGGGTAGATGACCCGGATGTTTGGATTGTCTGCCAGTTCAGCTAGTGCAGAACAGATGTTTAGAAAGCCTTCGCCAAAATTCTCCCGGCGGTGACCAGTGACGAGTATGAGTTTCTTGCTCTGCGGAACAACCGGGAGTTTGCTATCCAGCTCCCGTTGCAACTCGGGGTTGCCACGGATCCGGTGTACTACTGAAAGTAGGGCGTCGATCACGGTGTTGCCGGTGACCGTGATTGAATCGACTGGAATGTTCTCATCCAGCAGGTTCTGTCGGGAGAGCCTTGTGGGTGCGAAGTTCAATGCTGCGATGCGGCTGGTTATTTGCCGGTTGATCTCTTCAGGCCAGGGGGAATAAGTATTGTGGGTGCGTAATCCTGACTCCACATGGCCCACGGGAATTTTTTGATAGAAGGCCGCGAGGCTAGCGGCCATAGTGGTTGTGGTATCGCCGTGTACTAGCACTAGGTCGGGTTTTACCTCAGATAATACATTCTGCAGGTGGGTGACCACCCGTGCGGTTAGGTCAGCCAGGCTCTGGTTGTTGGTCATCAGGTCTAGATCGTAATCGGGGGTGATCTCAAATAGGTTTAGTACTTGGTCCAGCATTTCTCGCTGCTGGGCGGTGACACAGACAAGGCCAGTGATGGAAAATTCTCGTTCTATGGCTTTGACCACTGGTGCCATTTTGATTGCTTCTGGGCGTGTGCCAAAGATGGTTAGGATGACCGGCATCGGTTTCATGTTTTGTCTCTATTTAGATTTGTACAGTCTATATAATAGCTTATCGCCTGTTCCAGTCCCTTTGCGATATCGAGTGTGGGTAAGTAGTGCAGGTGTTGTTTTGGCATTGGCTAATACCCGATTGCAAAATGGACCACGCCAATATTAAGCTGATTCAACATTAGTAAGGCTTTATTGAGATTGGAACCAATTAGTCCGGCTGCGCCTGTGATTAGCCGTTTTGCAAGTGCAGCTGTTATTAGAGGTAGTGATTTTTGTATGACTGTATTGCTGCTCTTTTATAGCCTTAAATCGCTGGCTTGGTTCGGTAATATATTCTTTATGTCATAGAGCACGTGTTTTTCTTTGCCGTACGCGCGAATGTGTTTTGCACTCATCTTAGCAAATTGCCGGTGCGCTACAGCAATAATGATACCGTCATAGATTGCGTTTCTAGGCTCATCTATCACATTAATACGGTATTCATCCGCAGCTATTTTCGCATCTACCCAGGGATCAAAAACATCCACCGTGACGTTGTAGTCACCAAGCTCTTGGATGACATCTATCACGCGAGTATTCCTAAGATCCGGGCAGTTCTCTTTGAAGGTCAGTCCCATTATGAGAATTCGGGCGCCGTTCACCTGGATTTTTTGTTGGAGCATAGCTTTAATGAGCTGTGATGCGATGTATCCACCCATAGAGTCGTTGATGCGTCGGCCAGCCGAAATTATTTCCGGGTGATAGCCAATTTCTTGGGCTTTGTGGGTCAGGTAGTAGGGGTCCACTCCTATGCAATGTCCGCCAACTAATCCTGGTTTGAAGGGCAGAAAATTCCACTTGGAGCCAGCTGCCTTAAGAACGTGATCTGTCTCGATATTAAGTCGGTCGAATATCATGGCAAGTTCGTTCATCAGGGCAATGTTTACATCGCGCTGGGTATTTTCGATCACTTTGGCGGCCTCGGCCACTTTGATACTTTCGGCTTTGTGTGTGCCAGCTTCGATGATGGAGTTGTAGAGCTGGTCTACGAGGCCGGCAGTTTCTTCATTGGAGCCGGAAGTGACCTTAATGATAGAGGAAAGTCTGTGTTCCTTGTCGCCGGGGTTGATGCGCTCCGGGCTGTAGCCGACGTGGAAGTCACGCTTGAATTCAAAGTTGGATTCCCGCTCGAGAATTGGGACACAATAATCCTCAGTCGCGCCCGGGTACACCGTGGACTCGTAGATGACAACGTCGCCGCTTTTGAGCACTTTGCCCACGGTTTCGCTAGCTTTACCCAAAGGAGCGAGATCAGGGCGATTGTGTCGATCGATCGGTGTGGGGACTGTGACGATAAAGACGTTGGCAGCGCCTAGATCATTGGAATTGCTCGTAAAAGACAACTCGGATGCGCTGTTTAGCTCAGTACTATTCACTTCTAACGTTTTGTCTTGCCCCCTGCGCAGATCTGCAATGCGGTTTTCATTAATGTCGAAACCTATAGTTGTGTACTTTTTGCCGAATTCGACAGCAAGCGGTAGACCAACATAGCCCAAGCCGATAATGGCGATCTTGGGAGACTGCATGGAAGGTAATCCTTGAGTTAAATCCATTGGAACTTGCAGTGCGTTCTGCAGTGATCTGATAATACTAGCTGGATGATGAAGATTGAAGCCTCTACAGTGGTTAAGGGTTTTATTCGGGTCATGGGCTAAATATCAGCTTTCTGGGGCGGGGGGAGTCCCCTTATCGAACTCCAGTTCACCAGGTTAATTGCATTGTCACGTTCTGCTCTCGAGGAATCGGTTCGCCGTTTTGCGGCCTGCCACATGTGCCAAGGTTTGCAGGTTGCTGCTCAGATATTTCAGATCATCGATGTGAGGGAGCTAGACACTAGAAGGCCCGGGTTAACCGGGCCTTCTAGTTGAGCCTTGTTATCTTACCTCAGGGTGAGGCAGGATTACGATCACTGTCGTCGTCATCGTCCAATATCTTGTAAACGATGTAGCCTCCGACACCGGCAATACCGGCTATGCCTGCCCATTCAACGCCTGTGGGGCTTCCGTTAGTGGGGCTGCCGCCAGTGGAAGTGCCACCGCTACCTACCTGATTGTAGGTTCCGGCACTTGTGGCGGTGTTACAAGCGGCTGAGGTGCCAACGGTGACAATTTCGTTGGCGCGAATATTTTGCACGCAGCCATTGGCAAATTGAATCTGGGCGTTGCCGCCACGCATCACCATCAGGCGATCGCCAGTGTTGAGAGGCATGCTGTCCTGTGCGTCCACGTAAGCTTCGCCCTGATTGACCATAACGGGGGCTTGAACGGAGGCCAGAACAACACCGGTGTCAGCGGCGAGGCTGGTAGAGCTGGCGATGGCTAAGGCGCCTGCGAGCAGGCCAATATTGAAAGTCTTCATGGTAACTTTCCTTGTCAGAGGTTCACCGGCCTGCGGAGGGCCAGAGAGCAGAATGGCTCAACTAGTTACGACAGATAATATTAGTAGCGTTTATGGGATTCTTCAAGAAAACAGGGGCCTTGGTATGTGCAATTTGGTAGAAAACTATCAAATTTACCGATTTTGGGTCGTGAAAGGGCTCTATCAGGCCCGGTTTACGCCTCTGCAATGGTGTCAGTGAGTCGCATCGAGTTACCAAATCCATCTGAATTAGGTATCCTCTAGCCCATAGTTTTGCGCTGGCGCGCCAGTTCACAGGGATTTCGTGAGTCATATGGGTTGTAGTCGTTTTATCCTCGCCTTTTTGCTGTTTTGCACACTGGCTGCATGCAGCTCTAGTGGCGTCAAATCCTCCGGTGTCGATGGTCCCGCTAAAGTCGTGGGAGACAACACCGTGGAGTCCATGCCGGATCTCCCCGATGCGCCCGATACTATGGGCGCAGTTAGTTATCAACCCGAAAACGAATATCGGCTGGGGCCCACCGATGAGGTGGCTATTGAAGTGTTCCTGGTGGAAGAGCTTTCGGGTATCTATGTGGTCGATACTCGCGGTGAAATCAGTATGCCGCTGCTGGCGAATGTAAAGGTGTCTGGCAAGACCATCCCTGAAGTAGAGGTATTGTTGGAAACGCTATACGGCCATAGTTATCTGCAGAACCCACAAGTGAGCGTGACTGTGGTCGAGTATGCCAGTCAGCAGGTCACCGTGCTGGGGTCCATCAAGCAGCCCGGTATCTATCCCTTGAAAAAGCGAACTACCTTGCTGCAAGTGATGGCAATGGCGGGCGGCGTTACCCGCATTGCTGACCAGGAGGAGATTGTGCTGTTCCGCCAGGACCAGGACGGGGCGGTTTATGGCTACCTGGTGCAACTTGAACAAATCAAGTCAGGCATAAAGAAAGACCCCATCGTGCTCGCCAATGACCGTATTGTTGTGCCTGAGTCGGGCACGGCTACCTTTATGAAGAGCTTCTCACTGGGCGTGCCAGGTTTTGGCGGCTACAGGCAGTACTAACGTTAGGCACAAGCTGATCGAGTGAAAACAATTCAACCTTAAGGGCGGGCCATTGGCAGCACAAGATTCAAGTGAAGAACCCGTAGCGCCAGGCCATGAGCTGGCACTGGCGGATATGCAGAAACAGCTGGCGCGCTACGAGGCGGCCCTGTCTACCATATCCGAAGCCCAGCCCGAGGCAGACGACGATTTTATCGACTTGCGCGAGTTGTGGAACATGCTGCTGCGCCGGCGCTGGACCATCATTATCACTGCAGGCGTTATCCTCGTGGCCACCATGATTGTGACCGCGATGATGACGCCCATCTACCGGGCCACCACCGTGGTGCAAATCGAACGTGACTCAGGCAAGGTGCTCGATTTTGAGGGTGTCACGGCTGAAGAGTCGGCGTACTCGAGGGACTTTTACCAGACACAGTACGAGTTGCTGCAAAGTCGCACCCTCGCCCGCAGGGTGATTGACCAGTTGGGCATGCAGGACTCCCCCACCGAGGCGGCCGAGCCCAGTGCCCTTGTGGGGCTACTCTCCGATGTGAAATCACTTTTTGCGAGTGGAGAGCCGGCCCTGGAAGAGGCACTCCCGGCTAACCTGGAAGGGCGTTTCCTGAAAAACCTCACGGTGCAGCCCGTGAGCAACAGCCGCCTGGTGCGCCTGCATTACGACAGCCCCAATCGGGAGCAGGCCGCGCTCATCGTCAATACGATCTCCCAGGCTTATGTTGATATGAACCTGGAGCGGCGCTTTGAGGCTTCTACCTACGCCAAGAGTTTCCTGGAGGACCGGATCAAGCATGTGCGTGCTGACCTCGAAGACTCGGAACGCGCCCTGGTGGAGTACACCCAGGCCCGTGGCATCATCAACCAGGAGGATAAGCAGGCCATCCTCATGGAAAAGCTGAAGGAGATGAACCGAGCCCAGGTAGAGGCAGAATCCGAGCGTATTGAAGCAGAATCGCAGTACCAGGAGATGCTCACCGCGAGTGCGGATGGCCTCGCTGAGGCCTTGAACAGCCAGGTTATTCAGAGTCTGAAGGCAAACCGTACCCAGCTCCAGTCGCAGTACCAGGAGCAGCTGAAAATCTACAAACCTGAATACCCCAAGATGCAGCAGCTGCAAAACCAGATAGACCAGATAGATGCTGAAATTCTTATGGAAATCAGCAATATACGCGACGGCATTAAAATCAAGTACCAGGCCAAGTTGCGCGAAGAAGCCAAGCTGGACGAGAGCATTGCCGCCTACCGCGAGGAGATTCTAGACCTCAATGCGCGCAGCACCGACTTCCAGACCCTCAAGCGTGAAGTGGACACCAATCGTGAGTTATACGATGGCCTGCTACAGCGGATGAAAGAGGTGGGTGTAGCCGCCGGCGTCACCAACAACAATATCTCGGTGGTCGACAAAGCCGAAATCCCCCGCGGCAAGCACAAGCCCAAGACGCTGCTGAATATGGCGCTTGCACTAGTTTTGGGCACGTTTGCGGGCGCAGCGCTGGCCTTCCTGTTCGAAATGCTCGACGACACAGTGAAGGGCGCCAGCGATCTGGAAAAGCTTGTGAAAAAGCCGGTTCTGGGCATTATCCCCAGGCTCACGGGCAAAGATGCACCCAAAGGCGAGCAGGTCGCGCTGCATGGGTACCTGGAGCCCACCTCTGCCCTTGCAGAGGCACACCGCTCCATGCGGACCGCGTTGATGTTTTCAACTGCCGATGGTGCACCCAAGGTGTTGCACTTTACCAGTGCCGGGCCTGGTGAGGGCAAAACGACTACGGCCGTGAATACCGCCATTACGCTCGCCCAGACCGGCTCCCAGGTGCTGTTGATCGACGGCGACATGCGCAACCCGTCGCTGCACAAGGTATTTTCGCGCCCCAATGACAATGGCCTCACCAATTACCTCACCAGCGACGCCAAGCCGGGCAGGGTCACCCAGAGCACCGGTATCGATAGTTTGTTTGTGATGACATCGGGCCCGGTGCCGCCCAACCCTGCAGAGTTGTTGCACGGTTCGCGCATGCTCGACCTGGTGGCTCTGGGCAACCAACGCTTTGACTATGTCGTGATAGACGGGCCGCCGTTGCTGGGGCTGGCCGATGCGCTATTGCTGGCCGATGTTGCCCACGCCACGTTGTTTGTAGCCGCCGCGGGGGCTGCGCGCACCGGCAGCGTAGAGGCGGGGCTGAAGCGATTGCAGCATTCTCGCGCCAATGTCGTCGGTGCGGTGCTCACCAAGTTTGACCTCAATAAGGCCAGCTACGGCTACGGTGGCGATTACGGCTATTCCTACAGCTATAGCTATGGTGTAGATGACGAACGCAAGAGCGCCTGAGCCGCTGGTGATCCCCGAGCTGCTCTACCTGGCGCTCGATTTCTACCGCGATCCACGCCGTTTTGAGCATTTGCGTCAGCTGGGCGCGCCGTTGCCCTTCGGCATCGGCGAGTTGCTCGCGGCCCCCTCGCAATGCCTGGCTGCTGAACATTTGGCTGCCACGGCGGTCGCCCTCCATGCGAGTGAGCAGGAGTGTGTGGCCTGTGTCCCGTTTTTTATCAAGCAGTTGATGTTCGAGGCCCCGGGTGACTACTACCGCCTGCTGGGTGTTGAGCGCGATGCGCCGCAGGCGCAGGTGAAACAGCACTATTTTTACCTCATGCGGCTGTTTCATCCCGACCGCGATGTGCACAACGAGGGTTGGGATGACCTCTACGCTCCGCGTATCAATGAGGCCTATAACACCCTGCGCAACCCCGCGCGGCGCGCTAAATATGACGCGAGCCTGGTGCCGCTGGATGGCTTCAACCCCGGGCAGTTGGCCCAGGGCGCGGCGGTGCCCGTGCAGCCCGTGCCTGCAGGTACTGGGGCGGCCGCAACGCGCACTGCAGCGCAGGGCGTACTGCGCAGCCCCTGGTTGTATGCGGTGCTGGCAGGGCTGCTGGTGCTGCTTCTGTTTGGTGTGCTATTGAGCTCGAATCAAACTTCCCGGCTGACGGTGACTGAGGACAACTTGGCGAGTGCCGAGGTTCCCACAGACGAGTCCGCAGCCTCGGGAAAAGCGATCGCCGAAGAGTCACCGCCAGTCGCTGATGCCCCAGAGCCCCTGCGCGGCCGGCCCGCAGCCAGTGATCAGGATATTGAAGCGCTGGTGCGCGCCCGGGTAGATCAGGCCACCGTGGCGGTACTGGGGCGACCCAGGCCGAAGGTGAAGGTGCAGTCCGAACCAGAGCCTGTAGCTGAGCCCCAAGCTGAGCTTCAGGCGGTGGCAGAACCTGAACCGAAGCCTGAGCCAAAGCTAGAACCGAAGCCAGAACCTGAGCTAGAACCTGAGCCCGAACCTGAGTTTCAGGCGGTAGCTGAAGCTGAACCCATTCCAGAGCTAGAGCCAGAGCCCGCCCCCGAAGCACCGACCCAGATCACCACTGCGGATGTGGAGTCACTGTTGGCGCAGTTAACCAGCGCTTATGAGGAGGGCAACGCCTCGCGCTTTGCCCGCCTGTTCTCTGTCGATGCGCGAACCACAGACGCAAATGGCCGCACTGCCATCGAGAGCCTATACGCCGGCTTCTTCTCGCAAACAGCGGTGGATGCATTCCGGATAGATACACTGAAATGCAAGGGTGGCGATGCGGAAGAGCGAGATTGCCGGGCTTCGGTGAGTATTACTACTCAGCCCATAAGCGGTGGCGAACGCAGCGTGGTTGAAACGGATATACGCTTCGATTTCACTCGCGACGCCACAGGCGCATTGCAAATCACAAGGATGCGGTATTGATGACAAGCGTAACAGGGAACCATGGAACTACATTATGGCGAGCGGCATTGGTCGCCGCCGGCTTGTTGCTGGCATGGCAGGTGACCAGCCTGCACATGGCGAATTACTTCGCCGGCAAGGCGGCAGATGGTGAGCCTGCCGCGGCCGATAGCGCGCTGTGGTGGGACGCCAGTGAGCCCCGTGCATCGGAATTGAAAGCGCGGTTTGTGGAGCGGAATGCAGGGGATGAACTATCTCCTGCGGCTCTGGAAGAGATAAGCGCTCTGTTGCGCGTGGCCATCGCCAATGATCCAGCGCGGGGCAGCGCGGTGTCTCATCTTGCGCTGACACAGCAGGACCGCGGCGTTGGCCAGGCAGCACAGCTGGCAGCGTTGGCGGACAGCCTCGCCCCGGTAGAGCCGCGCAACCAGCGCAACCTGGCGCGTTTTGCGTTTGAAGCGGACGACCTGCAGGGCGCGGTGGTGCACACGGCGCGGGCGATGGTGGGTGCACCTGAATCGGCGAGCCGATTCTTCCCCCTCCTGATGGACGTGGCGGCTGCCCCGCAGGCGCGTGAGGTACTGATGGCGATCGCGCGCGATCCCACGCCGTTCCCCTGGTGGAACGCCTTTTTCGCGCATGTCGCGGGCAACGCCGAAGATCTGGACGCCCTGCGTGCGTTGGTCCAACTGCGTGAACAATCCGTGGCCCTGCCGCTGCAGGAGTATGAGCGCAACCTGTATATTAACCGCTTGCGCAAAGAGGGCCTGGTGGCGGAAGCCTATATGCACTGGGTCAACGGCTTGAGCAAGGCCCAGCTGAGCACGTTGGGCTATCTCTACGATGGCAGTTTCGAACAGCCCTTTGCCAATGATTCCGGGTTTGGCTGGGTCGCACGCCCACCCCGCAACAGCGGTATTCGGATCACCCGGGGCGACACCTACGGCGCCTCAGGCGACCAGGCGCTGCGCGTCTCGTTTCGCGGTAAGCGCGTGCGTTTCTCGCACCTGTACCAGCAGGTGTTTCTCCCCGCGGGTGATTTTATCTTGTCGGGCCAGGTGCGCCCGGATCAGCTTGAGGCGCGCCGTGGCCTGCAATGGCGTTTGTACTGCAGTGCAGGCAGCAGTGGCCTGCTGGGCGAGAGTGAGCTGATTGTGGGCACTGGCGATTGGCGCGAGTTTGAGTTTAGCGCCGCAGTGCCGCCAGAGTGCAGTGGCCAAATACTGAAGCTTTACTCGGCCGGTAACCGCGATGTAGACCACGAGCTAAAGGGCACGGTCTGGTTCGATGACATGCAGATCAGGGTGAGCAAATGAGCGCTGGTAACCAATCTGTGGGCCCGCTATCGCGCGCCTGTTTTCATACCCTGCTGGCGCTGATGCTGCTGGCCCCACTGTTCCGCTCTGGCAAAGTGCCCCTGGCGGTCATGGCTCTGGAGCTGCTTGCACTGCTGGGTTTGGCACTGGTGCTGTGGCAGGGGCCGCGTGGTGTTCAGCTGCGCCGTGTTGAGTGGACCATGATAGCGGCCCTGTTGCTGGTGCCTCTGTTGCAACTGGTGCCGATCCCCGGCCTTAGCCGTTTGAGTTTGCCGGGGCAGGCAGATTACTACACCGCCCTGCAACTGGTAGGCGACAGCAGCTGGACGACGTTGTCGATTTTGCCCCGTGAGACCTGGCTGGGTTGGTTGGTGTTGTTACTGCCGGTGGCCGTGTTTCTGCTGGCGCGCAGCGCCACCCAGAAGCAGCTGCGCACGGGTATTGCCCTGGTGCTGGCCATGGCAGCGGCGCAGGCCCTGCTGGGTTTGCTGCAGTACGGTGTAGGGCCGGGTTCGCCGTTCATGATTGGTATGGATGAATCGGGTGGCCTGTCCAAAGGCACCTGGCGCGGGCGCAACAGCTATGCCAACTTCCTTGATATGGCATTGATGATTTCGCTGGCGTTGTTTATGGCAACGCTCGGCCAGCACAAACGCGATCATCGCGAGCAGACACTGCGTCAGCGCCTGGTGTACTGGTCCACCCTCCAAGGGCATCAGGCGTTTTTGTACGGCGCGCTATCGGTGTTGCTGTTACTCGGCGTGATTTTCAGCCGTTCGCGCACGGGCATTGGCCTTTCTATTGTCGGTATTCTGCTGGCGGCCACGGTGTTTTCCCGGCGCATTGGCGGAGAGAACGTGTACGGCCTTGCCGGTACGGTGGCTTCCATTGTGGTTGCCTGCGGTATTGCTATTGGCCTGGGCCCGGTGTGGGAGCGCTTTAGCCAGACCGACCCGATGTCAGAAGGCCGCTGGACGATTTTTGCACACGTGCGCGAGGGTATCGCCCAGTTTTTCCCGCTAGGGGCCGGCAGCGGTACCTTCGAGCAGGTGTTTCCCGCGTTTCATGCTTTGAGTATGTCCTCGGTTACGATGAATCAGGCACATAACAGCTACCTGGAGTGGTTGTTCAATGCGGGCATATTTGGCGCGCTGCTGATACTGGCCGGGTTGGCCCTGTTTGTCGTTCGTTGGGTGACGGTGTGGAAGAAAGGCGCCTGGGGTGAGTTTCGTTACATACAGGTGGGCGCTGGCCTGGGTATGGTGCTCACGCTCATGCACGAGATGGTCGACTTTAATCTGTTTGTGCCGGCGAATCTGGTTTACTTCGCATTTCTCGCCGGGGTGTTCTTCTACCCCTATGAGGAACCTGCTGCTGCGCCTCGCAAGAAGCGCGAGTCTTCAGTAGCAGATGTGCAGCGCAGCCGGCAACTGCTGCAACCGGTGGCATCGGAGCAGGCGCACAACCCGTTTATGGATGATTGATTTTGCGGTCTGACCTGATGATGAAAGCGCAGTGCATCGCGAACACCAGGAAGTAACAGGCCAGGCTCAGGTATTCGGGTATGGCTTCCAGTGCCAGCCCCAGCGCTGCGGCGAGGCAACCGTACACCAGCATCACCAGAAGTGCCTGTCGCGCGCTCAGGCCCAGATCCTGCAGGGTGTGGTGCAGGTGCCAGCGGTCTGCCTCCATCAGTTTTTTCCCGTTCTTCAGGCGCCGCAGCATGGTGGCGAGCATGTCCATCAGTGGCACGGTTACCAGCCACAATGCCGTCACTGGCAGTATCACTGCATCTCCACCTTGCGAGAAAAACACCAGGCTGGCGGTCACCAGAAAACCCAGGGTGATACTGCCGCCGTCGCCAAGGAACATCTTAGGTAATACGCGGTTATTCGGGCCCAGGTTGAATAGCAGGAATACCGCTATCGGCACCAGCATCAGCAGCAGGAAACTTGTATGGGGATGGCCGGCGTTCAGTGCCAGCAGGTAGAGCACAGCCAGCGGCAGGGCAATCATGCTTGCCGCCAACCCATCGATGCCATCAATCATGTTGTACGCATTGGCAAGGCCGGCCACGGCCAGGGCAGTGAGTGGCACCGTGAGCAGCGCAAGGTCGATGTCGCCCATGGCCAGTAAGTTGCCGACATTGTGAATAGCGATGCCGCCGAAGGTGGCCAGTAGTGCGCCACAGCCGAACTGAATCAACAGTCGCAGGGTGGCGTTGATATGGCGAGAGTCATCAATTACGCCCACCAGAAACACGGCGGTGGCGATCAGCAGCATCTCCGGCGTATAGGGCGCAGTGCCCAGTACCAGGGTGCCGAACGCAATCGTCAGGAAAATAGCAATACCACCCGTGAGGGGCACCGCACCGTTATGAAGCTTGCGTGCATCTGGGCGGTCCACCAACCCCAGGCGGAAGCCGCAGCTAATGCAGATGCGCGAAATAATCAGTGCGGCAGCAAAGATGGTGAAAAACTGCGCTAGCAATGGGGTCCCTCCCGGTGAAATTCTGTCAGCGTCCTTCCACGGCGTCTGTGTAGGTTAGTTGATAGAAAACGCGGATGTAAAGTAGCGCAATACGCGGCGGCAAGGATAAATGTCTTCATATGGTGAGCTTTACTGCAGTGACTTCGTGGTGCGTACCCAGGGCTTCAGAGCAGTGGCCTCTGCTGAGAGGGTGCTTGCCGCTGCAGTCGCTTCCTGCTGGCTGCTGTAGGGGCCGATGACAAGACGATAGAGGCGGCGCTCATCCGCCGGCGACTGCACTACCCGATAAGGATGGATATCGGGGTTAAGGTTCCGGGTGGCGAACTCTTGCACGCTCTTCTCGGCCGAGGCGGCGATAAGCTGGATAAGCCAGGTGTCGGCCGGCTGCGCTGCCAGCCAGTTGATGGGTTGTGGTGGAGGGGCCTTTGTTTCGACCGGGCTGGCCGTTTCAGTGGGGCCCATTTCCGTTGACGAATTTATACCCGCCGCGACCAGGTCAGCCTCGGTGGCGCGGCCGTGCTCGTGCATCAGCGCCAGCGTGTAGCGCGCGGTTTCTGACCCATTGCGCGCAGCCAGGGTGTACCAGGTGATCGCCTCGCTGTCGTCCTGGGGGATGCCTTTGCCCTGGCGGTACACCTGGCCCAGATTGAGTTGGGCGGTGGCGTTTCCGTCAGCCGCCAGCGTTTTCCAGATAGCCACGGCGGTTAGCGTGTCGCCGCGTTCGAAAGCGTCGAAGGCCTGGTCCATGGTGTTGGCGTGGGCGATGCCGGCAGCCAGGGTGAGTGCGGCAATGAGTGGAGCACATCGCACTAAGTTCTGCCGCTGGTTGCTCATGTTAGCCGGGGGTGGGTGGCGGTGAGCCAATGTCGGCGAGGCTCGGAGGCGTGAACGAGAGCAGAGTGAGTGCGGGGGCTACGTAGGCCAGTTTTTTCCCGGCGCCTAGAAACGTGCGCCGAGAGAGCTTGCTGTTGTCTTTGGTTTTTTCTACAAGGGTGTCTTTTTTCATTACTTTCTTACTTTGAGTACAAATTCATTGAAGCCCGGTTCGGGGGTAAATGTGTAGTTAGCGCCGCGTTTAGCGACAGAGCCTTTCTGCTCGGGTCGCTTCAGGCGAAGCTTGTCGAGTATTTCAGGTGGGCCTTCGAAGTGCAGGGTCATCTCGCCGATGTCCGCCGTGGTGTATACCGAGAAGTTCCACTTGCCTTTGGGGCTCTCTTTCAAACGGCGGTAGTCGGACACAAAGCCCCATTCATCGCCTCCCCACTCGGGGTGAGGGAAAATCACGGCGAAGCTGGAAGCGGAGAAGGGGGCAGGTTGTTCCAGGTCGCGGTCGTCCTTGCGATTGAGGCTGCCTTCCATGCGCCCGAGGATGCTGCCACGCGTGATTTTGCCATTGGCCTCTGCACGAATCCGTACGAACCAGGACCCGTCGTCACCCATCTGATCAACGGTAGGGCGGCCATCGTTAATCGCTGCCGCGGGGGCCTCTTCGAAACTGCTCTTGGCTACCCTTGCAGCAGAGGTTCTTGTAGCAATTACTTCCGCTGGTGCTGATTCCGGAGAGGCTGAGCTGACGATATCTGGTATACGCAGTTTCATTCCTGCCTTGTATACCTTCACCCAGAAGCCCTGGTTGGGTTTGAGGTCGAGGTCGGAGGGTGTGTCTGGCTCAAGGCCGGGGATAGCGTCGGAATAGGTAACGTAATTGCTCGGCTCACTCGGGTCATAGACCCAGAATTGTTGGGCCATCTCCGTACTGTGGTCGACGGTGTCGGTGTATTTAACATCGGTGCCGTCGATAACCTGAACATCACTCCAGCTCACATTGTGGCGCAGAGTATGGCCTATCATATTCCAGCGCCCCGCCGGAGCGGCGTACAGGTCTATGTCGGGGGAAGCGGGATATTCACCAACCACCGTGAAGGATTCGCCCGGGTTGACGGTTTTGACCCAGTAGCTCCGGCCGTTTTCCAGGACGTCGTCGAGGGTGCCGTCATCTCCGATATCGCCATCTTCCTCCATCCGGCGGTAGGCGTCATTGCTCGGGTCGGATTCGTCCATGTCGCGGGTAAATACAGCCCAGTCAGTGCCATAAGTCCCGGTCATGTAGGGGCTCATAATATCGGCGACAGTGCGGCCATGGGAGATGCCCGTGGTGCAGCCCATGGATATCATTTGCCATTCGTCTTGCTCAAGGCTGATATAGTCAGTGCATGGAGACGACTCGTTGAAGAACCAGTTGAAGCCGCTGTTGAAGTAGACGTTGGCGGAGGCCAGACGCGCGGTTGAGCTTGTTAGCCACGCGCTGGAAGCACAGACCGCGAAGCCTGTTTGGCTATTGTCGAACGAAACGTTGATGTCGCAGCCGTCGGCTGCCGTAGAGTATTCCAGTTGAAGCGAATAGTCGTCAGCGGTGCCAGTGGTGCGGTCGTAACCCGTCATCGCAAACATCAGGGTGGCAACATCATCAGAGGCCAGCGCGCGCTGGGCTTCTCCTGAAAACGTGCCTTGCTGCATGATGGTTTCCGTGTTTGGTGTGTCGTACAGAAAGCCGACATCTCGGTCAGCATTAGCCACGAAATTGTCGCCGGCCGGAAGGTTCGCCACGTCGCGGGTATAGGTAGTGGCATCGATGGGGCCTGACGGCAATATGAACGGGTTATTGCTCCCTGTCAGAAACCAGTTCATGTTGATGTCATCGCCGCGCACATCATCTGCGCTGCCAATGACCCCGTCGGGGCCAGGGGCATAGTCCAGTATGGTATTTGTGCCCACCTGTGCCTTGGTGTAGTTCTGGTTGTTGCCCGCGAGGCCAGATTCCGAGGCCGCATTCACGTGGGCGAGGCCGACGCAATGGCCAAGTTCGTGCAAGGCAACCGATTCGAAGTCAACCTCGCCCAGCTGTACGTTGGGACCGGGGCGTTGCGAGTTGCCTACTGTCGACTTGAGCTGATTGAACGTAGCAATAGTGTTTTTTAGTGAGTTTTCCCACAGGTTTGGTGCCACTGCGCTATCCGGGTCCTGACACACTTTTACAGTGAGCACCCCATTGGCGTCTACATCACCAGGGTAACCTGAAGGGTAAGTTACGATATCTACACCATAGGTCTCGGCAAAGGTGTAGCCACCAGCGAGCGCTGTGGTAGCAGTGTTTGCGGCGGCCAGGGCAATGAGGAGGCTAAGTTTGCGGTTCACGGTTGCACCACCTCGAGCTCGTCAGAACTTGTGATTTCCTTGATGGCGTTGCGTAACGCTTCCATGTCGGCCAGTCCCTGTACTTGCGGGTAGGCCGCGCTTGAGAATTCCTTGTGCTTCCAGGTAATCGTTTCTTCCATCGAAGTGGCTGCGACATTCGCGCCAGCTTTGAACTTCTCAATATTCAGGTCCAGCGTTTCGATCATGCTGTCGGATCGGTATTGGGCGAAGCCTGTCGCCTCAGCCTCGGTTTGCAGGGCCTCATCCAGCCGGGCGGAGGCGACCGCGCCATCATTTCCCACCAGCTTTGAGGCGAGAGTCAGCAGTTGCTCCAGCTCCGCCTCAGAAAGCCAGAGTTCGTACTGCCCTGCCTTTTTCATGTATACCGGGAAGTGCACCAGCACGCGGCCATTGCTGTAAACGCGAATTCTCGGGGTTGGGTCGGCGTTGCCGAGCATAGCGGGGGTTTCGCTGTATGCCAGCACGACCTCGTCCGGGTCTGAGGAAAGTGTGAAGCTGGATTGGGCTTGAGTTTGAGCGCTGGCCGCGACCAGCGAGACAAAGATCGCTAAGAGGAGGGAAATTCCCTTGGTCCTCGTGCGGGTATTTGGGAAGTGCATTATCAACCTGACGATCTAGTTATAGTGCTCGATAGCCTACCATCTGGCGCGTTGAGTGGCAGCGAAAAATGCTGAATTTGCGAATTAGTCGATGTTGCGGATGACAGGGTGGTTCTCGTGCTAAATTAGAGTCTCAACTCGAGGCTATTTATGATTGATCTTCACTGCCACATGCTCCCTGCCATAGATGATGGTGCCCGGGATCTCGACATTGCCCTGCAAATGGCGCAGATGGCGGTGGACGACGGCATTTCGATGACCCTGTGTACGCCGCACATATATGAGGGATTATTCCCTAACACGCATGACGGTATTCGCGCCGGGTTGGAAAGTTTCCGCGCGGAACTGGCTACCGCGGGTATACCGTTGGAAATTGGTTATGGGGCGGATATCCAGATCGTGCCCGATCTGACTGAATCGCTGGGCAGTGGGCGCCTGCCCTCGCTGCACGGCTCGCGCTATTTCCTGTTCGAGCCGCCGCATCATGTGGCGCTGCCGCGCATGCCGGACCTGGTGCACTCGGCGCTGGTGTCGGGCTATGTGCCGTTAATTACTCACCCGGAACGCCTCACTTATATCGAGAATGATTACGATAAGTTTGTGGCTTGTGCCCGTTCAGGTGCGTGGATTCAGATTACCGGTGGGGCATTGCTGGGTCGCTTCGGGCCCCGGGTGAAGGGGATCACCGAGCGCTTTTTACGCGACGGCGTGGTGCATGTGATCGCCTCCGACGGCCATAACCTGAAAAACCGTACACCGGTGCTAAGCGAGGCCCGCGAGGCCGCGGCGGAAATTGTCGGCGAGGAAGAAGCCTGGCGCCTGGTGCGCGATAGGCCTGCAGCGGTGGTGGGTGATGTTGCGCCCCACGATGTGCCGCTGCCACCGGGCCTGGACCCGGATGTCGAGTGGCCGCCGGAGCAGCCGCGTGGGGGGTGGTTGAGCCGGTTGAAGGGCGCTTTGGGCGGCTAAACGTGATGTTGGCATTGATAATGGAGGGCTTTGCACTGTCCTCCAAGGTTATTCTCTAGCCTGGTTCACCTCATAGCCACTATCCAGCAGCAGGCGGTTTTTCCGTGCGGTATTGAGGTCGTTTTCCACCATCTCGATGATCATTTCATCCAGCGTGGTTCGGGGTTCCCAGCCCAGTTTCTCTTTTGCCAGTGCCGGGTCGCCGAGCAGGGTTTCCACCTCGGCAGGGCGGTAGTAGCGGGTATCAATCGCCACGAGCGTGTCACCCACTTTTACCGCGATATTCTTGTCGGCCTTGTCGCTGTCGATAGCGTCTACTAGCCCTTTCTCATTCGTGCCCTCGCCCTCAAAACGCAGGGTGATGCCCAGTTCGGCGGCGGCCTTGAGAATGAATTCGCGCACTGAGATCTGCCTGCCGGTGGCGATGACGAAATCAAGTGGTGCATCTTGCTGCAGCATCAACCACTGCATTTCCACATAGTCGCGGGCGTGGCCCCAGTCGCGCAGGGCGTTGATGTTGCCCATGTACAGGCACTGCTCCAGGCCCTGGCTGATGTTTGCCAGGCCACGGGTGATCTTGCGGCTCACAAAGGTTTCGCCGCGGCGCGGGCTCTCGTGGTTGAACAGCACACCGTTGCAGGCATACATGCCGTATGACTCGCGGTAGTTCACCGTAATCCAGTAGGCGTAAAGCTTGGCCACGCCGTAGGGGCTGCGCGGGTAGAACGGGGTTTTCTCGGTTTGCGGGGTTTCCTGCACCAGGCCGTAGAGTTCAGAGGTGCTGGCCTGATAGATGCGGGTCTTCTCGCTCAGGCCCAGCAGGCGCACTGCCTCAAGGATACGGAGGGTGCCAATACCATCTACGTCTGCCGTGTATTCCGGCTCTTCGAAACTCACGGCCACGTGTGACTGGGCGGCGAGGTTGTAGATTTCATCGGGCTGCACCTGCTGGATGATGCGGGTGATGTTGCTGGAATCGGTGAGGTCGCCGTAGTGGAGAATGAACTGCTGGTTCTCCGTTTGCGGGTCCTGGTAGATGTGGTCGATGCGCTCGGTGTTGAAGGAGCTGGCGCGGCGTTTGATGCCGTGCACTTCGTAGCCTTTTTCCAGCAGAAATTCTGCGAGGTACGAGCCGTCCTGGCCAGTGACGCCGGTAATCAACGCTTTTTTATGGGCGGGCATGAAATCTTCCTTAAGAGCGTGCTTGTTCAATGTTGTTCAGGTACCAGGCGTAGGCGTTTTCAAGGCCTGCCTGTAAGTCGTATTCGGGGGCCCAGCCCATGCGCTTTAGCTTGGCGTTGTCCATCAGCTTGCGCGGGGCGCCGTCGGGCTTGCTGGCGTCGAATTCAATGGTGCCTTTAAAACCAGTCACGGCAGCGATGGTGCTGGCCAGCTCGGCAATGGAGCAGTCAACACCTGTGCCTACATTAATATGGCTGAGGCGGGGCTCAGTCACATCGTCATACTCTACCTTGGGCAGGGTCATCACGTGAATGCTGGCGCGCGCCATGTCGTCCACGTGGAGAAACTCGCGCAGGGGCGTGCCGGTGCCCCAGATGGTAATGGTGGGAGCGTTCGCCGCGGTGGCCTCGTGAAAGCGCCGCAGCAGGGCCGGGATCACGTGGCTGTTCTCCGGGTGGAAGTTGTCGCCCGGGCCGTACAGGTTAGTGGGCATGACGCTGCGGTAATCGGTGCCGTGCTGGCGGTTGTAGCTCTCGCAGAGTTTGATGCCGGCAATCTTTGCCAGTGCATACGGTTCGTTGGTGGGTTCCAGCGTGCCGGTGAGGAGGGCCTCTTCGCTCATGGGTTGCTCGGCCAGGCGGGGGTAGATGCAGGAACTGCCCAGGAACAGGAGCTTCTGGACGCCCGCGGTATAGGCCTGGTGGATCACGTTGGCTTCGAGCATGAGGTTGTCGTAGATGAAATCTGCGGGGTAGGTGTCGTTGGCATGGATGCCGCCGACCCTGGCCGCGCACAGGTAGACCTCGTCGATGTTCTCGGTGGCGAAGAAATGGGCAACCGCTTGCTGGTTGGTGAGGTCCAGCTCGCTGCGGGTCGCGGTGACGATGTCTGTATCAGGGGCACCGGCCAGTTGGCGGACGATGGCGGAGCCCACCATGCCGCGGTGGCCTGCCACGAAAATCCGTTTTGCCGCGGGGGGTGCGTTATGCGTCATAAAACTCACGATACCAGCGAATGAAGTTGTCGATACCCTCACTGACCGGCGTGCTGGGGCGGTAGCCCACAGCAGTCTCGAGTGCGTCGATGTTGGCGGCAGTGGCCGGGACATCACCTGGCTGCATGGGCAGGAGTTCCAGCTCGGCTTTCATGCCTAAGGCGTTTTCGATGGCGCCGATATAGTCGAGCAGCTGTACCGGGTTGTTGTTGCCGATATTGAAGATACGGTAGGGCGCGCTGGACGTGCCTGGGTCAGGGTTGGCGCTGTCCCAGTCGGGGTTGGGGGTGGCTGTGCTGTCGGTGACACGCACCACGCCTTCCACAATGTCGTCGATGTAGGTGAAGTCACGCTGCATCTTGCCCTCGTTGAACACCTTGAGGGGTTCGCCGGCGAGAATGGCCCGAGTGAACAGGAACAGGGCCATGTCGGGCCGGCCCCAGGGGCCGTACACGGTGAAGAACCTAAGCCCGGTGGTGGGTAGGCCGAACAGGTGAGAGTAGGTGTGCGCCATCAGTTCGTTGGCTTTCTTGCTCGCGGCGTAGAGTGAGATCGGATGGTCGACGTTGTCGTGCACCGAGAACGGCATGGTGCTGTTAATGCCGTATACCGAGCTGGAGCTGGCGTAGACCAGGTGGCCAACGTCGTTGTGCCGGGAGCACTCCAGAATATTGGTGAAGCCCACGATATTGCTGTCTATGTAGGCCTGGGGGTTTTCCAGGGAGTAGCGCACGCCCGCCTGGGCCGCCAGGTTAATCACGGCATCGAAGCGGTGTTGCGCGAATAGCGTGTCGAGAGCGGCGCGGTCTTCGAGATTGGCCCTTACAAAGGTGAAGCCAGCCTGTTGCTCCAGAATGGCCAGGCGCGCCTGTTTAAGGCTCACCTCGTAGTAGTCATTGAGATTGTCCAGGCCGACTACCGTGTCGCCCCGGGCGAGCAGTTTCTGGCTCGTGTGGAAACCGATAAAGCCGGCGGCGCCGGTTACAAGGATGTGCATTCTTGTCCTGCAAATGAAGGGGGTGGTGGGAGGATAAGTGATTTCTCCAGTGGCTGCTATGTTAGGATGCGCCTATTCTTTTTTGCCCTGATCTGAGAAATTTTCATGACACAAACAGTTCTGGTGACCGGTGGCGCTGGTTATATCGGCAGCCATGCATGTGTGTGCCTGATCGAGGCCGGGTATTCCGTGGTCGTGCTGGATAACCTCTGTAACAGCAGCCGCGAGGCGGTTGCCCGGGTGCAGGAAATCACCGGTGCCGAGCTGCCGCTGGTTGAGGGCGATATCCGCGATTCGGGTTGTCTGGATGCGCTGTTTGCCCAGCATCGCATCGACGCCGTGATGCACTTCGCCGGTCTCAAAGCGGTGGGCGAGTCGGTCGAGAAGCCATTGGAATACTACGACAACAACGTCAATGGCACGCTGGTGTTGCTCGCGGCAATGGAGCGGGCGGGTGTCACGCGGATCATCTTTTCTTCATCGGCTACGGTGTATGGCGACCCGGCCTCGGTGCCGATCCGCGAAGATTTCCCCACCCAGGCCACGAATCCTTACGGCCGCTCCAAGCTAATGGTCGAGGAAATCCTGGCGGACTGGTCGCAGGCGAAGCCCGCCGTGAGTGTCGGCAATCTGCGCTACTTCAATCCGGTCGGTGCGCATGTGAGCGGCCGGATCGGTGAAGACCCCAGCGGCATTCCCAATAACCTGATGCCCTTCGTTGCCCAGGTGGCGGTGGGTCGTCGTGACAAACTGGCGGTCTTTGGTGATGACTACGCCACACCGGATGGCACCGGCGTGCGCGATTACATTCACGTGGTCGATCTGGCCGAGGGCCATGTTGCGGCCCTGAACTACGTGCTGGCAAAACCCGGCTTACTCACCGTGAACCTGGGTACCGGCAACGGCTCCTCGGTGCTGGATATGGTGCGCGCATTTGAGGCCGCCAGCGGCAGGCCCATCGCCTATGAAATCGTTGCCCGCAGGGCGGGTGATATCGCCGAGTGCTGGGCGGATCCGGCGCTGGCAGAGGAGCTGCTGGGCTGGAAAGCCAGCCGCAGCCTGGAAGCGATGTGTGCCGACACCTGGCGCTGGCAGGAGGGCAACCCGGCCGGTTACGGCAACTGAAGCGGTTTTTTAGAGCTGCCCGATCGCGCCCCATAGCGAGAGTACGATCATGGCCATATTGGCCAGGAAGCCAATACCCATGCCCGGGCCGCGAGACGCCGGGTCTTTCATATAGGCCTGGCGATAGATCAGCCGGCCAAGCATAAACACCACGCCCAGCCCTGCCGCCCACAGCGGGCTGAAGAAGTAGGCACAGACCCACATCGCCGGCAGTGTCACGGCCATCTGTTCGAGGGTGTTCATCTGCACCCTGAATGCGCGCTCAAACTTCTCGTCGCCTGAGGTCGCGGGGGCCACCACGGTGTCCTTGCCGCGAGCGAAGCCGCACAGCAGGGTGTAGGCGGTGTATTGGATCAACATCAACATCGTGACAATCGCGACATATTGCATGCTTTTTGCCTCTTGTTCTCTGAAATTTGCGGCTTAGTATTATATGGAACCGGTTTGCGTGTACAGGAGTTCCAGCTATCTCATTCACCCTCACCAAGTTGCTGTCATTGTTCGTGTTCCCGCTGAGCCAGGCCATTGTGCTCGTCCTGGCGGGCCTGCTGTGTATCAAATTCGCGTGGCATCGCACTGGCAAGGCCAGCATATTGCTGGGCATCACCTGGCTGTATGTCTGCTCCACCGGGCTGTTCGCTGATTGGCTCATGGGCAACCTCGAGGATGACTACCGGCCCAAGATCATGTCGGTTGTCCCCCGGGCCGGCGCCATCGTGGTGCTCGGCGGCGGCACCCGCGGCGATACCCACTGGAGTAGTTACGGTGACCTCAACCAGGCGGCCGATCGCCTGTTGCACGCGGTTGATCTCTACAAGTCCGGCAAGGCGCCCCTGGTGATTGTCAGCGGCGGAGCAGCGCCCGGAGACCGCTCCGAGGCAGACATCATGGAACAGATTCTGGTGGTGATGGGTGTCCCGGCGCGGGCCATTCTCAAGGAGAGCAACAGCCGTGATACGCATGAAAATGCCGTGTTCTCGGCGGTGCTGCTCAACGGCAAGAATATCGACAAGATTCATCTGGTGACATCGGCGTGGCATATGCGCCGGGCGGAGCCGCTGTTTACCCGCCAGGGCTTTGAGGTGATCCCGGCACCCACCGATTACCAGCGGCTGGTGGGCGCTCCGGCTGTGCCACCCTTTCTGCCCACAGTGGACGATCTGGCCCGCACGACCTCTGCCCTCAAAGAGTATGTTGGCTATCTCGTATACCGATATCGCGGCTGGCTCTAGTGCTCTTTTGCTAAAAAGTGCACATCCGTACCCCGGATTTGTGACGTATATCTAGCTTTGGCGCCCGTTTGCGCCCTGTGAGGGTGTAAAACTCCTATACTGGTGCCTCGCAAACCACGGGATTTAACACCGTAATGCCCAAGGTCAGAGCCTTGCCATCGTATGCCAGCACCCTGTTGCTGCGCTGCCTCGCCATCCTGCTATTTGCAGGGCAGGGGGCTGTTGTCCACGCGAATGACTCCATCGCGGCGCTGGTTGATGAAAACATGCTCCGCGATGGCCTCTCGCTCAAGGGAGAGTGGCGGTTTCAG
The DNA here is from genome assembly GCF_009388985.1 of Halioglobus maricola. Taxonomy (NCBI): domain Bacteria; kingdom Pseudomonadati; phylum Pseudomonadota; class Gammaproteobacteria; order Cellvibrionales; family Halieaceae; genus Halioglobus; species Halioglobus maricola. Next base: position 610,879 of record NZ_CP036422.1, read on the forward strand.
CCAGGCGATGACCTGGCCTGGGCCAACCCTGCGCTGGACGATTCGTCGTGGCAGATCCGGCGGGTGCCGGGTCGCTGGTCCCGCGAGGGCTATCCCGAGCACAGGCACATGGGCTGGTACCGCCTGACACTGCAGCTCCAGCCGCAAATCATTGACACTGAGCACGTTGCCGATCTGGCGGTTCGCCTGGGCAATATACTCAGTGCGTACGAGGTGTTCGCCGGTGGCGAGTTGGTCGGCAAGATTGGTCGGCTGCCGCCGCTCGAGGAAGTTCTGTATGACCGCCAGCGGGTGTTTTCCATCCCCCAGACAGCCATTGATGAGCAGGGCCGCCTGGTACTTGCGCTGCGTGTCTGGGGCGGCCCGAACGGCATGGTTAACGCCTGGGGGGCCGGCCCTGCCTCGGGTAACTTCGAGCTGGGTCACCACTCACCGCTGATCCTCGAGGGTGTGGTTGGCGAATTACCGGGGCTGATCTTCTGTGCCCTTATCTTTGCCTTCGGTTGCTACCATCTCTATATCTACACCCTGAACAGGGGGTTGAGAACCTACCTCTGGTTCGGTCTTACCTCCCTCAATATAGCGCTCTACGGGCTGATGCTTACCCAGTGGAAATTCTTCTGGGATGTGCCGTTTGTGACATTGAAGAAAATCGAATTTGGCGCGATCTATTTTTTCCCGGCGCTTGGAATCCAGCTCGTCTGGTCGATATTGAAGCTGCCTATTTCGCCGGCGTTGAGGGTGTTGCAAGGCGCTTTCATTTTGCTGTCGATGGCCGTGGTGTCGGTGCCCGGGCATGAAATTCACTACAAAACACTCACCTTTGAGCAGACGCTGGCTCTTGGGCTGATGGCTTATGCGGCCTATGTCATCCTGCGTGAGACGCGAGCGGGTAGCCCCCACGCGCGCGGCGTGGCGGCGGGCACCCTGATATTCCTGGCGACCTGCCTGAACGATATTGCGATTGACCTGTTCCAGCTTGATACGCTGCGGCTTGCCCCCCTTGGGTTCGTTGCCATCCTGCTGTCCATGGCCATATCCATGGCCCGCAACTACACCTCCATGCACTCGAAGCTGGAAGAGCAGGTGGCTCAACGTACCGCCCAGTTGAGAGAGGCCAACCAGAAGCTGATGAAGGCTGCGAGTATCGACCATCTCACCGGCCTCCTGAACCGCCGGGGATTTACAGAAGAGGTAGCACTGGAGATATCGCGCGCTGTGCGCACCGGCAAAAGCTTTTCCCTGGTGCTGGCAGATGTCGACCACTTCAAACAGTTCAACGACAAGCATGGCCACGCCTGTGGCGATCACGTGCTGCGTCGTGTCGGCGTGCTGCTGGGTGAGCGCACCCGCGATGTCGATCGCGTTGCGCGCTGGGGCGGTGAGGAATTTATGCTGATGCTGCCCGAGACGGACTCAGAAGGCGCCGCCGTGCTCGCTGAGAAGCTTCGCGAGACCATCGCCGAGAACGTCTTCGAATTTGGTGGCCAACGCCTCAGCCTGACCATGACCTTTGGCGTGGCGGAGCATCGCCAGGGCGAAACGCTCGAGACCTGCGTCGCCCGTGCCGATACCGCGCTGTACCACGGTAAGGAGCGAGGGCGGAACAAGGTGATGATCGGCAATATCAAAGGCCTGACGCTGGTCGGTTGAGCCGGCGCGATTAATTGCCGTAGCGTTCCTTGTACTCACTATACGTCAGCCCGGTCCAACGCTGGAACGCGCGGTAAAAGCTGTTCACCTCCAGGTAACCCAATTCGTCCGCCAGGCATTTGCCGGGTCGCCAGCGTTCCCGCAACGACCGTTCACAGCGATACTGCCGCACCCGGTCCAGCAGGAACTGGTAGTTGGTCTGGTCCTGCCGCAGTCGCCTGCGCAAGGTCGTACCGCTCATGCCCAGCGCTTCGGCGACAGAGTCGGCACGCACGCGGGCGAGATTGCATTCCAGCAACATTTTTAACACCCGGTCAGTTGTGCGCCAGCGGGGCGCCGGTTTGATCGTGTCCGATGGAAGAAAGCCATCGTCAGTCTCCTGGCGTGGCACAGGGGCCAGCAGGGGGTTGCCGATGAGATCTTTTATTTCGGGCAGGCGGCTGGAGCCAGCCCCCGCCCGAGCGCTCAGAGAGTGTTCCATAGCCAAAACGTCCGTGTTGTGGGTTAGAAACTGTTGTGTAAGCCGCCAGTTCCTGACGGTAGAGATCAGCCTAGCATAGGCCACGGGCTTGGCCAGAGATTGACCGATATTGGTGATTTCCTGGCGACTAACCCTGCAGGTAGCCAGGCAGTGGGCAGTCCATGACGGCAGCCATCGCCGCCACTATCTCACGTTCTTCAGCGCTCACCGCACCGTCCGCGCCGGCGGCGAGGGTCATGGCCTTGAGCACCCGGGGTTTTAACAGGGGGTAGCAGCTGGCCAGTTCGTGCACCGCTTTGCTGAATGCCGCCACACTCATCTGCTCGCGCTCGAGGATAGCCAGTTGTTTGAGGCCCAGCGCGTCGGCACCCAGGCGGAATGCGGTTTGCTGGTCTGCGCTGTTTTCGTGGCCGCCTTCGTAAGCCAGTGTAGAAAGCACCACTCGCAGGTGATAGCGCACTTTCTCGAGTTTGCGGTAGCGCGGCGAGCTAGGTTTTACCTGGATGTATTCCGGGTCCAGGTAGTGCCTGGCCAATTGAAACAGGCACCATTCGTGGAGCTCGGTGCGGGTGTCGGCCTTGATCATCTGCAGCAGGTTGTTTTTCAGAACCCGGTATTGGCCTAGCGACATGGCCTTCAGGGCGGGCAGGCAAAGTTCGAGCAACGGCAACCGCCGGGGTGCTCCCAGCGCCTGCACCGCGGGATGTACAGTGTGGGTCAGTTCGGCCAGGCCCTGTACCCCGGAATCGGTCAGTAACGTCAGCTGGGCCTGGTAAATGGGTTCGGCATTGCTCGCCAGCAGGGCGCACACCAGCGCCTGCGCGCCGAGTGGTTCATGGCTGTGCCGCACCAGCGCCACAGGAATGCCCTCGCGCGTGGCAGTGTCTGCTTCGAAGTCCTCGACCTCATCGAACCAGGCATCTTCGAGGGTCTCTTCCTGCTCAGCTGCCTCGGCTGTTATTGCTGCCGACGCCATTGCCGCTGCGACAATACCCGCTCGGGCCAGGCCGGCCTCGGCCGCCGATGTGCCGGGGTTGGGGTAGACCTTCGGTTTGCGCTGGATGTACTCGCCGTTCCACTGCGGGTCCACCCGCCTGATGCGATCCTGCAGGGGAGGGTGGGTGGCGAACAGTTGCCACAGGTGATGCTCTACCTGGCCGAAGAATATGTGTGACATTTCCACCGCGCGCGCCGCGTGAACCAGGGTGCCGGGCACGTAGCCACCGATCACTTTGAGCGCGTCGGCGATACTGCTGTTGTCACGGGTGAACTGTACCGCGCTGGCGTCGGCCAGATATTCTTTCTGTCGGCTGATCGCCGCTTTGATAAACCCTGCCGCCAGACCCCCCAGCCAGCCGAGCACCCACAGCACCAACCCGAGCAGCGGCAGTGCAGCCGCGCCCTTGTTGTTGCCACGCGCGCCGGTGCGCACGCGATGGCTGCTGCGCAGCAGCATGTGGCCTACATCGCCGACGAAGGTAATGCCTTTGAGTATCGCCGCCAGGCGGATGTTGAGGCGCATGTCGCCGTTGAGAATGTGACTGAATTCATGGGCGATCACGCCCTGTAGTTCGCTGCGGGTCAGGTGATCGATGCAACCCCGGGTGACCGCCACAACCGCGTCCGCCGGCACGATGCCTGCGGCAAAGGCGTTGATGCCCCGCTCGTGTGGAAGCAAATAGACAGCGGGCACCGGCATATTCGCGGCCAGTGCCATTTCCTCTACGACATTCAGGCAGCGGCGCTCGGCCTTGTCGTCGGTCTGGGGCAGGATGCGCACGCCGCCCATGCTTTCGGCGACCACCTTGCCGCCGGTAGAGAGCTGGATCCACTTGAATAGAATCACCAGCGCAATGGTGGCCGTGACCGCCATGCCAATTGCGCCGAAGCGCTGCCAGCTGAAAAACGAGAGGAAGCCCTGTACACCCCCCTGGCTGCCCGAGTAGATACTGTAGTCCTGGCCAAAATAGAGAAAGGCGGACACGACCAGGTTGGTCAGGAAGATGAGCGCGAACACCGCGAGCAGGAACAAGCCCACCAGCATGCGGGTGTTGCGTCTGGCGATATCCTGTTGCTGGAAAAAGTCCACGGGGCAGGTGCGAGTCGAGCGGCCTTAGAACTCCACTTTCGGCGCGGCTTGAATCTGCGCAGTGTCGTCAAATTCCAGCAGCTGGGCATCTTCAGGATGGCCGAACCGGGCGGCGAAGAATACCGGCGGGAAACTCTGGCGATAAGTGTTGTAGCTCATGACTGCGTCGTTGAAACCCTGGCGGGCAAATGCAATGCGGTTCTCGGTAGTGGTGAGTTCCTCGGTCAGCTGCATCATGTTGTCGCTAGCCTTGAGGTCCGGGTAGGCTTCCATGGTTACGTTGAGCTTCCCAAGGGCTCCCTGCAATGCATTTTCCGCGCTGGCCAGTTTGCTGAGATCAGCGCCGCCCAGGTTGCCACCCTCCAGCGCTTTGAGCACCGCGGCGGCGTCATTGCGCGCGGTCACCACGGCGTCCAGCGTTTCCCGCTCGTGAGCAAGATAGCCCTTGGCCGTTTCCACCAGGTTCGGAATCAGGTCATAGCGGCGCTTGAGCTGCACCTCGATCTGGGCGAAAGCATTCTTGAAGCGGTTCTTCAGGGTCACCAGCTGGTTGTAGATGCTGATGATATAGATGACTGCCGCGAGCAGTACCAGCCAGAAAATGATGCTTCCCATGTTTCAGTCCTCGTGAGATACCCAATCAGTCTGCATCGATACTAGCATCGGCAGGCAGTAAATGCCTGCGCGGAAGATGCCAGCGTTCAGTCGCTCAACTGCACCAGGCCCATGTCCACCAACTGCTTGAACAGCTTTTCCATATCCTCTTCGAGCTGGTCCTCATCTACCTCGTACTCGGCCAGCATGCGATCGTAGATGTCCTGCAGCGTATTGGTTGACTCCGCCAGCTGCCAGATACGCGTGCCGACCTCATCGAGGCCGAAGTAGTTTTCACTCTTAAGGTCGAGAATCACCGTTTCACCGGATACTTCCTGGGAGATGGCATCGGCGGAGATGGAGACTTGCTGGGCGAGGTTCATGGGTAAATGTCCACGGGGTAAATTCAGTGCTCTAAGCCTGATAAAGTCACGCCGTGATTGCAAGCCTGTTTGGGCTGTGCAACATTCAGCCATGGATACATCCCGGAGCTTACCTTGAATAGATTCGCACTTTTGCTGGCCTTCTTCGCGGCCAACACCATGGCTGCAGAACCCGCGCTGGTTGATATTAAAGGCGTTGCCCCGGTGGTCAAGGTGGACGCGCGTTACGCTGGCAGCGACAATTTTGTGGGCGCGGTGGTCGACGGCTACCACAGCAACAAGTGCCTTCTTACCGAGCAGGCAGCTGCGGCCCTCGCTGCGGCTCAGCAGGAGTTTGCCGACTTCGGGTTGCAGCTGGTGATCTACGATTGTTTCCGGCCCCAGCGGGCCGTCGATCACTTCTTGCGCTGGACCCGTGATGAGGCCGATACTAAAACGCGCGCGCAATACTACCCCGGTATTCCCAAGTCAGAACTGGTTCCGCTGGGCTATATCGCCGAGCAGTCGGGTCACTCTCGCGGCAGCACGGTCGATCTCTCCCTGCAAACGGAGGCAGGGGATTTGCTCGACATGGGTTCCCCCTGGGATTTCTTTGATCCGCTGTCCAACACCGAGAACCCGTCGATCCCGGCGCAGGCAAAAGCGAACCGTCTGTTGTTGCGTGCGGTGATGGCGCAACACGGCTTTGCCAACTACCCGGCCGAGTGGTGGCACTTCACCCTCGTTGATGAACCCAATACCGATGAGTACTGGGATCAGCCGGTGCGGTGAGCCCATGGGCTTTTGCCCAATGTGAACCGGTGGTCTAGGCTCTTTGCATGAAATGGATATGAGCATTAGCTCTCGTCAAGGAAGGTCACCATGTTCAAAGCGCTCTCTACCGTCGTTCTGGCGGCAGCCGTCGTTGCCTGCAGCCAGGACCAGGCTCCCGGTGCCGACAGCACTGCTACCGCTCCCCCTGAAGCCTCCGCGCAACCGGCAGCCTCGCCGCCATTGACCGATGCCCAATTGATTGCGCGCGCTCAGGCGCCGCTATTGGCCGGCATGGGTGATCATCATTTCCCCATCAGCAGCAAAGTGGCTGGCGTGCAGCGTTACTTCGATCAGGGCATGGCCATGGCCGCCGGATTCAACCACGCCGAGGCGGTGCGGGCCTTCAAGGCCTCACAGCGGCTGGACCCGAATTGCGCCATGTGTTTCTGGGGCGAGGCCCTGGCCACGGGGCCCAACATTAACGTCACCAGCAAAGGCAAGGCGATCATGTCGCCCGAGGCGCGTCGCTCTGCCTATGCAGCGATTCAGCAGGCCGTGGCACTCAGTGCCAATATCCCCCAGCGTGAGCGCGACTATATCGAGGCCCAGGCTACTCGCTACGACGGCAACCCTGAGACTGATCGAGACGCACTGGACCTTGCCTATGCCAAAGCCATGCGCGAACTGGCGGCCGGGTATCCGGAGGACGACGATGCCCAGGCCCTGTTTGCCGAGGCGCTGATGAACACCATGCCCTGGGATTACTGGCTGGATGGCGAGAACCCCCGGCCTGATACCAAGGAAGTGATCGCCGCGCTGGAAACCGTCATGGCCCGCAGCCCCAAGCATCCGCTGGCACTGCATCTGTACATTCACGCGGTGGAAGCCTCATCCAACCCCGGCCGCGCCGAGCAAGCGGCCGATGACCTGGCCGACCTGGTGCCGGGCTCCGGTCATCTGGTGCATATGCCCTCACACATCTACTGGCGTATTGGCCGTTACTACGATGCCTCCGAGGCTAATGTTAAGGCGGCAAAGGTGGATGAAGACTACATTGCCCAATGCAATGCCCAGGGTTTCTATCCAGCGATGTACTACCCGCACAATATTCATTTTCTGTGGGCCTCTGCCAGCATGGAAGGTCGCAGCGAGGTGGCCATCGAAGCCGGCCGCAAGGTCGCGCGCAATGTGCGTCTGGAACAGATCAGGGAATTTCCGACCGTGGAATTTTTCCAGACCGTGCCGCTGCTGACCCTGGTGCGCTTTGCTCGCTGGGACGAGATTCTTGCCGAGCCTGAGCCGCCCGGTGAGCTGCCTTTTTCCAGGGCAATCTGGCACTACGCCCGATCAGTCGCCTACGCGCGCGGGGGTGAGAGTGAAAAGGCGCAAGACGAAATCGATGCGCTGGCACCACTGATGAAAACGGAGTCGGTCTGGTCGCTGGATGGTAATGACTACCCGGCGAGCCAGGTGTTGGCGATCGCTCATGCGCTTGCATTGGGCGAACTCGCCCAGGCCGGGGGTGAGCTTGACGCGGCCATTGGTTACTATCAGGCGGCGGTAGCCGCACAGGACGAATTGCCTTACACCGAGCCGCCTTTCTGGTACTACCCCACGCGGCAATCGCTGGGTCATGCCTTGCTCGCAAAGCAGGACTACGCGGCGGCGGAACAAGTGTATCGCGCCGATCTCAAGCAGTATCCGCGCAACGGCTGGTCCATGTATGGCCTGGCGTTAAGCCTGACGGCGCAGGAGCGGCAGGACGAAGCGGACGCGATATTGGTCCGCTTCGAAGGGGTGTGGCAGCGCGCCGATGTGGCGCTGGCGTCTTCGGTGCTCTAGTAACCGGCCTGGGTGTTCACCACATTCAGCAGCGCATCGCCTGCGACGTAGCGGCGCAGGTTCTCGATGGTGACGATACTCACACGCTTGATCGTGCCGGCGCCTGACGCCGACAGGTGGGGCGTGATGATCACATTGTCCATTTTCCAGAGCGGGTGATCGGCGGGCAGCGGCTCGGGGTCGGTCACGTCCAGGCCCGCGCCATAAATCTGACCGGATTCCAGTGCCGCCATCAGGGCGTCGGTATCGGTACTCTTGCCGCGTCCGATGGACAGGAACATGGCGCCAGGTTTGGCGGCGTCAAAAAATGCCTTGTTGAACAGGCCGGTGGTCGCCGGGGTGAGTGGCAAGGCGTTGACGATCACGTCGGCTTCGCCTGCGAGTTTGTGCAGTTCATCGCCGAGGCCGACATACTTCACGAAGTCCGGGCCAGTGCGGCTGGAGTTGCGGGTCGCTGTTATCTGCATACCGAGGGCGTGGCCACGGCGGGCAATTTCAGTGCCGATGCCACCGAGCCCAACCACTAACATGGTCTTGCCTTCGAGTTCGCCAAACGGCATGTTGCGCGCGGCGCCGCCCAGCCACTGGCCATCCTGTTGTGCGGCCACCAGCAGGGGCAGGTTGCGTGACAGTGCCAGCAGCATGGCGATGGTGTGCTCAGCGATCGCTGGACCCATGAGTCGTTTGCTGTTGCTCAGCACACGGTTGTCAAAGGCCTCCATCGGGCAGCGGTCGACGCCGGCTGACCAGTTGTGTACCCACAGGAGAGAATCGCTGGCCGCTTCAATGAGCTGCGGCCTGCAGATGCCGATGAGTGCATCGGCATCTGCCAATTCAGCACTGACGCTTTCGCCGGTGACAAACGTCAGAGGCACATCGCCAGCGGCGGCCAGCAGGGCGTCCTTGTAGCCCGGCACTGCCTGGACCAATTGCGCTGGCATCGCGACGACAATCTTTTTGGGCGCCCAGTTGGGATGGCTGCGAACTGGCGTTGGCCCCTCCCGCAGCGAGAGCTGCTCGATGAGCGCCTGTGCCTCGGGCGAAGGGCTGCCCAGAGTGGGTACTGAAATGAGAGCTGTGAAAATCAGGAGTAGAATGTTGCGCATGATAATTCCCTGATGCTTGAATTATTGTTAGCTTGTCCGAAAGGTGTGAGCATACATCATCACCCGCCTTATAGGTCCATAGGTATTCCTCTGTCTCCCACAACAAAACCTGCAGCACAGCGCAGTAACACCTTCCGCGCAGTTGCCTGGATGATGCTGGCGCTATTCTGCTTCTGCATGCTCGCGGTCGCGAGCAGAGAGCTGACCCGTGACATGGGCACGGTACAGATCCTGTTCTGGCGCAGCTTGCTGGGTGTAACGATGATGAGTGTGTTGCTTTACTCGCGGGGGCACTTGAATCGCACTGGCCTCAGGCCGGAATTGGCGCCATGGCACCTGTTGCGCAATGGCGCCCACTTTGCCGGGCAGTGTGCCTGGTTGCTCGCTATTGCGGCTCTGCCTCTGGCAGAAGTGTTTGCGCTTGAATTCACCACGCCGTTCTGGGCAGCACTACTGGCGGCGATATTTATGGGTGAGGCGATGAACCGGGGGCGCTGGGCGTCTGTGGTGCTCGGCCTGGTGGGGGTGTTGGTGATTCTGCGCCCAGGCACTGCTGCCATCAATCCCGCAAGTCTCATTATGCTGGCCGGTGCGGTGGGTTTTGGCATCAGTGTGATCGTCACGCGCAAGCTGACCCTGTTGCTGTACGGTACCCGTCACGCGTTCATGTTGGTGCTCTGGTATATGACGGCGATGCAGTGCCTGTTTGCACTGGTATTGCTGTTGCCCTCGCCCGGGCTCCCACCGGCGGATGCCTGGCCCTGGATGGTGGCGGCGGCCGTCGCAGCGCTGGTAGCGCACTACTGCCTAACCCGCGCTTTGTCCTATGCCGATGCAGCGATCGTGATGCCTATCGATTACCTGCGCCTGCCGCTGATTATGGTCACCGCCTGGTTGCTTTACGATGAGGCGGTGACCGTTTGGTTGGTTGCCGGGTCGGCGTTGATAGTTTGTGGTAATGCGATGGGGCTTTATATGGAGACTGTGCGCAAAAGAAGTGCTTCGACCGCGCCTGGAGAGCGCTTACGTTGATAGCGTTAAAGGTTCCATCTAAACGCCTTTTCTCAATTCAAGAATTGTCAGTGATATGAATATCGAGTAGTTTCTTGGTTTACAAAAGGTTCATAACACAAATAACTTTCGGGGTACGATCAATGAAACTCTATTCGCGTGTTAGCGCCTCCGCGTTGTTTCTATCTGCCAGTCTATGTGCAGCTACTGGCGCCCAGGCTCAGGCGCAGGCGTCGGCTGCATCGCTAGACCTGGCGGCATACGGGGGCGCGCTAAATAGGCAGACTGCCTCGCCAGTTCCCATTTCTCCTCGTCAGTTCCTGGTCGCGGCCAGAGGGCTGGACGGCAGCGCGGGCACTGCGGATGACCTCACCTTGCTCATCACGGTGAACGGCACCGATTCATTCAGAGTGGATACTTTGGCGACTCCTTATCTCAGTACCGGGGGCTCCAATTTTTCAGTGCGAGTTTCCTCCACGCTAGCAGTGATACAGTCCCGGGGGGCCGACGGCAATTGGGAGTCGGCCGACGACGCCCTGCATATTTTGCGCGGGCTTGGAACCATGAACAGTGTGACTACGTTTCCTCTTCCCGGTCAAAGGTCCGGCAGGGCGGGGCGGCCGGTCCCTCTGGGCTCAGACAGCGTAATTCTGAGCACCATCGGTGCGGACGAGGACGACACCACGGCCGATGACGAGTTGATTGTTGTGCGCGCCCTGAGCGGTATACCGAGTAGTCAGTCGATAGCGACTCCCTATCTATTCGATGATGGCACATCCGCACCAGTGTTGATGTCCGCTGATAGTCTGGTTGTGACTAATGCTGGCGCGGACGAGTTGGAGGGGACTGCAGATGATGGTGTGCATTACGTCACTAATCTTTTCGGTACGCCCGCCGTGACTAACGTGTCCGTGCCCTATATCTATAGCCTTAATCCAGGGACACCGGTTCCGGTGACCACGACCTCCTTTCTCGTTTCTTCAGTGGGGCCCGACGAAAGTGAAGAGACGGATGACGACGAATTGGTTTTGGTCGAGGGCCTTGGGGGTGCAGTTAGCAACACTGAATTTAGTGTACCGAATATTTTGGACTACGGCGGCGGCCGCTCTGCTGTGCTTTCCCCCACCTTGGCGGTGGTGTCAACTCAAGGGGCAGACGGCTCTGAAAGAGACGCCGATGACAGTGTCTGGGTTTTGAGCGACATTGGGGGCGCCAACACCCTGCAGGAAGTGATCATTGGGGGGCTCGATGAAGACGCCCAGGCAAGGTGCCAGCGAATAGGCGCTACGCAGTGCGCGCTGACGACCGGTGGGGCCGATTTCACTGGTCCCAGCCTGGATGACGAGGTTGTCGTAATCTCCGATATTGGGGGGACGAATGCCCTTACTCGTATCGTTGTCCCGGGATTGGAAGAGCGGATTATCAGTCGCGTCACCGTGGTCAACGCGGATACTCTGATGGTCGCCAGTGGCGGTGCGGATGGGGATGCGGGCACGGGAGATGACGATGTCATCTCTGTTATTACCGGCGTCATGTCTGGCGCGCCCGAGGTTACCGAGATTCCCTCCATCGGTTCTTTCGACAGTAGCTCGACTGCCCGGGCCCATGTGCCCACGCTTTTTCCTGGCAGCAGCATCGTCGCCTTCATATCAGCAGGGCCCGACGGTTCGCTTGGAACTGCTGACGATCTCTTTCGTGTGATAAGTCTGCCGGACACACGGCCCGTGCCAGTCGGGGGTCTATGGACCAGTCTAATGCTCATCGCATCGCTGCTCACACTGGGCCTTGGTTTCTTGCGACGCAGGCGTTAAGAAAGAATTTAGTGGCTGCGATCGCGACAGCCGATGTCATGTCTTTGGCAGAGTTCGCAGCATTTGCTGCTCGTGTTTGAGGTGACCCTGAGTACACGGGCATAAAAAAGGCCGGTCAAGTGACCGGCCTTTTTAAAGATATGGTGCCCAGGAGAGGACTTGAACCTCCACGCCCTTGCGAGCACTAGCACCTGAAGCTAGCGTGTCTACCAATTTCACCACCTGGGCAACAACGGTATGAGCTTACTACGAACTGTAGCTCTATTACAGTTGAGGGCGCGCACTTTACTGGCCCAAAAAGCCTTTGTCAACTACCTTGTCTAGTGTCCCCTGCGAATGAGATTTTACCCGATGATGTATGCCGATTTGTCCCTTGAGCGGTTCATGGAAGGCCTTAAAAAGCGCAATCCGGGTGAGTCGGAATTTCACCAGGCCGTGTTCGAAGTGGCCGCCTCGGTGATCCCTTATATCCAGGATAATCCCCGCTATCGTGACGCCGCAATTTTGCAGCGTATGACCGAGCCAGATCGCACGATTGTGTTCCGGGTGGTGTGGGAAGACGACGACGGCAACATTCGGGTCAATCGTGGCTATCGGGTGCAATTCAATAACGCCATCGGTCCTTACAAGGGTGGCCTGCGTTTCCATCCTTCAGTGAACCTGTCGATCCTCAAGTTCCTGGGTTTTGAGCAAACCTTCAAAAATAGCCTGACCACGCTGCCGATGGGTGCGGGTAAGGGCGGTGCAGATTTTAACCCCAAGGGTAAGTCCGACCGTGAAGTGATGCGCTTCTGCCAGTCATTCATGACCGAGCTGTGGACCCATATCGGCGCGGACGTGGATATCCCCGCTGGCGATATCGGGGTAGGTGCCCGCGAGATCAGCTATATGTTCGGGCAGTACAAGCGGCTGGCCAAGGAGTTTACCGGGGTGCTCACCGGCAAGGCGCTGGAGTTCGGCGGTAGCCTGATCCGGACGGAAGCCACCGGCTACGGCAATGCCTTTTTTATGCAGGAGATGCTGGCCCATCGCGGCGAGGGCATGAAAGACAAAACCTGTGTCGTGTCGGGCTCGGGCAATGTCGCTATTTATTGCGCTGAAAAGATTCGTCAGTTGGGAGGCAAGGTTGTCACCCTGTCTGATTCGTCCGGCTTCATCCATGACCCCAACGGCATCGATGAATCCAAGCTGGAGTGGGTGAAAGACCTGAAGGTGAAGCGCCGCGGGCGAATTTCTGAATACGCTGAGATGTTTGGCTGCGAGTTCCACGAGGGCAAGCCCTGGGGCGTGCCCTGTGACCTGGCCTTCCCCTGCGCCACCCAGAATGAGTTGTGCACCGAGGGCGTCAGCCAGTTGATTGCCAATGGCTGCATGGCTGTGTCGGAGGGAGCGAACATGCCGACCACTGTTGAGGCCATCGATATGCTGGCGGAGGCAGGCGTGATGTACGGCCCGGGCAAGGCTGCCAATGCTGGCGGTGTGGCAGTGTCCGGCCTGGAAATGACCCAGAACAGCATCCGCCTGGCCTGGACGGCAGAGGAGCTCGAGTCACGGCTGGAGCAGATTATGGTGGGTATCCACCGCCAGTGTGTGCAGTACGGCCAGGAAGGTGACCACGTGAACTATGTGAAAGGCGCCAATATCGCCGGCTTTCTCAAGGTCGCCGATGCGATGCTGGCCTACGGTGTGATCTAAAGATTCCAGACTCTCGACCGGTTACTCGCGTATACTTAGCCTATGACTGTCCGACTTTCCGGACCCACGAAACAGGCCCCCTGAATGCCAAAGAAAGGCAAGATCACTGACCCTCACGCCAAGCGAGAGGCCGCCAAATACGAAAACCCTATCGCCAGTCGCGAGGTTATCCTCGATGTGCTGCGCGATGCGAACAAGCCCCTGAACCATAACCAGCTGGCCAAGAAATTACAGCTGGCGAGTCACGAGGATGCGGAAGCCCTGCGCAAACGCCTGCGCGCGATGGAGCGCGACGGCCAAGTGATGTCCGACCGCAAGGGCGCCTATGGCCTGGTCGACAAGATGAACCTCATTCACTGCAAGGTGCAGGGCCATCGCGACGGCTACGGCTTTGCCATGCCGCTGGGCGAGGGCGACGACGTCTATCTCAGCGCCCGGCAGATGCATTTTGTGTTCGATGGCGATGAGGTGCTGGTGCTGATCACTGGCGAGGACCGCCGCGGTCGCCTCGAGGGCCGGGTGGTGGAAGTGTTGCAGCGCGGCGTGACCACTGTCGTGGGCCGCTACCAGGAAGAGAGCGGAATTGGTTTCGTGATTCCCGACAACGGCCGCCTCACGCACCAGTTTCTGATTCCGCCGAAGGAAAAGAGCGGCGCCAAGAATGGCCAGATCGTCTCCGCACTGATCACCGATTATCCCACCCGTCAGTTGGGCGCGAAGGCTTCCATCACTGAGATCCTGGGCGACCATATGGACCCGGGTCTGGAGATCGATGTTGCCATTCGCTCCCACGAGATTCCCTGGGAGTGGCCGGAAGCGGTGCAGCGCGAGGCGGCCAGCCTGGAAGACGAGCCCGCTGAAGAAGACAAGCGCAACCGCAAGGATCTGCGCAAGCTGCCTTTTGTCACTATCGACGGTGAAGATGCCCGCGACTTCGACGACGCGGTGTATTGCGAAAAGCGGCGTGGTGGTTGGCGCCTTTATGTGGCGATCGCCGATGTCTCGCATTATGTCCGCCCGGGCATGGCGCTGGATGAAGAGGCGGCCAATCGCGGCAACTCGGTGTACTTCCCCGAGCGAGTGGTGCCCATGCTGCCGGAAGCGCTGTCCAACGGCCTGTGCTCACTCAAGCCACAGGTGGACCGTCTGGCGATGGTTTGTGAGATGGAACTCAACCGCACCGGCAAGATGCTGCGCTACGAGTTCTATGAGGCGGTGATTCACTCTCACGCCCGGCTGACTTATACACAGGTGGGCGAGGTGCTTAACGAGGGCTGGCATGCTGATGTCGCACCCGAGCGCGTGCCCGACCTGCTCCTTCTGCAAGAGCTTTACAAGGTGTTGCGCGCCCAGCGCGATACGCGCGGCGCCATCGATTTCGACACGGTGGAAACCCGCATTATTTTCGACGAGCAGAAGAAGATCGAATCGATCGTGCCGGTAGTGCGCAACGATGCCCACAAACTGATTGAAGAGGCGATGCTCTGCGCCAATGTGGCCGCAGCGCGCTTTTTCGAGGCCAACCAGCTGCCGATTCTGTATCGGGTCCACGAGGGTCCCAGCGAAGAGCGGCTTGAGGGCTTGCGCGGTTTCCTCGGTGAACTGGGGCTGGACCTGCCCGGCGGCGCCAAACCGACGCCACTGGATTACCAGCACCTGCTGGAGCAGGTGGCCGAGCGCGACGATGTGCACGTGATCCAGACTATGTTGCTGCGCTCTCTCAGCCAGGCCCAGTACCAGCCCGAGAACGGTGGTCATTTCGGCCTGCACTATGACGCCTACGCGCACTTCACTTCGCCGATCCGCCGCTATCCGGATCTGCTTGTGCATCGTGGTATCCGCAGCCTGGTCCGTTCAGACAAGCCCGCCGAGGGTGTGTTCCGGGTAGCGGGCGCTGAGCCTATTCCCACCCGCCGTATCTTCCCCTACGACGATGCGGCCATGGCGGTCCACGGTGAGCAGTGTTCCATGACCGAGCGCCGCGCCGACGACGCCACCCGCGAGGTGAATGCCTGGCTCAAGTGTGAGTACCTGCAGGAGCATGTCGGGGATGAGTTCGATGGGGTTATCGCCGCGGTGACGAGTTTTGGCCTCTTTGTCGAGTTGGAGGACCTCTATATCGAGGGGCTGGTGCACGTCACCTCCCTGCCGGGCGATTACTACAACTTCGATAAGAGCCGCCAGCGCCTGCTCGGCGAGCGCAGCGGCCGAATGTTCAAGCTCGGGGGCAAGGTGCGGGTGCAGGTGGCCCGGGTCAACCTGGACGATCGCAAGATCGATCTGGAAATGATCGATACCAAGCCGTCGAAGAAAGACAAGGCCCCCAAGCAGGGCCGGGACCAGAAGCCCAGGGGCAAGAAGAAATCCGGCAGTTCACAGGGTAAGTCACAGAAGAAGCCCAAGGGCAAAGGCAAAACCGGCCTGCGCCGCCGCTACTAGACAGAGCACTATGCAATACATATACGGAATTCACGCTGTCGACAGCCTGTTGCGCAGAGCACCCAAGTCGGTCCAGCGCCTCTGGGTACAATCGGGTCGCGAAGACAAGCGCATTAACGCCCTGCTTGAGCTCGCCCAGAACCAGGGCGTCCCGGTTGCCCGCGAGACACGCAAGGACCTCGATGCGATGGTCAATGGCCGCCATCAGGGCGCGGTTGCCGAGACCCTGGATGACCCTGTGCACGGCGATGTCCAGCAGGCCAACCTCTGGCAGGAGGCCGATTTGCTGCGGATGGTGGAGAACAAGGCCGAGCCGGTGCTGATCCTGGTGCTGGACGGCGTTACCGACCCTCACAATCTCGGCGCCTGCATGCGCTCGGCGGATGCCGCCGGCGCCGACGCGGTGGTGGTGCCCAAAGACAAGTCCGCTGATCTCACGCCCACTGCGCGCAAGGTCGCGTGCGGCGCCGCTGAAGTCGTCCCGTTTGTGCGGGTCACCAATATCGCCCGTACCCTGGAAGCCCTGCAGGAGCGTGGGGTGTGGGTTTACGGCACCGCGGGTGAGGCCCAAAAAACGATATATGACAATGACTTAAGCGGATCTGCGGCGCTCGTGATGGGCGCTGAGGGGGCGGGGATGCGCCGCCTGACCCGGGAGCATTGCGATTTCCTGATCAAATTGCCCATGGCCGGTTCTGTCAGTAGCCTCAACGTCTCAGTGGCCACGGGTATCTGCCTGTTTGAGATTGTGCGGCAGCGCGGCGGGGAGGGGTAAAAATACCCACTTGCCCGGGCTGCTCAAACTCTATACAATCCGCGCCTCAAAATTTGCCCGGTGGCTTGTGCCGCCGATCCTCCTTGCTGCACCGCATTCCCTCGGGATTAGTTGGGCAGCATTAACCCGTAAGGAGCTACTGTATGCGTCATTACGAAATCGTATTTATGGTCCATCCGGACCAGTCTGAGCAAGTGCCCGGCATGATCGAGCGCTACTCCAACACCATCTCCAAGGACGGCGGCAGCGTTCACCGTCTGGAAGACTGGGGTCGTCGCCAACTGGCCTATCCCATCAACAAAATCCACAAGGCACACTACGTGCTGATGAACGTGGAAGCTTCCAACGAAGCGATGGAAGAGCTCACCACCACTTTCCGTTACAACGACGCTGTGATCCGTAACCTGGTGATCCGCCGCGACGAAGCCGTGACTGATGAGTCCCTCATCATGAAGGCTGAGAAAGAGTCTCGCGAGCGCAAGAGCCGTTACGAAGAGCGCAAGGCGGCTGAAGCAACTGCAGAAGCAACACCAGAAGCAGCTGCTGAAGAAACGCCTGCCGAGAAAGCAGCAGAGCCGGCGCCTGACGCCGCCTCCGAAGAGTAATAGAGAGGAGTATTAAAGATGGCCCGTTTTTTCCGTCGCCGTAAGTTCTGCCGTTTCACCGCCGAAGGCGTTAAAGAGATCGATTACAAGGATCTCGAGACCCTGAAAGCATACGTAAGTGAAACCGGCAAGATTGTCCCTAGCCGTATCACTGGCACCAAGGCCAAGTACCAGCGTCAGCTGGCGACTGCTGTGAAGCGCGCGCGCTTCCTCGCCTTGCTGTCCTACACGGATTCCCATAGCTAAGAATCCTGACCCCCGCGCCGGCAACGAGGCCTCATGAAGGCGATCGCTGAATTTGCCATGCGAGGGCGCTTCCAGGCGCTGCTGTTAACAGTAGGCGGCGCAGGGAGCATTCTGTTTTGTTGGATCAGTGCAGCGGTACTCGCACTGGTCACCCTGCGCAGAGGCGCAGGAATGGGGGCCCAGCTTTGGTTCTGGGCCCTGCTGCCTTCCGGCCTGGTGTGGTACACCACCGGAGACAGCGGTCCGCTGGCACTGCTCACAGGGACGTTAGTCCTGGCGCTAGTGCTGCGTGCCACGGTAAGTCTGCCCCTGGCGGTGCTTGCCAGTATTGTCACCGGCGCCTTTGCGGGCTTGTCTGTGCTGATACTGGGAGAGCACTACCTGGACCAGATGGTGGCCGTGTTCGGCGAGTTCCTCGCCCAGCTCGAGCAAAATCTGTCCCAGGGCGGCGAAGCGGTCGTGTTGCCGCGGCCCACCAACCTGCAGATCGCAGGTATGTTGGGCGCGGGAACGGCGATGTCCTCGGTATTGTGCCTGTTACTGGCGCGCTACTGGCAGGCAGCGCTGTACAACCCCGGCGGCTTCGGCGATGAGTTCAGGGCGATGCGGTATGCCCCGGGCGTCGCGACAGCGATGGCGCTGGTGGCCGTGGCGGTATCTGCGCTGGGCGTGGAATACCGGACCTGGGCAGTGATTGGAATGTTGCCGCTGAACTTTGCAGGCCTTGCACTGGTTCATGCGCGCGTCCGCTCTCGCGGACAGGGCTCGGGATGGCTGTTCGGCTTTTATGCCGCATGGATCATCTTCGACCCACTGAAACTGATGGTAGTTTTTGCCGCCATCGCTGACAGCTGGTTTGATTTTCGCCAGCGTTGGCCTGGGCTGAAGTCAGCCAAGCCAGGGCAAGACCTGGATCGCGGCGAAGACGATTAGAATTTTGATGTAGTGGGAGCACGCTCCCCAATAACGAGGAAAGTAAGATGGAAGTCATTTTGCTGGAAAAAATCGGCAACCTGGGTGGCCTTGGCGACAAGGTTGACGTTAAAGCAGGCTTTGGCCGTAACTACCTGATCCCCCAGGGCAAAGCTGTACCTGCCACTGAAGGTGCTGTAGCCCAGTTCGAAGCGCGTCGCGCGGAACTGGAAGCTGCCGCTGCTGAGACGCTGGCTGCCGCTGAGAAGCGCGCTGAAGCGATCAACGGCCTTGAGCTGGTGACTATCGCCGCTAACGCTGGTGAAGAAGGCAAGCTGTTCGGTTCTATCGGTACTCGCGACATCGCCGAGGCGGTTGCCGCTGCCGGCGTTGAAGTGGACAAGTCCGAAGTTCGCTTGCCAGAAGGCGCGCTGCGTGAACTGGGCGAGTTTGAAGTCGCTGTCCAGGTACACGGCGACGTTACTGCGATGGTTAACATCGCAGTCGTACCCGAGTAAGGATTGCACTGCTCCGCTGCGGCGGAGCACAGATCTTGAAATGCACCGGCTGCCCTGCGGTCGGTGCATTTTTTGTGCCTGGGATTTCTCCCCGGCGCTAGAATTTAGCCCTGATGCAGGCGATCTGCGCAGCGGCCACCTCTTCGATTTCCCAGGCGCGCATCAGCGTGGGCAGGTCAAAGCCCAGCTCCTCCTTGAGGATGGCCTGGGCATAATCTGCAAACAGCACAGAACCGTCTTCCAGCACCTGGTCAACGCCGTCGCGGCTCGTGGCGAGCGCCATTTTCTCTACGGCATCGCCGCGCTTCCAGTCGGGGGGTAAGTCCAACTCGAGTGCACCCTGGCGCGCGCGCACGGGATAGCCGCCAGGCAAGCCGAGCGGGGCGGGAACATGGAGTTTATGGACAGTGGGGCTGGGGTCCAGCAGCGCCAGCGCGTTGCGCGCCGCCAGAATGCCCGTGGTGGAGGAGAATGCGGCACCGGGCTCATAGCAATCATTGATCGCCCGGTTGAGCAGGGCGCGGCTGTCGCCGAACTGCGAGGTCACGTCCTCCCCTTCGTGGCTCACCCGGAGCAGAAAGGGCGCGTCGTTGGCATATCCCGGTTCCCGCGGTGCAACCCAGTGCACGTGGTGGGCGACGAGCTTCACGTTCAGTTGGGCCGGGGCGGCCATCAATTCGCGCGCTGCCAGACGATGTACCGCTGCGGCCATCAAGCCGACATTGCCGGCGCCGCAGGCGGGCCTGACCAGCGCTTCACTCTGGGCGCAGCCATTGATCACCGGGATAGTGATGTCGGGCAGGTTGCCGACCATCAGTTTTGCCTGCGGGCAGCGCGTGGCCATGGCCCGCGCGATGACCAATGGTGCCGCGACCTGGATCGGGGTGAAGGCGCCAAGGCCCGCCGCCGACAGTCGCGCGTAGTTGGGTAGGCGTTTGGTTGCATCCCAGGTGATAGGGATCGCGTAGTTGATCACCAGCTCGGGTTGTTCCTGTGCCAGCACAGCGCTTACCCGGTCGATGTCCAGTACGTTCACGCCGCCGTGATGGCTGAGCCTCGCGCGGCAATCAGGCACCGCCAGGCAGCTGTCGTTGAGTATGCGAGCGGCGATCTGGCCAAGCTGTTTGCCGTCGATCAGGTCGACAATGGCAATATCCAGGCCCGCCCGGGTCAGCTCCGCTGCCAGTTGCTGGCCGACGCGGCCTGCTCCGCCAAAGATGACTACTTTTGCCATTGCGTGGTTCCGGGCTGTGGGCTGATTCGCCCAGGGGTTGATAGGCAACACTATGGATCGGCTAATGGGTTCGCGCAAGCGATCAGCCGAGCAGTTTTACTTTCCGCGTGCAGCGAGTTCCTTTATTCTGTGCAGTCCACCGAGAAAAACCGAACAGGAATACATATTCGCGATGTCCGAACCGGACTTCCCAGACAACGTCTCCGAACTGCCCTACTCGCAAGACGGCGAGCTCGCGCGGATCAAGATGCAGCCCCACTCACTGGAGGCAGAGCAGTCTGTCATCGGCGGCCTGCTGCTGTCAGCAGACGGTTGGGACCTGGTAGCCGAAGAAGTAGCCGCCAGCGATTTTTATAAACCGGCGCACCGCGATATCTTCCGCGAGATCGCTGTGCTGGCCGACGCTGCCGAGCCGATCGATGTCATCACGGTAGCGGACAAACTCGAAGCCCGCGGACAGCTTGAAGGCGCCGGTGGCCTGCCCTATCTGGCGGAACTCGCCCAGAACACACCCAGCGCTTCCAATATTCGCGCCTATGCCCAGGTGGTGCGCGAACGCGCCAGCCTGCGCAAGCTCATTGAAGCCGCCCAGGAAATTGCTGATTCGGGCTTTAATCCCGACGGCCGCAATTCCCTTGAGCTGCTCGATGAAGCCGAGCGCATGATCATGCAGATCTCCGAGCAGGGCCCCAAATCCGGTGGCCCGCAGGACGTGAACCCACTGCTGCAGAAAGCGCTGGGGCGGATTGAGGAACTGTTCAATTCCGGCGGCGATATCACCGGCCTTACCTCGGGCTTCACCGATCTCGACGGCATGACCTCCGGTATGCAGCCCTCCGACCTGGTAATCGTTGCCGGCCGCCCGTCCATGGGTAAGACCAGTTTTGCGATGAACCTGGTAGAGAACGCGCTATTGGCCACGAAAAAGCCGATCCTGGTGTTCTCGATGGAGATGCCCGCCGACCAGCTGGTGATTCGTATGCTCTCGTCCATCGGCAAGATCAACCAGACCCGTATCCGCAACGGCAAGCTGGAGCAGGAGGATTGGCCCAAGCTCACCACCGCGGTGAACAAGCTCAAGGACATGCCCCTGTTTATCGATGACACGCCGGCGTTAACGCCCACCGAGGTGCGCAGCCGTGTGCGCAAGGTGGTGCGCGAGAACAACGGCGAGATCGGCATGATCATGATCGACTACCTGCAGCTGATGCAGGTGGCCGGTTCCTCCGAGGGCCGCACCGCGGAGATCTCGGAAATTTCCCGCAGCCTCAAGGCGATCGCCAAGGAATTCGAAGTACCCATGGTGGCGCTGTCCCAGCTCAACCGCTCGCTGGAGCAGCGGCCCAACAAGCGGCCGGTTAACTCCGACCTGCGTGAATCCGGCGCCATCGAGCAGGACGCGGACGTGATCATGTTTATTTATCGCGACGAGGTCTATAACGAGGATTCTCCGGATAAAGGTGTCGCCGAAATTATTATCGGCAAGCAGCGTAATGGCCCCATCGGTACCTGCCGGCTGGCATTTATCGGTGAGTTCACTCGCTTCGAGAATCTCGCCCACGGCTTTGGCGGTGGCGACGACTATTAACCTCTAAACCGCTCGCGTCACACCCAATTCGTTCCCCGGCCGCTGCCGGCCCCGGTCTTCCACTACTATCCCTTGCAGTTCCAGCCAGGGAGGGCAAGGGATGGCCAACAAAGCTGCGGTATACATTCTGGCGAGCCGCCACAACGGCAGCCTCTACATCGGGGTGACCCGCAATTTGATGAAACGTATCTGGCACCATCGCAATGTTGCGGCGGAGGGCTTCTCGACGCCCTGCACCCGGCATCGTCTGGTGTATTTTGAGTTCTTGCCCGATATGGGCGAGGCACTGCGCCGTGAGGCGCGGCTGAAAACCTGGCGGCGGCCGTGGACCGAGCGAATCATTCGCGAGCAAAACCCGGACTGGATGGACCTGTGGGATCAGGTCATTCAGTAGGGGCTATCTGCCCGGCTCTAGAGGCCGCTGCTTTCGCGCAGCTTGCGCAGCGCGTCTTTTTGCTCGTCGCGCGAGAGCGGTTCACCGGGATCTTGTTCCAGTGCTGCCGGCGCCGGGATTTCCAGCGACTCGCCGCGTAACACCGCGGAGCAGTAGCGCTGGTAGCGAGCTCTGAATACGGGCCAGGTCATGCGCTCCTCGTTGTTGGCGAGGAAGAACCAATCGCTGTCGCGGCCGGCGAGGTATACCGCCGGGTGGCTCCAGGCCTGGGCCGATTTGGGGGAGGGTGCCTGACAGGCTTCGATGTAAGCGTCGCGTGGGGCGGGCAGGCCGAATTCAACCAGGCCCGCCTGGCAGCACTCGATCATTTTATTCAGGGTGGGCAGGTACTCGCTATTCTCGATGGCGTGCTTGGCGCCCTTGAGAATCTGCTCCACCGGAAAATCCGCCAGCGATTCCAGCCACAATTTTTTCACCTGATTGAGCTGGCTGGCTTCTGCATAGGCGGCGAAATACTGGTTGTGGTAGTTCAGCCGGAACAGGGCGAAGACCTGGTTGATGGCCTCAACATGGCCCTCGTCCGGTAGCCTTTTGTGGTCAGCTTGCCCAGCTGGTGTCGGTGAGGTCGTCTTCGAGGCTTCGATCCCTCGTGCGACCTGTTGGATTAGATCCCTGCTGTCCGCCATGGCTTTGGTCCGTTTGCTGTAATTGGTGCTGCTTGGCCCAGTGATGTTTTACGTGCTGTAAAAATTTGCTGTTCCAGGAGGTGTGGGCCTGATTGGAGTCTTTCCAATATACGATAAATTCCGGCAGCAGTGTTTTCGCGAACTCCAGGTCGATATGAGACATACGCAAGATATCGAATACGTCCTCGCTGGGTTGCCAGTGATTGACGATGCGTTTGGGCTCCGTCGAGTGTTCCATGCCGGAGCTGTAGCGAGCCCACTGGATGCGAATATGCTGGATGAACTTGGAGTTCAGTTCTTTGGGCGCCGCCCCGCGCTCGCGCCAGTACAGGATAAATTCGGGGACCGCCTGATCGATAAAGTCGCGGTCGATACCCGAGCGGGCCATGATCTCGAGCGCGTCTTCGCTGGGTCGCCAGTCGCGGTCGAGGGCCTTGGGGGCTCGGACGTCAAACTCTGAGCTGTTGGCGTGGGGCTTCGACGGCGGCTGAGTGTGAGGATTGCTCTGCTGCTGGTGCCGCCAGTTGCTCAATACGTGCTGACGGAACTTGTTTTCCCAGGCGTGGCTGGTCTCGCCGCGCTCGCGCCAGTAAAAGATGAAATCTTCCAGTTGGTCCAGCGCAAACTGGCGGGGTATGTTGTGGTTCAGGCCGAGTATTTGCAGCAGGTCCTCGCTGGGAGACCAGTGCACGGGCAATAAGCCCGCACTGCGCCGTGTGGGCGGTGTTGGCTGCTGGACGGGCGCCGGCTGATGCGGGGCCGGGGCGTGCACTGGCTCATTGAGTGCAAACAGCAAGTGATCGGCGCTGTGCAGCGGCGGTGATTCGACCAGAATGACGCCCTTGTCGACCAGCGAACGGGTGATCCGGTGTAAATCTGTCGGGTTCCAGAAGGGCAGGCTGGCCTGCAACTGGTCTCGCGGAATATTCAGCCAGGCGTAGTTGTTACGCAGCTGGGATTCCCGATGCTCGAGCAGTAATTGCAGCTGCTGCAGCATAATGGCCTCTTCCAACCCGATCGTCGCCGCCAGGCCGGGCGAAAAGACCAGCTGGCGTTCGGGTACGAGGGAAGAATCGGACATCGTTTTTTCGGTTCGGCTAAATGGTTTGTTAGGATACCGCAGAACCTGAACCTGAGGCACCAATGGCCAAACAAAAAACAGCCTTCGTCTGCAACGAATGTGGCTCTGATTACGCCAAGTGGCAAGGCCAATGCGCCGATTGCGGCGAGTGGAACTCGATCACCGAGATCAAACTGGGGCCCGCCAAGGGGTCGGGCCGCGCTGGTGCGGGTCGCACCGCGAGCCGGGCGGGCTTCGCCGGCGCCCTGGCCAGCGCCCAGGTCCTTAAAGATATCGACCTCAACGACCTGCCCCGATTCAGCTCCGGCGCCGAGGAGTTCGACCGGGTGCTGGGCGGTGGCCTGGTGCCAGGCTCGGCGGTGCTGGTGGGTGGCCATCCGGGCGCGGGCAAGAGCACGCTCCTGCTGCAGACCATGTGCCACCTGGCGCAGAGCATGGAGGCGCTCTACATCACGGGCGAGGAATCTCTGCAGCAGGTGGCCATGCGGGCCAAGCGGCTTGGCCTGCCCACCGACAAGCTGCGGCTGATGTCCGAGACCAATGTCGAGACGCTGGTGGCCGCCGCCGAGGAATTCAAGCCGAAGGTGCTGGTGATTGACTCCATCCAGGTGGTGCACACCGCAGAGATCGCCTCGGCCCCGGGGAGTGTGTCGCAGGTACGTGAGTGCGCAGCCTACCTCACTCGTTTTGCCAAGCAGACCGGCACCGTGTTGTTTCTGGTGGGCCACGTCACCAAGGACGGCTCGCTGGCGGGCCCCAAGGTGCTTGAGCACATGATCGACTGCTCCATCCTGCTGGAGGGCACCCACGATTCCCGCTTCCGCACACTGCGGGGGCAGAAGAACCGCTTCGGCGCAGTGAATGAACTGGGCGTATTCGCCATGACCGAGCAGGGGATGCGCGAGGTCAAAAACCCGTCCGCTATTTTTCTCGACCGCGATAGTGAGCCATCCTCTGGCAGTGCGGTAATCGTTGTGTGGGAGGGCACGCGGCCGCTACTGGTGGAGATCCAGGCGCTGGTCGACGACAGCCAGCTGGGCCATCCGCGGCGCGTAGCGGTGGGCCTGGAGCAGAACCGTCTGGCCATGTTGTTGGCGGTGCTGCATCGCCACGGCGGCCTGCAGGTGGGTGATCAGGACGTCTTTGCCAACGTTGTCGGCGGGGTGAAAGTGCTGGAAACCAGTGCAGACCTGGCCTTGCTACTGGCGATCGTATCCAGCTACCGCGACCGACAGCTGCCGCGGGATATGGTGATCTTTGGTGAGGTGGGGCTGTCCGGGGAAATCCGCCCCGTGCCATCCGGCCAGGAGCGTCTGTCAGAGGCGGCCAAGCACGGCTTCAAGCGGGCGATTGTGCCAAAGGCAAACGCGCCCAAGGGTGAGATTCCCGGGATGCAGGTTGTTGCCGTCAGCAAGCTGTCTGAGGCGTTGGACGCCGTAGACTAGCGGTAAGACAAGCGCCTGAATACTAGTCCAGCCGGGTCAACTCTTCCTGCAGTGTGGTGATGTCCATGTGCTGTTCCAGCAGCGCTCGCAAGGGTTCTATGTTCTCGCGATCGACGTGCTGCATGGAGAAGCCCAGTCGTTCAGACTCAACGTGTTGCAGGTAGGCGTGAAGCTCAAGATCGGTACCGTCAGCCAGCTTGATCACCAGGGTGAAGGGCTCGTTGTACTGAGCGTCCCAGAGGTCGGGTTGGTCCGTGGAAACTCCGCTGAGGGAAATGTCGATGGTGCGCTGGGGCCACATGCTGCCCCCCTGATGTACTTCTACCGGTAGGTCGATCGCAACGCGGGTGAAAGTGCGTCGCTCGGTGCGAATGTCGCTCATGCTGTAACTCTTGTTATGCGGTTCGTAAGCGCACTATAGCGCCCTCCGGCGATGTGGCAAAGCCCCGTGCCTATCGCTGGACCTCGGCGGGGGTTTTAGGGTCGAATAGGGCGAGTCTACAACAATCCTGGAGTTGCCAATGCCCTTCTTGCCACGCCTGATTCTGCCGCTCGCGCTCGCGGCCACGCTCGTTGCTGGCCCCAGCTTGGCGCAGACCCTGTTGGTGGCCAACAAGAGCGAGGCCAGCGTCACGCTGTTTGAACTGCCGCAAGCGGAGGTAGTGGCCACGCTCGCCACTGGCGCCGGCCCGCACGAGGTTGGTGTGTCACCGGATGGCCGCCGGGCGATTGTCACCGACTATGGCACGGGCGCGGGTCCGGGCGACACCCTGACCATCATTGATATCCCCGAACGCAAGGTGTTGGGCACGCTACCGCTGCCGGCAGGCAGCATGCCCCACGGGGTGGAATGGCTCGACAACAGCCGGGCCGTTGTCACCGCTGAAGGCATAGCGAGTGTGCTGGTGGTGAACGTGGATGCCATGGCGCTTGAGAGCACGGTCGCGGTGGATCAGGACGTGGCCCATATGCTCGCCCTGGATGCCAGTGGCCAGCGGGTCTACACCGCCAATATCGGTTCGGGCACAGCCACCGCGGTCGATCTGGAACAGGGCAAGAAGCTTACCGACCTGGCTTCTGGCGCGGGCAGTGAAGGCATCGCCCTGGCCCGTGGCGGCGCGGAACTCTGGGTGACCAATCGAGCGGCGGACACGGTGTCGGTGTTTGCTACGGATAAGCTGACGCTGCTGGCGACTCTCCCGTTGCCCGGGTTCCCGATTCGTGCGGAGGCAGATGAAGCTCGGGGGCTGGTGTATGTCACAGTGCCTGCGGTCGATGCGCTGGTGGCTCTCGATGTGGCCAGCCGCAAGGAAGTGTGGCGCATCGATTTTGATATTCCGCCTGATCTCACCCGCAAGACCCTGTTTGGTGATCGTCTCCCGGGGAGCTCCATCCCGATTGGTGTGCAGCTTTCCGGGGACGGCGAGCGCCTGTTCGTGGCGCACACAAACTCCCATGTTGTCAGCGTCTGGGACGCTGCAACACAGGAGCGGGTGGGTCTGGTCAAGACCGGGCTGGAGCCCGATGGGATGGGGTGGTCACCCCTGTAGGGGTAGCGCTTACTTCAGCGCCCGGTACTTGATGCGATGGGGTTGATCCGCTGCGGCGCCCAGGCGCTTCTTGCGGTCTTCCTCGTAGTCGGTGAAGTTGCCCTCGTGGAACACCACGCCGCCATCGTCCTCGTAGGCGAGGATGTGGGTGGCGATCCGGTCCAGGAACCAGCGGTCGTGCGAGATCACCATGGCGGAACCGGGGAAGGCCAGCAGGGCCTCCTCGAGGGCGCGCAGGGTTTCTACGTCAAGGTCGTTGGTGGGCTCATCCAGCAATAGCACGTTGGCGCCCTGTTTGAGCAGCTTGGCCAGGTGCAGGCGGTTGCGCTCACCACCAGACAGGTCCTTCACAAATTTCTGTTGGTCTGAACCCTTGAAGTTAAAGCGCCCGCAATACGAGCGGGACTGCACTTCGTAGGTGCCGATACGGATGATGTCATTGCCGTCGGACAGTTCTTCCCACACGGTTTTGTTGCCCTGCAGGTCGTCCCGCGACTGCTCTACATAGCCGAGTTTGACGGTCTCACCCAGTTTCACTTCACCCGAATCCGGGGTTTCGTGGCCGGCCATGATATTGAACAGGGTCGATTTACCCATGCCGTTGGCGCCGATGATGCCGACGATGGAGCCGGGGGGAACCACAAAGCTGACGTCATCGAACAGCAGGCGGTCGCCGAAGCCTTTCTTGAGGTTGGTCACCTCGATCACGTTATCGCCCAGGCGTGGGCCGGGGGGGATGTAGATCTCGTTGGTTTCGTTGCGGGTCTGGAATTCCTGCGATTGCAATTCGTCAAAGCGGGCCAGGCGCGCCTTGCTTTTGGCCTGGCGGCCCTTGGGATTCTGGCGCACCCATTCCAGTTCGGCCTTAATCGCTTTCTGGTGGGACGCTTCCTGGCGAGCTTCCTGTTCCAGGCGCTGTTCTTTTGCCGCCAGCCAGTCGGAGTAGTTGCCTTCATAGGGGATGCCGCGGCCGCGGTCCAGTTCCAGAATCCAGCCGGCGGCGTTGTCGAGGAAGTAGCGGTCGTGGGTGATCGCCACCACGGTGCCGGGGAAGCTTTCAAGGAAGCGCTCCAGCCAGGCCACACTCTCTGCGTCCAGGTGGTTGGTGGGTTCGTCCAGCAGAATCATGTCGGGGTTCGACAGGAGCAGGCGGCACAGCGCTACCCTGCGGCGTTCGCCACCGGAGAGGTTGGTCACATCCGCGTCCCACGGCGGCAGGCGCAGGGCGTCGGCGGCCACTTCCAGGCGGTGGTCGAGGTTGTGCGCGTCAGTCGCCTGAATGATGTCTTCGAAGCGCGCCTGCGCCTTGGCAAGCGCATCGAAATCGGCGTCGGGCTCGGCGTAGTCGGCGTAGACTTTCTCCAGCCCGGCCAGTGCGTCGATGGCTTCCTGCACACCTTCCTCGACATTGCCGCGCACGTTCTTGGACGGGTCCAGCTGCGGCTCCTGCGGCAGGTAGCCGATCTTGAGGTCGGGCTGGGGGCGGGCCTCACCGATAATGTCGGTGTCGATGCCGGCCATAATTTTCAGCAGGGTGGATTTACCCGCGCCGTTCAATCCGAGGACACCAATTTTGGCGCCGGGGAAGAAGGACAGGGAGATATCCTTGAGGATTTCTTTCTTGGGCGGCACGATCTTGCCGACACGGTTCATGGTGTAAACGTATTGGGCCATGGGTGGGTAAATCTCTGGGAGGTTTTGAGACGGGGAATTCTAGCAGATTTTTTAGTCTTCGCTGACCCGGCTTACATCTACCGAAACGTCCAGCGCCGGCGCGCTGCCACCACCGAAAATCACGCCCTTCACCGGCGTGACATCGAGGAAGTCGCGGCCGTAGGCGGTGACGATGTGTTGAGTCTGGGCGGCGGTGTCATTGGTGGGGTCGAACTCCACCCAACCCTCGTCCGGGCAGAAGTAGGCAACCCAGGCGTGGGTGGCATCTGCGCCCACCAATTTCTCCTCACCCGGTGCCGGTAGCGTCTCGATGTAACCAGACACGTACTTGGCGGGAATACCCACGGCGCGCAGGCAGCCGACCTGCAGGTGGGCGAAGTCCTGGCAGACGCCGCGTTTGTGTTCCAGTACCTCGCTCAGGGGCGTGGCGATGGTGGAGAACTCCGGGTCGTAGGTAAAGTCGCTGAATATGCGGGTGGTCAGTTCAGCCACACAGGATTTCAGGGAACGGTCCGGTATGAAAGAGGGCTGGGCGTAATTCGTCAGTTCTTCAGTCGCGGCGATCATCGGCGAGTTCAGCAGGTACTCGCGCGCTTCCAACGCATGGTGCGAGCGGTTATTGCGCATGTAATGCAGCGCCTGGGCATAGGAGATGCCGAAGTCCAGATTGAGATCTGGCTGCGCCTCTGAAATCTGGATTTCACTTTCAGCGGTAATCACCAGTTCCTGGTGGGCCTTCTGGATCTCAAACTGGTAAGCGTGGTTGCCGAAGTAGTCGGTGCGGGAGCGGCTGACGGCCGGCGTGGGCGACACGGTCACCTTGCTGCTCAGGCAGCGCTGGCGGCGAGTATCTCGCGGCAGCACATTGGCCAGGTTGTAACAGGATGTCACCCGGGCCGGATAGCTGTAGCGCGTGGTGTGGCGAACCTTGTAACGCATCAGCTGTCACTCCGGGTGTTGGTAAACAGTTGCTGCGGCCCAGTGCGATGGTCGAAATGTTTGTCGCTGATAAAGCGGCTGAACTCTCGCAGCAGCCCGGCCAGCTGGGTCATCAGTGTCTCCACTTCCGGGCGGCGGGTACCGGATGTCTTTAACAAATGCGGCACCCGGGTTAGTTGCAGTACGGTCTTTGCTTCCAACAGGCAGCGGTTTTCCTCGTCCAGTTCGCCGCCGCTCTGGTCGGCATTTGGCAAATCTGTGAGGTGCTCCTGTAATCGCTCCATTTGGAACAGCAGTGAGCGCGGGTTGGTGCGGTCCAGCAGTACCAGCTCGGCTCCCAGTTCCAGTCCGCGATGTTGGCGTCCGCGCCGGCGGTAAGTAATCAGTACTTCCATGGAGGTGAGCATGGCGGTGAGCAGGGTCGCCTGCTCCATTTCACCACTCACTTCGCTCAGCAGGCCCTTGATGGTGGCGATGGTTTGCAGGGCGCGTTCGATGCGTTTGCCCATTTCCATAAAGCGCCAGCCCACGCCGCGGATCATGGATTCCTGGGTCAGGCCTGAAAGGCCGGCCAGCGACGTTACCAGCGGGTCCAGCGCCTCTTCGGGTGCCGAGGCCAGGCCACCGGCGAGGTCGGCGTCGAGGTTGTCCAGGGCGTCGCGCAGATCGTTGATGACCCGCAAGGTGTCGGTTGAAAGCAGCTCCTTGGATTCATCTGCTGCCAGCAACATGGAGTTGATGGTGGAACGCACACTGCCGACGCGGTTGCCGTCGCGGACAATGGCCAGCAGTTCCTCTTCCGGGTTGGCAAGCAGTTCGGGCGTGGCCTCGGTAAAGCCGGGGAGGGTGTACGTAATCTGGGACACCGTCTCGAGCAGAATGCGCTTGGCATCGCCACTGATGGGCTCTTCGCCGTTGAGCATGACGAATACGGTTCGCAACAGTCGCATCGAGGCTTCTGCGCGCTCGGCGTAGCGGCCCATCCAGTACAGGTTTTCAACTACCCGGCTGGGCAGGCTATCGACGGGCGTTTCCTGAGCCATGCGCAGGCTGTCAATGCTGGCCTGAGCGGCTGCATCGCGTTCGGGTTCAGAGGCAATCACCCAGGTGTCTTTGGAGGGGCTGCCCTCCTGCATGGAGATGAACTGGCCGTCGGTGGAAGTGCCGATGCGGGTCAGGCCGCCGGGCAGGACGGTGTAGGAGCTGTCTGTTGCGACGGCAAAGGTGCGCAGTATCGTGGGTCGCGGTTCCAGGTTGTAGCCGCTGAAGGCCGGGATAAATGACTTGTCGAGTTTCTCCTGGGCCACATAGTCGAACGGGCTGTGGTGGATGCGCGCCAGCAAGGCGGAGCGCTGCTCGTCGCTCAGGTCACCACCGAAAGCGCTGTTCTCGCCACTGCCGCGCCAGGCGTGTTTGATAATCAACTTATCGATGTTGCGGGTGATATGGGCGAGATCGGCTTCATCGCCGGCCCAATAGGTTTTCACCGTATCCAGGCGCAAGTCGCGGCCCAGCAGGAGCGTGGCAATACCCGGCAGGTATTTCAGCAAAATCGCATTTTCAAGTGCGCCACTGCCGAGCGGATTGCAGACCACGACCCGGCCGCTGCGGACGATTTCCAGCAGCCCAGGCACACCTAGTTGCGAATCCGGGCGCAGTTCCACTGGGTCGCAGTAGACATCGTCGACCCGGCGCAGCAGCACGTCGACTCGTTTTAAGCCGTCCAGGGATTTCATCCACAGGAAACCGTTGCGCACGACCAGGTCGCCGCTTTGCACCAGCGGGAAACCGAGATAGTTGGCGAGGTAGGCGTGCTCGAAATAGGTTTCGTTCTGCGCGCCGGGTGTCAGCAGCGCCACCCGCGGCAGATCGCCAGAGGGCGAGAGTGAGGTTAGTTTGTGGCGCAGCCGCTGGTAGAAGCTGGCGATGCGGTGCACATGGCTGTCGCGGTACAGGCTGGGGAAAACCCGCGACATCACTGTGCGGTTTTCCAGCACATAGCCCGAGCCTGAGGGCGCCTGGGTGCGGTCGGACAAGATACACATCGAGCCATCCGGCCGGCGCACCATGTCCACTGCGTGCATGATCAGCTCGTGATCACCGGGCAGCTGGATACCCTGGCAGGCGCGCAGGAAGCCACCATGGTTGAACAGTGCCTCCGGAGGGAGAGCGCCGTGGCGGATCAGGGTGCGTGGCCCATAGAGATCGCGCAGGATCAGGTTGAATAGCTCTGAGCGTTCCTGCAGGCCCGCTTCGATCTGGGACCAGTCGTCGCTGCTGATGACATAGGGAACCGGGTCCAGCTCCCAGCTGCCACTGGCACTGCCGGGTTTGCCGTATATGTTGTAGGTGGCGCCGTCGTCGCGGAGGATGCGGCGAGCCTTTTCCTCGCGATTGCGCATGACCTCGGGCCCGAGGTCGCGCACCGCACCCAGCAGGTAATCCCAGCCGGGCTTTAACGCGCCATCGGCGTCGCGGGTCTCATCCAGCAGACCGCCGGGCGCCGGGTAGTCCAGGGCCGAATGCAGGGTTTGTACCTGCGATTGGCCAGACTGGGGGCTGGGCGGTTGCTTGGAATTCATTGCGTGGCTTGTCCTGTTCGCCGGGGGCGAAAAATCGGCCGGTTAATATACGCAATCCCGCTGTCCGGGGCTAGCGCGGTGCGGGGCTGCGCATATCGAGAATATAGGGGTATTCGCCGGCGGGTTCCTCCGGTGGCGGCTCCATTGGGCGCGGCACCGAGTCGTTGGGGAAGAACTCGCGCAGCGCTGAAACCTCGGGCTGGGGAATGAACGGCCCCTGGGTGTGGCTGACGGTGTCGAAGCGATTGATGCGCCGCGACTCGGCCTCGAAGGCGTTGATCGGGAAGGAATCGTAGCTGCGCCCACCGGGGTGGGAGACATGGTAGCTGCAGCCCCCGAGGGAGCGGCCGTTCCAGGTGTCGATCAGATCGAACGTCAGTGGTACATGCACACCGATCATGGGGTGCAGTGCCGAGGGCGGCTGCCAGGCCCGGTAGCGCACACCGCCGACGTATTCGCCGTGTACACCTGTTGCGCGCATGGGTACCCGCCGGCCGTTACAGGCCACCACGTAGCGGCCATCGGTCATGCCGGTACAGCGGATCTGCAAGCGCTCCACGGACGAATCTACATAGCGTGAGGTGCCAAAGCTGGTGGTTTCCTCTCCCAGTACATGCCAGGGCTCCACTGCCCAGCGCAGTTCCAGTTCCACACCGTCGAGCATGACCCGGCCGTAGTGGGGGAAGCGGAATTCCTCGAACGGCAACAGCCAGTCGAGGTCGAAAGCGAAACCGTGTTCACGCAGGTCGTTGACCACGAACTTCATGTCTTCCCACAGATAATGGGGCAGCATGAAGCGGTCGTGCAGCTCCGTCCCCCAGCGCACCAGGCGGCCCTGGTAGGGCTTGTCCCAGAAACGCGCGACCAGGCAGCGCAATAGTAGTGCCTGCACCAGCGCCATGCGTGGATGAGGTGGCATTTCGAAACCGCGGAATTCAAGGATGCCCAGGCGCCCCGCGGGGCCCGCGGGCGAGTAGAGCTTGTCGATGCAGAACTCCGCCCGGTGGGTGTTGCCGGTCACGTCGATCAGCAGGTTGCGCAGCAGGCGATCCACCAGCCAGGGTTGGGGCACTTCCCCCTCGGTCATCTGGGCGAAAGCCACTTCCAGTTCATAGAGCATCTCATCGCGGCCTTCGTCGACACGCGGTGCCTGGGACGTGGGGCCGATGAACATGCCGGAAAACAGATAGCTGAGGCTGGGGTGGTGCTGCCAGAACGTGATCAGGCTGCGCAGCAGGTCCGGGCGGCGCAGCATTGGGCTGTCTGCAGGCGTGGCCCCGCCCAGGGTGATGTGATTGCCCCCGCCGGTGCCGGTGTGGCGCCCATCCAGCATGAACTTCTCGGTCGACAGGCGCGACTGGCGGGCCTCTTCGTAAAGTGAAGTCGTGGTGGCTACGAGCTCGTCCCAGTTGTTGGATGGATGAACATTGACCTCAATCACGCCCGGGTCGGGGGTGACCAGCAGTTTCTGCATGCGCGGGTCTTTCGGCGGCTCGTAGCCCTCGATCAATACCGGCATTTTCAGGGCACTGGCGGTTTCCTCCACCGCGGCTATCAGTTCGACGTAGTCTTCCAGGTATTCCAGTGGCGGCATGAATACGCACAGCCGGCCGTCGCGGGCCTCGATGCACATGGCGGTGCGCACCACCTGTTCGTACTCCGGTTCCTCCAGCGGCTCGTCGGCGTTTTCGCCAGCGCTCTCCTGGAAGGTCATGTCCTTGCGTGGGGTCAGCTCATCGCGTTTCTCGAACGGATCCCGCGGGTGCTGGTAGCTGTCGATTTTCTCCGCCAGCTCCGGCAGGTCGGCCAGCGGCAGCCGCAGGCCCATGGGCGAATCGCCCGGAATCAGGGTAATGCGCTCCCGTTTCATCGGCCACAGGCTGGAGTGCCAGGTTTTCTCGGCGATGGGCCAGCCAGTGTTGCGTTCCAGCGGCAGCACCAGGCCCGTTGGCACACTGAAACCGCGTTCGATCAGGCGCGCGAGGCGCCGGCGGTCCAGGTCGTTCTCGACCTTGTGTGACAGCACGTCGATGTTTTTGGGCAGGTTCTGCTCCTGCATCAGGTAGTAGAGCCCGTCCTCGTAGGCGGGCTGACTGCAGCCACGGGGCAGCCCGAGCAAGTCGCATAGCTTGCGGCCAAATTTGATCGCGTCCTTCGCGTCGCGCTGGTAATCCTTGTCGACCCGGGCCAGCAGGCTGTTGTCCTGCCACAGTGGCTCGCCGTCTTTGCGCCAGAAAACCCCGAGGGCCCAGCGCGGCACTTCTTCGCCCGGGTACCACTTGCCCTGGCCGTAGTGCAGCAGCCCCTGCGGTGCGAACTGGTCGCGCAGGCGCAGCAGCAGGGTTTTCGCCAGGCTCAGTTTGTCTGCGCCTAGCGCATCGGTGTTCCACTGTTCGGACTCCATGTCGTCGATCGACACGAAGGTGGGTTCACCGCCCATGGTCAGACGGACATCGTTGTTGTCGAACAGGACATCCACGGATTTGCCCAGGGCGAGAATGTGTTGCCACTGGTCCTCGGTATAGGGTTTGGTGACGCGAGGGTCTTCGAGCACCCGGGTGACCGTGTTGCTGAAATCAAACTCCACCTCGCACTCATCGGTTGCCCCGACAATAGGCGCGGCGGAAACCGGGTGTGGTGTGCAGGCGAGAGGAATATGCCCCTCGCTCGCGAACAGGCCCGAGGTTGGGTCCATGCCGACCCAGCCGGCGCCGGGCAGGAAGACCTCACACCAGGCGTGCAGGTCGGTGAAATCCTCTTCTGCACCGGAGGGGCCGTCCAGTGATTTTTCGTCCGGCTCGAGCTGCACCAGGTAGCCTGAAGCGAAGCGCGTGGCCAGGCCGAGGTGGCGCAGCAACTGGGCCAGAAGCCAGGCAGAATCGCGACAGGAGCCCTTGGCGAGTTTCAGGGTTTCTTCCGGAGTTTGTACCCCGGGCTCGAGGCGCACCAGATATTCGATCTTTTGTTCCAGGTCCTGATTCACCGCCACCAGAAAGTCGTTGATCGCGGTCTCTGATCGGTCGACCCCGGCTACCAGCTCATCGAACAGCGGGCCAAAGTCCTCTATTTCCAGGTAGGGTTGCAGCTCTTTTTTCAGCTGCTCTGGATACTCGAAGGGATAGTTCTCGGCATATTCTTCAACAAAGAAATCAAAGGGGTTGATCACCGTCATGTCGGCGATCACTTCCACATCCACTTCGAACTCGGTGCACTTCTCGGGGAATACCAGCCTGGCCAGGTAGTTGCCAAAGGCGTCCTGTTGCCAGTTGATGAAGTGCTCTTCCGGCTTGATGTTCAGGCTGTAGCTGTGGATCGGCGTGCGCGAGTGCGGCGCCGGGCGCAGGCGCACGGTGTGCGGCGACATGTTCACCGCCCGGTCAAATTTGTAGGACGTACGGTGGTTAATGGCTACACGGATAGTCATTGTTTAGTTACCGCTCCGGCGGTGAGTTTCAATCGGTTTCGCTGTGGAACCAGGTGCTGCTGATCTCGGCACCGAGCTCCAGCAGGTTTCCCTGGAATTTGTCGATGAATCTGTGCGTGTCGTGTCGGCCTGCCGAGTGCGGATCAAACCGTGCCAGGCTGCGCCTTGAACGGTCGATAATCTTGAGTGCCTGGCGGCTGTTCTGCAGTGGCGCCAGGTCCTCGCGAATACCGCCGAGGCAGAATTTAAGCGAGCGGGGTAGGCTGCCGTCGCGAAAGATGAAGTCTACCACTTCTGGCCGCTCCACCAGTGGGCCGATCGTGCGCCGGTAGGTTTCGTGGGCTGAAAGGGAGTCCAGCACGCTAGCCCATATAAGCGGATCCGCGGTGCTGGGGTTGCGCTCTTCGTTCATCAGTGACCCCACGCCGGCATCGAGCACGCGCGTGGTCATATCGGCCCGCTCCAGCAGGTTGCCGATACGGATAAACCGATAGCTGTGGTCACGGCATAGCGTGGTCATCATCAGGCCATTGATCATCTGGCAGCGGCCGATCACCTGCTCCAGGAAGCCGTGGCGGTTGCGTCGGCCGACACACTTGTCGGCGTTCTCCCGGGTGTAGAGATAGAGTTCGTTGACGTGTTCCCAGACTTCGGCGGGCAACACGTCGCGGGTGGTGCGCACGTTCTCCCGCGCAGCCTGCACAGCGCTGGCGATGCTGCCTGAGTTGTCCGGCTCGGCCATCAGGAAACGCAGCACATTGGTTTCGTTGGCCACCCGGTAGCGCTCGGCAAAAGCTGTGTCGGCGTTAAAGGTTTTCAGCAACACTTCCCAGCCCGGCTCCGAGCCCTCTGGAATGTCCATGATCATGTGGGTGTGGGAGCGCAGCAGCCGGGAAGTGTCTTCCGCCCGCTCCAGATAACGAGCCATCCAGTACAGGCGCTCCGCGACGCGAGAGAGTAATCTCATTTCGAGCCCTCCACGATCCAGGTGTCTTTGCTGCCGCCACCCTGGGAGGAGTTGACCACCAGCGAACCTTTCACCATGGCTACCCGGGTGAGGCCGCCGGGGGTAACCCAGGTGTCCTTGCCGGAAAGAATGAAGGGGCGCAGGTCCAGATGGCGCGGCTCTACGGTATTGCCGCAATAAGTGGGAGCGGTAGAGAGCGACAGGGTCGGCTGGGCGATATAGTTACGTGGGTTCTCCTCGATCAGCCTGGCGAACGTCTTGCGCTGTTTGGCGGTGGAGTGAGGGCCCACCATCAGGCCGTAGCCGCCGGATTCGTTGGCGGGCTTGACCACCAGTTTGTCGAGGTTGGCCAGCACGTAGTCGCGCTCTTTCTCGATCATGCAAAGGTAGGTTTTCACCGAGGCAATACTGGGCTCTTCCTTCAGGTAGTAGCGAATCATGTCGGGCACGAAAGCGTACACCACCTTGTCGTCGGCGACACCGGCGCCCGGGGCGTTGGCGATGGCTACGTTGCCTTTCTTCCAGGCGCGCATGATGCCCGGCACCCCCAGGATGGAGTTGGCGTCAAAGGCCTCCGGGTCGAGAAAGTCGTCGTC
The DNA here is from genome assembly GCF_009388985.1 of Halioglobus maricola. Lineage (NCBI taxonomy): Bacteria > Pseudomonadati > Pseudomonadota > Gammaproteobacteria > Cellvibrionales > Halieaceae > Halioglobus > Halioglobus maricola. The sequence continues at coordinate 647,952 of NZ_CP036422.1, forward strand.
GATTCGGCGATAGACCACATCCACACGTTCGGGGCCGTCCACCGTGCGCATGTACAGCACGTCATTGTCGTCGACGAACAGGTCGGAGCCCTCGACGAGTTCCGCGCCCATGCCCCGTGCGAGGAAGGAGTGCTCGAAGTAGGCCGAGTTGTAGATGCCGGGAGTGAGCACCACGATGCAGGGGCGTTTGCGCTCCCTCGGGCTCAGTGAGGCCAGAGTGCGATACAGCTGGGCGGGGTAGTCATCCACCGGCTGGATGCTGTAGTTCTCAAACAGTTCGGGGAGTACGCGCTTGGTGATCTCCCGGTTCTCCAGCATGTAGGAGACTCCGGACGGTACCCGCAGGTTGTCCTCCAGCACGTAGAACTTGCCATCCTTGTCACGTACCAGATCGGTGCCGCAGACATGGGCCCATGCACCAAAACGGGGCGAGATGCCTGCGCATTGGGGCTTGTAATTGCCGGAGTCCAGAACGATTTCGGCTGGGACAATGCCGTCCTTGAGGATGCGTTGCTTGTTGTAAATGTCGTCAATAAAAGCGTTGAGGGCTCTGGTGCGCTGGGCAAGGCCCTGGCTCACTCTGCTCCAGTCACGGCCGCCAATCACCCGCGGGATGATGTCGAATGGCCAGGCTCGGTCGATGTTCTGGCCTTCGGAGTAGATAGTGAATGAGATACCCATGTCGCGGATCGCCAGTTCAGCGGCGTTGCGGCGCGCTTCCATCTCGTCGCGGCTGAGTTTCTGCAGGAGATTGACGGCCCTGCGGGCTGCCACTCGCGGTTTGCCAGCGTCAGTGATCAATTCGTCAAAAAATGGGCCGGTGTTGTAGGATTTCCAGCTCTTGTTCATGTGTCCCCGCAGTTATTGGTCTAGCCGAGGCATGCAAACGCCGCGCCACTCCTAAGGATATAGACGAAAGCTTTGCAAGGCGCAATTGGACCTTCATCTAAGCAGACCAATTTTTGGTCATACCTCCTTCTGTAACTGCGCCTTTTTCGTTAAAATGCGCGCCTTTCCAATCGGGGCCACCCCACCATATTTTTTGCGGGAGACACGCATGTTTGACAGCAACATGACCATTGAGGGTTTTGACGACGAGATCTTTGCCGCCATTGGTGAAGAGGAGCGCCGCCAGGAAGAGCACATCGAGCTGATTGCTTCTGAAAACTACACCAGCCCCCGGGTCATCGCGGCGCAGGGTACTGTGCTGACGAACAAGTACGCTGAAGGCTACCCAGGTAAGCGCTATTACGGTGGCTGTGAGTATGTCGACAAAGCTGAAGATCTCGCCATCGAGCGGGTCAAGGCCCTGTTTGGCGCCGACTACGCCAATGTGCAGCCGCACTCGGGTTCGCAAGCTAACTCCGCGGTATTCCTGGCCCTGGTTCAGCCCGGCGACACCATCCTCGGCATGAGTCTGGCCGACGGCGGACACCTGACACACGGTGCCAAGCCTAACTTCTCCGGTAAAAACTACAACGCCATTCAGTATGGACTGAATGCGGACACCGGTGAGGTGGATTACGACCAGGTAGAAGCCCTGGCGTTGGAGCATAAGCCAAAAATGATCATTGCCGGCTTCTCTGCCTACTCCCAGGTTATGGACTGGGCGCGGTTCCGCGAGATCGCGGATAAAGTCGGCGCCTACCTGATGGTCGATATGGCTCATGTGGCTGGCCTGATCGCCGCCGGCGTCTATCCCAACCCGGTGCCCTACGCCGACGTAGTCACATCTACCACGCACAAGACCCTGCGCGGCCCTCGCGGCGGCATCATCCTCGCCAAGGCCAACGAGGAGCTGGAAAAGAAATTCAACTCCGCTGTATTCCCCGGTGGCCAGGGCGGACCGCTGATGCACGTGATCGCGGCCAAGGCCGTATCCTTCAAGGAAGCCGCCAGCCCGGAGTTTGTGGAGTACCAGAAGCAGGTCGTGGTGAACGCCAAAGCCATGGCAGCAACCTTTATCGAGCGCGGCATTAATATTGTTTCCGGTGGCACCGAGAACCACCTGATGCTGGTGGATCTGATCGGCAAGGAGTACACCGGCAAGGACGCGGATGCCGCTCTGGGCGCAGCCAATATCACCGTGAACAAGAATGCGGTGCCCAACGACCCCCGTTCGCCCTTCATTACCTCCGGCCTGCGCGTGGGAACGCCTGCCATCACCACTCGCGGTTTTGGCGAGGAAGAAACCGTGCAGCTGACCCACTGGATGTGCGATGTACTGGAGTCGCTGGAAAACGGCAACTCCGAGCAGGTGATTGAGGACGTAAAAGGCAAGGTGCTGGAGATTTGTAGCCGGTTCCCGGTCTACAAGTAAGCGCTTTACCAGGGTGTGAAAAAGGCCGCTGAAGCGGCCTTTTTTATGTTAAAGTTCAGCCACTTAGCCACCGGGGGTTAACCCATGCACTGCCCATTTTGCGCCGCTGAAGACACCAAGGTTATCGACTCACGCCTCGTTGCCGAGGGGGACCAGGTGCGTCGCCGCCGCGAGTGCCTGAGCTGCGCTGAACGTTTCACCACCTATGAGGTGGCCGAGTTGGTGATGCCCCGGGTGATCAAGCAGGACGGCAGCCGCGAGCCGTTTAATGAAGACAAGCTGCGGGCAGGCTTTACCCGGGCTCTGGAAAAACGCCCGGTATCGGTGGAAGATATCGAGGCCGTGATCAACAAGATCAAGAATGCGCTGCGCGCCACTGGCGAACGCGAAGTGAAGTCGCTGGTGCTGGGCGAGTTGGTGATGGACAACCTGAAGAAGCTCGACAAAGTTGCCTATGTCCGCTTCGCGTCCGTCTACCGCAGTTTCGAAGACCTGTCAGAGTTCAAGGATGCCATCGAAGACCTGCAGGCAGAGCCCGGCGACGACAGCGCGGGCTGAATAAGCCCCTCTCTCTACTATGACCACTGAATTTGATACCCGCATGATGTCCCGCGCGCTGCGATTGGCGCGCAAGGGCCGTTACAGCGCCATGCCCAACCCCCATGTGGGTTGTGTGCTGGTGCGCGATGGGGAGATCGTCGGGGAAGGTTTTACCCAACCTGCCGGCGGCAACCATGCCGAGATCCAGGCGCTGGAGGCGGCGGGAAATGCGCAGGGCACCACAGCCTATGTCACCCTCGAGCCCTGTTCTCATCAGGGTAAAACCGGCCCCTGCGCAGATGCGCTGATCGCCGCAGGCGTCAGCCGGGTGGTCGTTGCCATGCAGGACCCGAACCCGATCGTCGGCGGCAATGGGCTGGAGAAATTGCTGGCTGCCGGGGTCGAGGTAGAGTGCGGCTTGTTGCAGGCCGAGGCGGAGGCGATGATCCCGGGTTTTATTGCCCGGATGCGCACTGGTCGCGGGCGTGTGCGGGCCAAGCTTGCCATGTCTGTGGACGGCCGCACAGCGATGGCGTCCGGCGAGAGTCAGTGGATCACCGGCCCAGAGGCGCGTGCTGATGTGCAGCGCCTGCGGGCTATGAGCTGCGCTATTGTGACCGGGGTAGGAACGGTGCTCGGCGACGACTGCTCCCTCACTGTGCGCGAGCAGGCGCTCAATTTACCGCCGGCCGAAGCCGCGCTGGCGGCGCGTCGCCAGCCTTTGCGTGTCGTGCTCGATTCGCAGCTGCGCACTCCGCCTGGGGCCAAAGTTCTCGACGGCAGTGCGCCGACATTGCTGTGCCATGACACGCAGGTTGAGCCCACCGCCGAACTGATTGCCGCGGGGGTGGACCGCCTGCCGCTGGATCGTGCCGGGAGTGGCCTGGACCTGCTTGCCATGCTCGACTTTTTGACCGCGCGGCAATCGAACGAAATTCTGGTAGAATCTGGCCCCCATTTGGCCGGGGCCATGCTCCAGCTGGGGCTGCTGGATGAATTGATCATCTATATGGCGCCCACCCTGATGGGCAGTAGCGCCATGCCACTCCTGCAATTACCGCTGGACCGAATGGCCCAGAAAGTGCCGCTGCTGATAGAAGACATTCGCGCGGTTGGCCGCGACTGGCGAATTACAGCCGTACCGGGCTGAACTCGCGGCCGCGCTCGTTACCAAACACAGGACACACCATGTTTACAGGCATTATCCAGGCCGTTGGCGAAGTCGCCGCCATGCAACCCTCCGGGGGGGATCTGCGCCTGCGCATCGATACCGGCAAACTGGACCTTGGCGATGTGCAGCTTGGCGACAGCATATGCACCAACGGCGCATGCCTCACTGTGATCGAGCTTCCCGGCGACGGTTATTGGGCTGACGTGTCGGTAGAGAGCCTCAATTTCACCACGCTGGGTGACTTGAAGCCCGGCTCCAAAGTGAACCTGGAGAAGGCCCTGACCCCGGCCAGCCGCCTCGGTGGCCATATTGTGAGTGGCCATGTGGACGGCGTGGGCGAAGTGGTGAGCCTGCATGAAGATGCGCGCTCGATCCGCTTTGTGCTGCGGGCCCCTGACGATCTGGCAAAGTACATTGCGCACAAGGGCAGTATCACTGTGGATGGCACCAGCCTGACGGTGAATGCCGTCAATGGCGCAGAATTTGACCTGAACATTATCCCCCAGACAATGGCGGAGACAGTGTTTGTTGATTACCAGCCTGGCACCCGGGTGAACCTGGAAGTGGATGTCATTGCCCGCTATCTGGAACGCCTGATGCAAGGGGAGGCCGCCGCCAAGCCTGGCGCTGGCACCCTGTCGATGTCGACCCTGGCTGAAAATGGATTCCTGAAATAATGCAAGTAAACACCGTAGACGAACTGATCTCAGACCTTCGCCAGGGCCGCATGATTGTGCTGCTCGACGACGATGCCGACAGCCATAACGAAGGCGTGGTGATGGTCGCTGCCGAGCACGTGGATGCAGATCAAGTGAACTTCATGGCGCGCAAGGCTCGTGGTCTTGTCTGCCTGACTCTCACCGAGGAACGCTGCCGTCAGCTGGACTTGCCGCCCATGGTAGACGACGCCATGGGTGAGAAGTCGAACTTCACCCTGTCGATCGAAGCGACAGTGGGCATCGATACCGGTATTTCTGCCGGCGACCGCGCGCGCACCGTACATGCTGCAGTAGCGCCTCATGCGGTGCCCTCGGACATTGTCCAGCCGGGCCACATCTTTCCCCTGGAAGCGGTGGCTGGCGGTGTCCTGACCCGCGCCGGACACACTGAGGCAGGATGTGATTACGCGCGCCTGGCCGGGCTATTACCCGCAGCGGTGATCGCCGATATTCTCACCGATGAAGGGACTCTGGCTGACGGCCCGGCGCTGGCGCAGTTTGCAGAACAGCACGGCCTGAAAATCGGCACCGTAGCCGACCTGATCCATTTTCGGATGGTCAACGAGCGCACTATTCGCAAGGTGCGCGAAGGCAAGGTGAATACCGCACACGGTGAATTCAATCTCGCCGCCTATCGCGACCAGACCACCAGTGACGTACACCTGGCGCTGTTCAAGGGAGATATTTCGGCTGCCGAACCCACCCTGGTGCGGGTCCATGTGCAGTCGGCCCTGCGCGATCTCGTGGGCAGTGAAATAGAAGGCCAGCCGAGCTGGAGCATGGGCCGCTGTATGCAGGCCGTTGCCGCTGCAGGCAAGGGCGTTATCGTCCTGCTCTCCAAGGACGAGGGCCCTGAGCAACTGCTGGATAGTGTCGACCTGGTGTTGGGCGGCGAGCGAAGCGCCCAGAACAGCGACGCAATTTACACAACGGTCGGCCTTGGCAGCCAGATCCTGCGCGATCTGGGTGTGGGAAAAATCCATTTGATGGGCGCGCCAATCAAGTACAATGCGCTCTCGGGTTTCGACCTTGAAGTGCTGGATTTTGTCAGCCCCGAAGGCTAATCGAAAGCTAATTGAAGGAACAGGGAAACCAAGATGAACGATATTAAAACCATAGAAGGCGATTTCACTGGCGGTAAAGGCGACTACACGATCGTGGTCGGGCGCTGGAACAGCTTCGTGGTAGAGCACCTGCTGGAAGGCGCGCTGGATTGCCTGCGCCGCCACGGTGTCAGCAAAAACCAGATCACCATTGTGCGCGCACCCGGCGCATTTGAAATTCCGCTAGTGTGCAAGCAGATCGCTGCCAAGGGCAAGACCGATGCCATCATCGCTCTCGGCGCGGTCATCCGCGGCGGTACGCCTCACTTCGAATATGTGGCGGGCGAATGCACCAAGGGCCTGGCCATGGTGAGCATGGAACATGCCGTGCCGGTCTCCTTCGGTGTTCTCACCGTGGACACCATCGAGCAGGCCGTTGAGCGTGCTGGCACCAAGGCTGGCAACAAGGGTGAAGAAGCCGCGATGTCTGCGATTGAGATGGTGAGCCTGATGGGTAAGCTCGACTAAATGAGCGCCAATACCTCAAAAGGGTCCCACAACACGCTGGCGGCCGAGCGCCGCAAGGCCCGTCACTATGCGATGCAGGGGCTGTACCAGTGGTACATGGCCAGTGCTCCGCTCAACGCGATCGAGGCAGAGTTTCGCGCCGACTACGATTTCTCCCATGTCGATCTGGAGTATTTCCAGGCGGTGCTGCACGGCGTGCCTACCTGCGTCGATGAGCTGGAAGAAATTTTCCAACCCCTGTTGGACCGCGGTATCGATGACCTCGACCCCATTGAGCGTACACTGCTGCGGATGGGCGTCTGGGAGCTGAAAGAGCGGATTGATGTGCCCTACAAGGTAGCGATCAACGAAGCCGTGGCCCTGGCCAAGAAGTTCGGCGCCAGCGAGAGCCACAAGTACATCAACGGCGTGCTGGATAAAGCCGCGCGCGAACTGCGCCAGGCCGAAACCAGCGCCTGAGCCCCCGGGCTTACATGCCTTCTACCGAATTTGACCTGATCTATCGCCACTTCGCCTCGCTGGGCGCGGGCCCGGCGGTTGATCTGTCGGTCGGCGACGACTGCGCCATTCTGAAACTCGAACCCGGCGAACGCCTGGTCACCTCGGTGGACACGATGGTGGAAGGGGTTCATTTCCTGCCGGACATGTTCCCGGAGATCATCGGTTTTCGTGCCGTCTCTACTGCAGCCTCTGACCTCGCGGCCATGGGCGCGCGACCCATAGGCATGACGATCGCCCTCACGCTACCTCAGGCCGACGACTTCTGGGTGCACAGCTTCAGCGAAGGTGTGGCCGAGACAGTGTCCCTCTATGGCTTGCCCCTTGTGGGCGGCGATACCACCCGTGGCCCTCTCACCATCAGCGTGAACGTGCTGGGTGCCTTGCCTGCGGGCGAGGCGTTGTTGCGCGACGGTGCCCAGGTGGGCGACGGCGTCTATGTGTCCGGTCAGCTCGGCGATGCGGCAGCCGGCCTGGCGATTCTGCAGGACGAGTGGCGCCCCGAGCCTGATGCCGCCGCCTATCTGGTGGAACGCTATGAGCGCCCCCGGGCGAGACTTGAGTTGGGGCAGCAGCTGTTGGGCCGGGCCACAGCCGCTATTGATATTTCGGATGGATTGCTCGCCGATGCCGGGCACATTGCCGCTGCTGGCGGTGTCGGTATCACGCTCACTGCCGGCGCAATACCGCTCTCTGCCGCGCTGGGCGGCGCTGGTGATCGTGCTCTGCGGTGGGCGCTTACCGGTGGCGATGATTACGAGCTGTGTTTCACATTGCCAGCAGGCGAATCTGCGCCGGAGGGATGCACCCGAATTGGCGAGGTCGTGTCAGGGCAGGGTGTGCAATTGGATGTTGATGTTGACACCGACGCCGGTTACCAGCACTTTTAGCCTATGTCCGAGCCAATTCGATTAAGTAATCCCATCCAGTTCCTGGCCTTTGGCTTCGGCTCCGGCCTGGCGCCAAAGGCGCCTGGCACCTTTGGCACCGTGGCGGCGGTGCCCCTGTATTGGCTCATCTCGCATCTCGGCCTCGGGCTGTATTCCGCCGTGGTGGTAGTCACGTTCATCGTCGGGATCTGGATTTGTGACAAAGCCAGCAAACAGCTCGGAGTGCACGACCACCCGGGTATTGTCTGGGACGAGTTCGTCGGTTACTGGGTCACCATGTGGGCGCTCCCCGCAGACTGGGTCTGGATGCTGGCCGGCTTTGTGGCTTTCCGTGTTTTCGATATCGCCAAACCCTGGCCGATCGGTTGGTTGGATAAGCGCGTGGACGGTGGTTTAGGCATCATGATCGACGATATCGTTGCCGGGGTGATGGCCTGCGGTGTGCTGCATTTGGTACTGTGGCTGCTATGAGCCTGCGCCCTTCCAGCTTTATCCTGAGTTTCCTCATACTGCTGGCATCAGTCGTCGCAGCGGCCGCGCCCCAGATTGAAGTCGAAGGCCTGATGCCGCCCAACGCTGCTGTTGTCACCATCGACGGTGAGCGCAAGATGCTCAAGGTGGGCCAGACCTTCAAAGGTGTCACGCTGATCTCTGTGTATTCCCGAACTGCAGCGCTTGAAGTGGATGGAAACGAGACAGTCGTAGGGCTCTCTCGAAAAGTGGGCGCTAACTATCAGGCCCCCGTTGAGCAGATCGTTACTATCCCGATCAACCCTGCGCTGCAATATCGCACTGCGGCGATGATTAACGGCCGCCAGGCCGAGGTGCTGGTGGACACCGGTGCCAATGTGATCGCCATGAACCTCGGCGAAGCCCGTCGTCTCGGCGTGCGTGCCGAGGACGGCACGCCAACCCAGGTCGAAACCGCGAGCGGCAATGTGCGCGCTTATCTGGTGAAACTCAATGCTGTCACCGTGGGCAACATCAAGGTGAATAACGTCGAGGCCGCGGTCCTGGAGGGTGATAAGCCGTCTACTGTGCTGCTAGGGATGACCTGGTTGCGGCACGTGAAAATCGAGGAAAAACAGGGAGTTATGACTCTCACCAAAGGTCCCTGAGCCCCCCTCGCGCGGCCCGCCCCAAACCTGTTAGAATACGCGCCCTTTTGCACGGATACGTCCCTTGACCGCACGCTACGTAGAATCCTCCCGCCTCCCCACTGATTGGGGCGAGTTCGATATGCACGGCTTTGAAGACGCGGAAACCAACAAGGAGCACGTGGTCCTGACCATGGGCAATGTGGGCGATGGCGAGCCTGTACTGGCCCGGGTCCACTCAGAATGCCTCACCGGTGACGCCCTGTTCAGCATGCGCTGCGATTGCGGCAGCCAGTTGCAGGCAGCCCTGAAGGCCATATCTGAAGAGGGCAGGGGAGCGTTGTTCTACCTGCGCCAGGAAGGCCGAGGCATTGGTCTGCTCAACAAGATCAAGGCCTACAAGTTGCAGGACGCCGGTGCAGACACGGTGGAAGCGAACGAACAGCTGGGTTTTGGCGCGGATATGCGCGATTACAGTATCTTGCGGCCCATGCTCGAGCATCTGCAGATCAAGGCTGTGCGGCTGATGACCAACAACCCGCGCAAAGTTGCCGCTCTGGAAGAGCAGGGTGTGGAAGTGGTGGAGCGAATTGCGCTGCACACGGGTGCTAACCCGCACAATGAAAAATATCTCAATACCAAGGCCGGGAAGCTCGGCCATATGATGGAAGGGCGGGGCTAGCGGTCTCGCTCAACAATATACCGGGCCAATTCACGCAGTTGGTCTGCTGACTCTCCAAACATGTCCAGCGCGTCGATAGCCGCTTGTAACAGCCGCGCTGCCTCCGTCTTGGCGCCATCCAGTCCCAGCAACTTCACATAGGTAGGCTTGTTAGCCTCGGCGTCTTTGCCCGCGGTCTTGCCCAGGGCCTCAGGGTCGCCCTCAACATCCAGAATGTCATCTACTACCTGGAATGCCAGGCCGATATTGCGGCCGTAGATGTCTAGCGCCTCTAGCTGTTCGTCACTGGCGCCTGCCGCAATGCCGCCCAGCGCGAGCGAGGCCTGAATGAGGGCCCCAGTCTTCATTTCGTGCATGGCCTGCAGTTCGTCCAGGGTCATGTCCGAGTCTACGGCCTGAATGTCGATATACTGGCCACCGACCATACCTTCCATGCCGGCCGCCTGTGCTAACACCTTGATCATGCAGACCTTTTGTTCGGCCGAGAGGTCCGGTGCGTCGGCGATCAATTCGAAGGCTCGGGCCTGTAGGCCGTCGCCCACTAGGATGGCGGTGGCCTCATCAAAAGCTTTGTGCAGGGACGGTTTGCCACGGCGCATGTCGTCGTCGTCCATGGCGGGCAGATCGTCGTGGATCAGGGAGTAGGTGTGGATGAGTTCGAGGGTGACTGCAACAACTGTTGTCGAATCTTTGCATTGGCTCGATGTAATTGTCTTAGCAGCCCCAATACAAAGCGCCGGTCTGATACGTTTACCACCCGCCCCCAGTGAGTATTGAGCGGCAGCAGCGACGTCTGGGTGGACCTCCATGGGAGACGCGGCTTGCTCGAAGTAGCTATCCAGCTCGAAGGCCAGCTTGCTATCCAGAAACATTATCTATTCTCTTATTTCAGCACTAGAGGGGCATCAATTCTGATCAGCCTTCTATGGTTCATCGTGTGCGTCTTCGTCGACTTCGACTAGCGATTTTACTCTTTGTTCTGCTTTGGTAAGTAGACTTTGCGCAGCTCTAGACACCTTGATGCCCTCTTCGAAAGCGTCTAATGCACTTTCCACATTGGTATCGCTATCTTCCAATACGGTGATGAGTTCAGAGAGGCGGGAAAGCAGAGCTGCGTGATCTTGAGTGTTCTTGTTCGACATTTATAGTTGCCAATTGCGGCTAAATAGAGAGTATATCATCTATAGCTCCCTCAACCATTTATGTGAGAATTCGGGGTTAGAGATTCTCGCGCGGTTTTAAATTTCAGATGGCAGCCGAATTAGGTGCGCACTGAACTAATACAAGGACCATTTCTTGATTAAAAGCATTGTCAGAAAACTGGAGGCAGGTGGTCCAGGAATGTTGGGGAGAATGGTAGTAGCTATACTGAATACTCTATCCTCATTCGTGAATCGCTTGATTGATTTTGGTGCGCGCGTAGTCCTGAACCCATTAAACAATTATCGAAATCGAAATCGACACGATCGCCGTCTCGAAATAGGGCCTGGGTTTGAGCGAATTCCTGGATATGAGACAGTCAATATTCGGTGGAATCAGCAGGTGGATTACGTGGCCGATGCCTCCAAGCGTTTGCCTTTTGCTACAGGTACTTTCGAGAAATTGTATGCAAGCCATGTTTTCGAGCATATAGCCTGGTATCGACTGGCTCCAGTACTCTCGGATTGGGTGCGAGTCTTGAAGGATGGCGGCGAGATAGATATCTGGGTGCCCGACGGACTGAAGATCGCTAGAAATTTTGTGTTGGCTGAAGATGACGAGGCCAACGAAATATCATTAGATGGCTGGTATCGCTTCAATGATTCGCAAGATCCCTGCCTGTGGATGAATGGCAGAACATTTTCCTACGGTGATGGGCGAGGCACTGCTGGAGACCCGAATTGGCATCTAACCCTGTTTTCACCGCGTTACGTTCGAAAAATTATGCGAGAGGCTGGCCTTGTCGATATTACCCGATTACGGCCTGAAGAGGTTCGAGGATACGATCACGGTTGGATCAATATGGGGTATCGCGGAACAAAACCACTGGCTGGTCACATCGCACAAGAAAATGGTTGAAGTCTTCTTTTCGGCATCAATCTGGATTGGAATAGCGACGGTTGATCCACGGTTAGCTGGAGGAACATATTGCACATAGTAGGGTTACACAATTGATGACAGGCAATTTAAAGTCGCAGCCCAAAGTGGGGCTCTTCCTGATCGGGGCATCTAAGTGTGCCTCTACATACTTGCATGGCCTGCTAGACTTGCATCCGAATATCTGTATGTCTTCGATTAAAGAGCCTCGTATTTTTCAACGCCCAGATTATTCTGAGGCTTTGGATATTTATATGCGTTGTTTCGGCGACTATGATGGAGAGAGGTATCTCGGAGAGTCGAGCCCTTCTTACTCCGAAACAATAGCGTTCCCCTCTGTATCTTCGAGAATCCACGAATATAATCGAAGTGCGAGAATTGTTTATGTAGTTCGAAATCCAGTCGATCGGTTGTATTCTGTCTGGGCGCAGGCTCAAAGTTCTGGCCATGACATTGTGGACAAGGGATACGGGCTAACGATGCCCATGAACTTTCTCGAAGCAGTGCACAGTTACCCCCCATTCATGGATGGCTGTCGCTATTGGACTCATATCGAGTCCTATAGGAAATACTTTTCAGACGACTCGATCAAAGTTGTCTTATTTGAAACTCTGGTAAGAGAGCCAGCGCAGGTTCTTGAAGATATATGGAAGTTCCTGGAGTTGGATGTTCCGAGAGGCCTCGACATTCCGAGAGAGAAGGTAAATTCCAAAGAATCGAAGATGGCCTTTAATCCATGGCCGGCAAGAGTTCGAAAAAATCTACCCGACAATTTTGTAAACTTTTTCCCGGAGCAAATTCGTTACCAATTCGAGAGTAAGTTGAGACGCTTTACACGTAGAAAGGTGCTGCCAGCTACTCTGGCCAGTAGAGATTTGGAAGTGGTTCGGGATGCATTGAGATCGGAGGTTCAAGAAATCTATGCATATATGGAAGTAGCGGACGATCCATGGGGCTTTTTATGATTTTCGGCAGCGTGGCATGTCTATTTAGATTCTATTTTTTAGATTTTCAGGTTCGAGTTGTAGAGGAAAAACTCAATGCTGGAGCTCCAGTTGGATGGCATCAAGAAACAGTGGAATAGAGAAATTTTGAGAGAAGGGGTCGTATCTACAAATCGCTATATAAGCACGAAGAGCGAAGCAGGGCAGTTTTGTTGAAAATTTACCCTGTAGTATGAGCTTTTTAGGGGAAGCATCCCGAGCAGTTAGATGGACAGGCATGGCAACATCCGTCACGACGGTGGTTGGCTTTGTCCAGATAGCGGTTCTTGCGAGAATTTTGGAGCCGGATGTGTTCGGGGCGTTCGCCTTTCTGACCATTATGGTCGCACTGTGCGAGATCTTCACCAGAGTGGGCTTTTCGGACGTGGTCATTGTCGAACAAGACTTGTCACCAGATCAGTTGTCTACACTTTACTGGATCAATGTTTTTGTAGGGCTTCTGATCTATGCTTCGCTTTATTTTTGCGCAGGTTTACTCAGCCTGGCGTTCGATTATCCAGGAATTTCTGATTTAGCTCGATTGATTGGAGTGACCTTGGTTTTTGGAACCTTTGGTATCCAGTTTCAAGCCCTGATGCGAAAGTCGCTAGCTTTTCGCCCTCTCTCAATTCTCAATATTTGCCAAGCTCTACTTGGTGCTATCGTCGCCATTTCTTTAGCGTACCGTGGCTTTGGCATACTTTCACTTGTGTATTCAGTGCTGTCGGTCCAGGCCCTTCGTATGGTGGTGCTTCTGGGTTTTGCGAAGCATTACGGTTGGATTCCAGGCTTGGTATTTCGACCGGGAGGAGTACAAGAACAGCTCAAATTTGGTGCTTTTAGAGTCGGGGCCGCCATAATCAATGGCTTCAATTCCAGGGCAGATCAAATTGCTGTAGGAGCGATACTGGGGCCGACGGCTCTAGGCTACTACAATATGGCGTTCAGCATCGCGATAAAGCCATTTTCAAAAATAAACCCGGTACTGACTGCGGTTGCAACACCCATTTTCTCCAGAATTCAGTCGGACCCTGATGCTATGAAGCGCGGCTACAGGAAGGGCCTCCGTATACTAATGTTTATTAACGCTCCGTTGCTCCTTGGCTATATCGCTGTGGCTCCCGAGTTTGTTGATCTGGTCCTTGGAGAAGGATGGGAGCCGGTGGTGAGAGTGTCGCAGTTCCTGGTGCTCTATGTACTGTTTCGATCTGCCAATAATTTGAACCTTGGTCTTATGTTGGCGAACGGTAAGTATCGATGGCCTCTATATTGGAACAGTGCGATTCTATTGGTGCTTCCCCTGAGTATCGCACTAGTAGCGCTTGTCACTGAGAGTCTTGAGGCAGTCGCTTTCGTGATGGTGTTGGGTTACTTGAGTTTTTTGGTTGCGGGCTACTTTCTAACTATTCGAGTTTTACTGGGAAAATGTGGAGTGCAGTATCTTGGCGATCTTACGTTGCCAATTGTAGTAGCTGCGCTCATGTGTTTTGGTGTGGTGACCCTGTCGTCGCTTGTTAATGAGGTCGCAGTACTGCCTCGATTAATAAGTCTGGTTGGCTTTGGCATGCTGCTTTACTTTCTATTATCTCTCGCGCTTCAGCGAGATCGCTGTCGCGAATTGTTGCATCTGATTGCTCGGAACTGACAGTATCTGTTGTTGAAACTGAACGAGCAGCCAGAAAAAATGGGGATTGTAAGTGAATTTTCGTTCAATAAGTGACCTGTCGCTGTGTGTAAGAGAGAATCTGAGCTCTATACCCAGAGACGTCGATCTCATCGTGGGAGTACCACGAAGCGGAACGCTAGTGGCGAGCATGGTCGCGCTCAATCTGAATTTGAGGATTACCGATCTAGATAGCTACTTGCAGGATAGAAAGCTGGCTGAAAAGAACACCAGAGACTTCCAATCTCAGAGCCCATCCAGTCCTTCGGACGCTAGGCACGTCCTGATTATTGACGATACGGTTCAGAGTGGCTCTACTCTTGAAGAGGTAAAGAAGTCCGTTTTTGAGCTAGGCCGTGACCAACGAGTCTCTTATGGTTGCGCCTATATCTCGCCCGCTGCGGTGGATACGGTTGATCTGTATTTTGAAGAACTAGCGAGCCCTCGCTGCTTTGAATGGAATTTCATGCACAGGCCATTTCTCAAAAACTGCTGTATGGATATCGATGGCGTGCTTTGCGTGGACCCAACAGAAGAACAGAACGACGATGGGGAAAAGTATCTGCGTTTTCTGCGGGATGCGGCCCCGCTCGTGTTGCCTACCTATGAGGTCGGCCATTTGGTGACTAGCCGTCTCGAAAAATATCGATTGGAGACAGAAGACTGGTTGAAGAAAAGCGGTGTTACGTACGGAGAGCTGCATATGCTGGATCTACCCGATGCTGCTACTCGCAGAGCGTTGGGGTGCCATGCTTCCTTCAAGGCCAGCGTTTACCAAAAGTATGATCTAAGCAGACTGTTTATCGAGAGCGAACCGAAGCAATCGCGTGAGATCGCCAGGCTTTCAGGTAAGCCTGTGATTTGCACCAAGAATCAGGAGATATACCTGCCATCGTTCTCTCCGGCCCTTATACAAACCAAGACAAAGCGATTTCTGCGAAAATGGCGCAGATGGCTTTGATTGGCAGGATTCTTATTGCGTGAAGATTTTTTTGAGTGCGCGAAATACCGCAGGTTTTCTGGTGAAATCGAAGTAATGGATAGCCTTCGTCGCAGCTATAATTGGCTTTCCACTTCCTATAGTATCGCCGGCTTCAGCGATCTGAAGCAGCAGGGACTGGCAGGTACTGGCGTCAATTTTTCCTGAGATTTTATGGTGCAGGACTCTTTTTGCTAAATCTATCTTGGTGCCATTGAGGTGCTTGACCTTGCCGGGCCCCCGCTCCTCGGTTTCAAGTAGTGTTCGTTCCATTTCTCGGATGTATTTACTGCCAGCTTGGACAGTTAGCGTGATGAATTCCTTGTGATTTATTGAGCGACGATCGTCTGCTGTCCGATGAAAGCAGTCTGGCGGCGCATCGCGTACCACCGAGTATTTGACCCCCGGAGTGAGGAGCGCTCTGGTGTGCAGTTCTACATCCTGAAACCTTGGATATGAGGTATCGAAGTACTGTAGTTTAGCCAGAAACTTTTTTTGCCAAATCGGTTGCATGACACACCAGGGTAGTTCGTGCTGCAGCAACAGTGTAAGAGGGTCACCCACTGGTACCACGAACGTGTTGGATTGCTCTTGCACTGAGGTCAGAAAATCTACCATGTTAAATACAGCGAAATCCAAGCCCGGATTCTGCATCACATACTCGACTCGCTGAGCTAGCGAGTTCTCCCCGAGAAGGTCGTCGGAATCCAAAAAAATCACGTAGCTACCCAGAGAATTGGCCAGGGCTATATTTCTGCAGGCTGAGCCACCTTTAGGAAGAGTTTCGCGTTGAAACAATTTGATTCTGGGATCTCGGTTGCAGAAGTCCCGAATGATCGGGATCGATTTATCTGTCGATCCGTCATCGACTATCAAGAGCTCCCAGTTTTGGTAGTTTTGGGCGAGCAGCGAGCCGATTGACTCACCTACGTATCTTGCCTTGTTGAAATTTGGCATGATCACGGAAATAAGTGGGCCATTTTTAGCAGACTTGAAGGCCTCGGAAGGCATGACTGTGTTTTCCCCGGTGGCTATTCAGTAATGTAGTGTGATCAATCTATTCAATTTTAAGAGGTGCCGGTCGCTTGCTCTTTTGCAGTCTCTGAGACGTAATGTGCGCGGTTTCAATTTTAGTGTACATGAAATGTTGTGTGATCCTCCGAATCAGGCGATATTGCGCTTATGAATACATCCATTCGACGAATTATTGGGCCCAAGAGGATTCTTGCCAGACTTGAGCACGAAGTTTTCAATGTTATCGGACACCAGGATTATACTCCTTTTATCGTGCTCACCAGATCTAGAACTGGTTCCAATATGCTTATTTCCATGCTCGACTCTCACTCCCAGGTGGCGGCCGATGGTGAAGTCTTTCGAACACTGGAGGGACGAGATGTCAGGCGCGTATTGCGGCGATCCTGGGGTGGTCAGAGGCGTAACATCAAGGCGAAGGGCTTCAAAATATTCTACTACCACCCTCTGGATTGTCCCGATTCCGAGATTTGGTCGGTTTTAGCTGGAATGGAAGATCTGAAAGTTATTCACTTATCCCGTAGAAATGTATTGCGTACAATCGTTTCGCGGAAGCTGGCAGGTGAGATTGGTGCCTGGACCAGCAAACAGTACGCTGAGATTGGGTCACCCGACAAGGCCAGCGTGATTCTCGAGGTGGGTGAAGTTCGCGAAGCTCTGGAACAAACCGCGATGTGGGAGCGTGAGGTCAGTGAGCGTTTCAGCAAGCAGGATATTCTGCACCTGACATACGAAGACATTGTTAGTTCTCCCGAGGATTCGAGCCGTGAAATTTCCGAATTTCTGGGAGTTGAATATGAAGCGCTCTCCACCAAGCTGAAAAAGCAGAACCCTGAAAGACTTGAAGTGTTGATAGAGAATTTTGATCAACTAAAGGATGCGTTCGCCGATACAGAGTCGGCAATTTTTTTCGACGAATAATTTGGCTAGAGACGGAATATGCATCTACTGGTAATTGGTTGTAAGGAGCACGAAGGCGGAATGCTCGGCGAGCTGGCCGAGTATATTTCTGATCTCACTATTATCTATCACGATCATCTGGGCGAGGATGTTGATCTTAGTGAGATTAGTGCAGTTCTTGTTTCGCAGGAATGGAAAGAATCCACCCGGATGAGTATCAAGTGCGCCCAGGACAGTGGACTTCCTGTTGTCTACCTGATGGATGGCGTTATTGAGTGGGACTATGTGTGGAATAACCAGTCCTTTGTTCGACCTGAGCGCGCCACAGTACTGCAACCACTCCTGTCCGATTTTCTCTGCGTTATTGGGCAGCACCCTGCCAGGATACTCGCGGGGCTGGGGCTAACGGAAAAAATTAGGCTAGTAGGCATTCCTCGGTTGGACGCCTCACCTCGCACATCTCAGAGCATCGCTAGCAACAAACCCTCAGTTTTGGTCACCACCGCCAAAACAGCTTCGCACAACGTGGCTCAGGATATCGCCGTTGTTGAGGCGCTGCAGGATCTGCAAGACTACTTCAGTAATCAGGCCGAGGTTGATGTGGTCTGGAGGGTAGACGCAGGCCTGGCCCAGCGTTTGGGGATTCCCGCCAGCGCAAGTTCAATGGAGGAAGACCTGCACGTTGCTTCCGGAGTCATCAGCTTTACATCCACCTGCCTATTGGAATCGATGTTGATGCAGATCCCTACAGCACAAGTTGATTACCGAAGTTGTCCTGGGTATGTAACCACTGCGTGGAATATCCACAGTAAGAAAGATATTGCCAGTGTCGTACAGGAACTCCTCTATCCACCAGAAAACATGATGGCTTATCAATCTTTATGCCTGGAAGATGAGTTGACCAATGCGGGGGCGGCGACGGAGGCGTTGGCCGCCGTACTGCGTGAAGCCTGCGCGGGACAACTTAAAGAGCAATCCCGGTATGTTGTCGCACCCGAATTTCCTGGCGCAGCAATGGATTTTCGACGAGCACATCCCCAGATTAGCTCTTTTTCAGTAGCTGATGGCGCCAAAGTCCAGTATCTGTTGGATGCTGCGTACCGCTTGCAGCAAAAGCAGCGGGCTTTGCTAACCACTCCACCCTTTAAAATACTCCGTATTCTTGTAGGACTATTTGGATGGCTGCCTGGTTTTCGCAAGGCTGCCAAGTTGCAGCAGGATCTGGACAAGATGTAGGGAGTTTGGTCAGTGCTTCAGAGAATCGTTTTTGCCATCGAGCGTTATCTGGCGAGGGATGATACGCCAGAAGGTAAGGCGATATATTCCTATGATGTTTTTGACACCTGCGTCTGTCGCCCCTATCTGGAACCGCAGGACCTTTTCTATGATCTTGCACGAAACTATGCGGCCGAGAGTGCTTCGGAGTGGCATGCGGGTGATATAAACCGCTTGGCGCAGCTTAGGATTGAAGCGGAAAAGCAAGTGCGAAGAGCGAATATCCACGGCAGGGATATCACCCTGGGAGATATCTACGTTCAGTTGGGTTCTTTGTCATCAGCGGAGATAGACTGTGAAAGTCTCCGCGAGCTCGAGATCGAGTTAGAAATCGCCAGCGCCTACCCAATCTGCCGCGCGTCTCGCCAATTGAGCGCAGCTCGCAACGGAGCGAAAGTAATATTCGCGTCCGACATGTACCTCCCCGAGGCGTCGATACGGGCCATACTGCTCAAGTGCCATCTGATTGAGGATGGCCAAGCCCTATACGTATCGAACCGTTTCGACAAAAATAAGGTCACGACAGCGCTGTATCACGAGATCGCATCAAGAGAGGGTGTAGAGACAGGGGATATTATTCACTGTGGGGACAATTTCTTTTCCGATGTGCATAGAGCGAGGCGAGCAGGGCTTTCTGCACGTTGGGTGCGTTGGATACAACCCAATCGCTATGAGATCGCCGCGGCGCGCGGTGCCGAGAGATCTCAACGGAATGCCGTTGGGCTAAACCGTTGTGTTAGATTGCAGTTGGCCTCCTCCGAGGCGGACGCGGTTCTGTGTCCCCAGCAGTTCATCTATTCGGTCGCAGCTCCCTTCCTCACAGCATTTGTAGCATGGGTAATGCGTCGCGCTCGCCTGGACAGGACACGGCGTTTGTATTTTGTATCGAGAGACGGGCAGATTTTGTACAAAATTGCATGCTCGCTCAGCCAGCTCTTCCCCGATATCGAAGTGGAATATTTGTACGGATCCAGGCAGGCCTGGTTTGCTTCGTCGATCTTGGCCTGTGACGAATCGGACACGTACTGGGCATATTTGGAAGGCATGCACCTTTGTCCTGAGGCCATCCTGGAAAGGTTGGGGCTGACCTGGCAAGAGGCAGAAGTGCATCTCCCGCACGAGTTGGCGAGTCGCAGGGGCGAACAACTTTCCCAATGCGAATTGAGCGAGTTGAAGGAATGTATTCATGCTGGTGGGCTGCGTCCGATTGTGTTGTGGCGTGCGGGCGAACTCAGGTCTCAGGTAGTGAAATACTTGCGGCAGCAAGGCCTTTTCGACGGCGCGAGATGGGCGCTTGTAGATGTGGGTTGGGAATTGAACACGCAGGCTGCGCTGCGGCGAATCTGTTTTGGGGAGGGCTTTGCTGGCGAAGTACGTGGTTACTATCTTGGCTTATTTGCGAGTCACGTGCGCTCACAGCATGCTGGAAAGTTCTCAGCTTATTTTGCTGAGGATGGTTCGGAAGCGGACGGCGTCCACAGCGGCAGTTGGTTGTTTGACAGCCAATCCCGTGTCGTTCTGGAGCACCTATTGACCCTCGCTGACCATGGGAGTGTTTCAGGGTATTGCTATCTGGAACATTGGGAGGCAGTGACGGGGTTACCGCCTGACAGGAAATATCTAGACTATGTTAGTGCTTATCATGAAGGAGTTGTTCGCTATGTGGAGACCCTGAAAAGTACTAGTGGGCACTGGCAGGATGATGACGCGTTCATGGAGGTAGCGAATCGAGCCTTTGAGAAATTCATGGCCGATCCTGATCCGGTAGATGCAAGGATAGTTGCCTGGCTGTCAGTCAATATTGAGCAAAGCCACGATAGCCGATACGCGAAACCTCTTGCCCATCCGTTGGGTCTGGGAGATCTAGGTGCCATGGTGGCAAGTGACCTGATGCCAGGGAGAAGTTCATATAAGGGGCAGACCCATTGCTGGTTAGCAGGCTCGGCGGCGATATCCAGTTCACCGATTCGCCTGCTGTTCAAATTGCTGCGACACACTAGACGCCGTCTGCATTGTTCAAACTGAGCTGGGCACTATGGTTATGGGGGATGATGACCAGAGCATGGGTCCCCTTTTTTTGGGTTACTCAATAAGGTCTATATGCTCTGACATTCGGCTGTATCTGTATCTTGTCCATCCTTGCCAAATTCCTTTGCAACTTGCCACGAACTGCCCCAGTTTGTCTTCCTCGCTCATGAGCGAAAATAGCATTCGTGTTAGTAGACTCAGTGTCGTAAAGCAAGCCCATATGGTTCCCCGGTCAAGGCGCGAGCTCCATAGCCGATTCCGGAAGTCCAGAGATCGCCGCCATGGCGGCGGTCATTGGTTGTCATGATGATGGTTGGCTGTTCGACAGTCAGTCGCGGGTTGTATTTGAGCATTTGATTACGCTGGCGGACCGCGGTACGGTCACGGGTTATAGACTTCACTCGGAGTGGGGGCCGGTGACAGCGCCGTCGCCTGAGGATGACTATCTCAGCTACGTGCAGGCGTACCATTCGTCGGTTCTCGATTATGCTGACACATTGGTAAGAATGGGCTCTCCTCTCGAAATGCTCAACTGTTATATGGAGGGTGCAAACGCAGCTTTGCAAGAGTATCTCTGTGATCCCAAGCCCAGGGAAGTATATGTTGTCGCCCAGTTTCCACCAATATTGAGCAGAGCCACGAGGATATGTATATCAAGCCAATAGCGAGGCCGTTGCGAATACGTGACGTCGCTATCATGGTAGGGGCGGATCTATTGTCCTCAGCAAATAGTAGCCATCACAAAGACTATTACTGGTTGGCAGGCTCGGCTGCGATATCTAGCCTGTGGGTGAGAATTTTGTATCGTATACTGAAGTTGGCCCGGAGGTTGGCCGTAGCGTTCATTGACAAGTAAACTAGCGCGTGAATGGATAGTTGGCCACGCAGCAGGAAATCATGAAGCCCAGAGTCGCCATAGTTGTGGTCACATATAATCGTCTCAATCTTCTCATGGATTGCCTGAGTGCTCTGCTCAACCAGGATGAGTCTTTTGAAAGGCTGATAGTTGTGGATAACTGTTCCACAGACGGCACACGTGATTGGTTGGCTAGCTGGTCGGATGAGCAGGGCGAACTGGTTCAGCACTTTTTGCTGGAGGAGAATTCGGGAGGCGCTGGGGGCTTCTCGTCAGGTCTGGATATAGCTACCAAGAACGGGGCGGATTGGGTCTGGATGATGGACGATGACGCGGTACCTGAACCCGACGCACTTGGGCAACTACTGAAGGTCGCGGATGACCCTCAGAACATTTATGGATCATTAGCAGTTTCCGGAGAGCAAACCGCATGGCTCACCACTCTAGTGGATGAACAATGCCGTGTTGCAACGTCGGCCGGCGATGTGCCTGCGAAGGCCCGAGTCCAATCGCTACCATTCCTAGGTTTTCTAATTCATCGCAAACTGGTTCAATCAATCGGCCTACCCGACCCTGGATTCTTTATTGCTGCCGATGATGTCGAGTACTGTGTCAGGGCGGTGAATCACGGTGCAGATATTTTCATTGCGGGACATAGCCGTATAGAGCACCCGGCCTCAGTACCCTACCCATTTAAGTTTTTTTCGATTCGCCTTACCTGTCTGCGACTTCCTCCATGGAAGCGCTACTACGATACTCGCAACCGATTGCTGATTGCGAAAAAGCACTTTGGAGCAAGGCTTATCATAGAGACCATACCTGGAAGCTTTCTTCGCCTCGTGGCTGCGCTAATCCACGAGCCTGATAAGCTCAAGCAAACATGGGCGTTTCTGGCGGGATTCTGGGATGGATTGTGGGGTACCAAGGGCCGCCGCCACGAGAAATGGGGTATTCTGCCCTGATGAAGCATACATTTTGATTCGGCGTAAGCTGGTAATATTTATTGGTCATCATAAGGTGGGTTCCACTGCGCTGCAGGCCTACCTTTCGCTTAATGCTAGACGGTTGATTGATCAGGGCGTGCTTTACCCCAGTGTGCTAGCAAACACTCCATGGACACTTTTGCGTAGAGTGGTACGTCGCTTGAAGGCGCGAATGGCTCACGAGCCAGAGTATCGTCAGCTGCAACTATTTGACCGGGAGCCCCACAATGCGCTCGCCCTAAAAATGCTAGCGGAATTCAAAGGCAACTCTGGACCGGTTTCTTACTACGGTGAGCTGCCGTCAAGTGAGGAAATGCTAGAAAATATAGGGCATCAGTTACATTCCCATAGACCGCACACTGTCGTATTGTGCGCTGAAGCATTTGCGAATTTTGGTGATATCAGCGATACATTGATAGAGCGGCTTAGGGATACCTTTTCTGACTTCGATATCACGCTTTATTGCACGTTAAGGCGCGTGGATCACTATTTGCCGTCATGGTATGCGCAGTGCATCAATTTTGGTCGTAGATTGGCTCCTCTTAGGGGGGGCGGCTTTGATAGTTTTGTGGATACCATCCATATCGATTATTGCAGGTTACTGAATCCATGGCTAAGGCTGATTCCTGACGCAAATCTCATCTTACGTGACTACGATGAAGTTTTGGAGGCAGGAGGTTCTATCCCAGATTTTCTGGCCAGTATCCAACTTGAATCGCATTCTATGGTGGTTGTTCCCTGCATGCTCAATAGTGGGATTCCTCATCGGTTCATCGAAATTTGCCGGGTCGCCAACTGGGAGCTTGATGCGAAAGATTCAGCCCGACTCCGACAAGGCATCGTTAGCTTGGCAAACGAAGCCGTTGTTGATGCTAAGCCTCGGCCTGACCTACTGGGCAAGAACCGCGATAAACTAGCTGTGTTATTTGATCCCGTTGATCGTTCTCTCGGGCAGCTCATTGGGCGAGAGCGATTCTTCTCGCCAGCGACAGCTCAGCCCCCTCTATATGAAGAGGGCAAAGTATTCACGAGCGCCGTTGAAGAGCTTGCCGAAGCACTGGTATCGGTTCGCGTAACAGACAGAACGCGACGATACGTCAGCAGCCTGGATCTGGCTTCTATGGGGCGTTATAACTGATGGATAACGGCCAGTCGCGAATGCCCAAACGAGAAAGGCTTTCTACTCTCTGGCTCTGCAAAGCCCGCTATATGAACCACGATGTAGCTGCAGATCGATATGCCAGATTGTTCGAGTTGCCGCATCGGATGTCTGAGGACTTTTCATTGCAGGCTATTTGTCTGGACTACCGAGTCTCGGGTTCCGAACCAGTACCGCAGGGCCTTTCCGCCACGTGGCGCCAACTGAACCTGCCCCGTACGCTGATGCTGGGCTGGCTGCTACAGCTTTACACGCTAGCGCGGAAGGTGTCCCCACGTGTGGTCATTGCTAGTTCGGATTGCCTCTGCGTCATCATCGGCTACTGGCTGGCCCGACTTACAGGTGCACGCTTCTACGCCGATTTGTACGACGACTACTCCACCTTTGGTCTGGCCAGGCTCCCAGGGGTAAAGCCGCTCTATCGCCGGGCCTTGTCTAAGGCTGACGGTCTTTCGGCTGTCAGCAGAACTCTAGTTGCTGATCTCGAGAGAGAATTTCCCGGCAAGCCCATGCTTTTGCTTGAAAGTACGGTTGATCCAAGGGTATTCCATCCCCGAGAACAGAGGTTGTGCCGGCAGGAGCTTGGTTTGGGCCAGCTTTCCGACAAGAAGTTTGTAGGCGTCTGCGGTGGCCTGAATAATCACCACGGTGCAGGGACTATCTTTGAGGCGATTCCTGAGTTTGAGCAATCTGATCCAGATGTCGTTTTCGTGATAGCCGGCAAGGTTTATGAGGAGTGCCCTCTGCCTCGGGGGCCCAATGTAGTTTATCTGGGCATGCTGCCGCACCATTCCATGCCCAAATTCTACAGCGCAATGGATGTCGTCGTAGTGCCGCTGTCAAACACTCGCTTTGGCTACTACGCCTTCCCGCAAAAAGCCTATGAAGTAATAGCGTGTGATGTTCCTGCGGTGGTGGCAGATGTTGGGGCGCTGGCGCAACTGTTCGAGGCCCTGCCGCAAGCGCGATATAGCCCGGATTCGGTGTCAGGGTTGGCCGCTTGCATCCGTTATCAGCTTGAACATGCTGAACGGCCCGACGTGCCTGTTCCCACCTGGGCGGAGCAAGCGGAAAAGTTGTTGGTATTTACCTCAGCGGGTGAACGCTGAAACGCAGCCTTGCAGCGCTGTGGCCAGTTTCTGGTGAAAATGTGGCCAGGCATACTTCTCAGCGTGTGAGCGGCAGCTATCCGGGGTCGGCGAACTACCCTTAAGCAGTTCTATTACGATCGTGCTGAATTTTTCGTAGTCGTCAGCGGTCACCAGCGTCCCGTTGTCCGTGGTAATCGCATCGGATACGCCGCCGCAGTCGAATGCCACCGTCGGTGTCCCACAGGCAGCCGCCTCGATAGCCACCATGCCGAAGCCTTCCACGTCACCTGTTACTTCGACCAATGGAAATATCTGCACATCAGCGGCGGTATAGCCCGCCAGCAACTCACTGTCCTCAACTGCACCGAGGAATCTGACCTTTTGCTCCAGCCCGGCTTTATCAACGGCTGCGAGAACGTCGTCCTGTTCTCCCAGTTTATTCAGGCTGTTGACGGGGTCGTCGCCAATAACGACCAGTCCCGCGCCCGGAACTGCGTCAAGGATTGCCGGGAGTGACTTTTCGATGAACTGGCTGAGGCCTTTGCGCCGGGTCATCCGGCCGACGAACAGGATGATCTGGTCGAATTCCACACCGTGATGTTCACGAAAATTTGCTGGTGTCTCAAGTTCGGTTAACAGTGGCAGCTCGGTACCGGGGTTGATAACGGTAATGTGCTCCGGTGCAACACCCCGCTCAATGGCGAGTCGCCGTGTGTTCGCGCTGTTGGCAATGACCAGATCCGCAGACCTCACAGCTGGTAGGAACAAGCGCTGGTATGCCCAGTTGTTAACCACAATATCCAGCCCGTGTACGAAGATGGCACCGTGGGCTCCGCATAAGTAGCGTGCGAGCCAGAGCGCAGGCGCGGCGAGGCCGCTGCCGCCCAGAATCAGCTGGAATCGCCCGCGGCGACATGTCATCAGTACATGCCAGAAGGAGAGGAGCATAAAGCCTGCCAGAGAGTGAGGCGCCTCACGCACTTCGCATCCAGGGGGCGCGTATGCTGAGCAGCCGTTGGGCCCAATAATGCTCAACTCAGCCCAATCGTCCAGGCCCTCGGCGGCCTGGTGCAACAGCCGCTCCATGCCGCCGGTTAGAGGGGGGAAGTTTCGGGTTATGAGCAGGATACTGGGCCTGGAGGGCAATGAGGCCACTGTATTAAGCCTCGCTGCCGGGTTTGCGTAGCAACCAGATATGGGGGGTCGCCCACTTGGCGTGCCGGGCGACAAGCCTTGCCAATCGCCATTTCATACTGCCGGGTTTGAGCATGTACTCCACGGCGTACTCAGTGGGCGATTCGATGATTCGCGCGGAATAGTCTTCCAGCTCAAAATCGGCCATCAGTGTCTTCAGGTCGCGATAGCTGAGATGCTTCTCGTGATAGTACCGCCCCTTGCCTGCCATACGCATATAGAGGTGTGCCAGCGGCCGTGGCAATAGCGACAGGAACGGTAGCCGGTAGTGTGGCTCCATAAGCATCACGCGATTGTTGCCGGAGAAGTAGCAGAATCCGCCGGGTTTCAGCACTCTGCAGATCTCGCTGAACATCTGCGCTGCATCGGGCACGTGCTCGTACACATGGGAGCACACAACCACATCTACGCTGTTGTCATTCTGCGCCAGTTTCATTGCGTCGCCCACCGCGAAGTGCAGGTTGGGTTTGTCGAATCTCTCGCGGGCGAATTTCATCGCAGGCTCGTCGATATCGATGCCGTGTACCTCGCCGAAGAAATCGGCCAGATAGTTGTCAATGATGCCGCTGGAACTCCCCACGTCAAGCAGGGTCAGGTCGGACAATGATTCAGTCCCCAGAAAGTCCTGGCAAACTCTCACGATAGTGTTTGCTTTGCGGTTGCGACCCTCGGTATCGAAGACAGAAGGGCGAATCTCTGAGTAATTGTACTGGTAGTCGCGTTCCATGCGAGGGATGGCGCTCTATATAGCTGGCTTTGCCACGGGGGGACTTGGCGAAACCGTCGCTGTCTCCCCTGTGGAATCTGAGCGGGTCATGCGCCGTTTGATGCTGCTTGTTATACCTGCCCCATCCAGAGAGATCGCGGCTAGCTGTGCTTTGTGATCCCCATGCTCAATATATTCATCAGGAATCCCGCAGTGGAGTACGGGTGTCTCCACTCCGTGAGCTGCGAGTAGTTCGCTAACGCCTGCGCCGGCGCCGCCGGCAACTGCGTTCTCTTCTACTGTCACCAGCAGTTCGTAGTTGGCTGCCAGTTCGAGCACGCGCGTCTCATCCATGGGTTTAACCCAGCGCATATCTACCAAGGTTGCGCCGAGTGCCTCTGCCGCCTCGCGAGCGGCGGGCAGCAAGGTGCCGAAGTTGAGGATGGCCACACGGGAACCCTTGAGAAGGGTGACCGATTTACCAATTTCGAGTGACGCCATCTTCGAGGAGATCTCCGCGCCAAGCCCGGTACCACGTGGATAGCGAACCGCTGCAGGCCCCGGATGCTGGAACGCGGTGTACAGAATTTGCCGGCACTCGTTCTCGTCGGACGGTGCGCCGATCACCATATTGGGGATGCAGCGCAGGTAGCTCAGGTCGAACGTGCCATGGTGGGTAGGCCCGTCCTGGCCTACCAGACCGGCGCGGTCTATACCAAAGGTCACATCGAGGTTCTGCAGCGCCACATCATGAATCAGCTGATCGTAGCCACGCTGGAGGAAGGTCGAGTAGATGGCGACCACGGGTTTGACACCGTCGCAGGCCATGCCGGCAGCGAGCGTCACTGCGTGCTGTTCGGCGATCGCGACGTCGTAGTAGCGCTTGGGGAAGCGTGCGGCAAAATCAACCATGCCCGACCCTTCACACATGGCCGGTGTGATGCCGACCAGACGGTTGTCCTGTTCTGCCATATCACACAGCCACTGGCCAAAGACGTCCTGGTATTTGGGCTTCTTCGGCGTGGAAGGTGCGGCGGGCTGCGGCCCTTTGGGCTTGGCCTCGACCTTGTTCAGGGCGTGGTAGCCCACAGGGTCTTCCTCGGCGGGCGTGAAGCCTTTGCCTTTGACGGTGCGGATGTGGAGGAACTGTGGCCCCTCCAGGTCTTTCATATTCTCAAGAGCTTTGACCAGGCCGGGCAGGTCGTGGCCATCCAAAGGGCCTATATAGTGGAAGCCGAGCTCCTCAAACAGAGTGGACGGTGCCACCATGCCCTTCATGTGTTCCTCGGTTCGCTTGGCCCAGTCCCACAGGAAGCTGAATCGCTCCAGGAAGCGCTTGGATCGCTCGCGCATGCCGAGATAGGTCTTGGTGGCCCAGATCTTGGCGAAATAGTTCGCCAGCCCGCCGGTGTTGTGGCCAATGGACATCTGGTTGTCGTTGAGAATGACCAGCATGTTGGGGCGCTCGTGGCCGGCGTGCGCCAGAGCCTCAAACGCCATGCCTCCGGTGATGGCGCCGTCGCCAATGACGGCAATTACTTTGCGATTGGTCCCTTGCTGGCGCGCGGCCAGTGCCATGCCCATTGCGGCGGAGATACTGGTGGACGAATGACCCACGCCGAAGGTGTCGTAGTCGCTCTCGCTGCGCTTGGGGAAGCCCGACAGTCCACCGGCGTGGCGCATGCTGTTCATTTGCTGCATGCGGCCGGTGAGAATTTTGTGCGGATAGGTCTGGTGGCCTACATCCCAAACAATGCGGTCTTCGGGGGTGTTGAATACGTGGTGCAGGGCGATGGTCAGCTCTACGACACCCAGGCCCGCGCCGAAGTGTCCGCCGGACTGGCCCACGCTGTACAACAGGTAGGCGCGCAACTCCATGGCGAGTTGTTCGAGTTCGTCGCTATTGAGCTCACTGGCCGGCCGGCCGCCATCAATGGCAGTCAGCAAGGGGGTCGTGGGCCGAGTGAGGGGGATTTCGGAAAACATCCGTCAATTCTACCCCAATTCGCGTGCTGCAGTCAGGATCGTGATCAGGGTTGCAGGGTTGTGGTGGCGATCTCGTTTTGGATAAGCGTCGAAAGCCTGAGGTAGCCGTGCTCGTTGAGATTCGAGCCGTCAGAGCGAAAATAAGCGGCTTCAGGGTTGCCTCTGGCATCCTGCAGCAGTCGGTTGGCATCGAGGAGGGTGACATGCGGATGTCTTTGGACCCACTCGCCCAGTAGCTCCATGGTTTCGTTGATTTTCTCGTGATCACTTGGGTGGAGCAGCGTCTTGATGGGGCTGATGATGTAAAAGTGTTGGGTAATGTGCACAAGTTCGTCGGCTGTCACCAGCTCCGCAATGCCCTCAGCGAGGTCTTCCGCAGATTTGTTGTCGCGAATATGAAATTCGGTAACGCTGGGCAGAAAGATGACGGTTTCCGGTTGGTAGTAACCGATCAGGTCGTCGTAGTTGTAGACGATATCCTCAACGATCGCGTCGCCAATCCCGCGCATGAGTACCGGCTTGGGTGAGAGAAGGGCGGGTAGGCCCTCCCATAGTTTGGCGCGCATGCCGCCCACCACAACGATCGGCTTTTCGGGTAGTTTGCCCGCCATGTCCTGCTGGCGGTAGTCCTCGATCTCATCCGCCCATACCGTCGGCTCGTTGTTCAGCGTAGCGGCAACGTCGGATGACATGAGTACCACCAGATGAACGAGCGGTATTGCCAGCAAGATCATGCAGGTGATACGTATGGCCTGCCAGGAGAACATGGGTTACTTTATGACCAAATTCAGTAAGTTAGGCTCAAGTTTCGCGTAATTCACGTCATTGAGCAATAATTGACCCGTTTGGGTTGTGACCTGGTTCGCAGCTTTCCCTGGCCGGAGTATGATAAATCGCTGCAGAGTGTAGGATTTGCCCATGATCTACCAACGCCACATTCCGCGGGAAGAGCTTTTTTCTGCCCAACTGGAGATGCTCATGCAAAATGGGCAGCTCGGGACTGTGGTTGCCAATACGGTGGGAATGGTGGCGAGCATGGCCATTTTCTGGCCCTTCGTGGATTTCACCAGCATCATGCTCTGGGGCGCGGCGTTTCTTATCTTGCTGTTGCTGCGCTCTTTGCAAATGAGCAACGCGCTGGTTAACCACTCCTATCGCACCCACCCAAAATCGGTTTACTGGAAGCTGATTCTCGGCTCTGCCGCTACCGGCCTGGTGTGGGCCTCTGCGTATATCTTCGCGGCGACGCGTGTGCCCATCACCATGCAGTACACCTTTCTGCTGTTGATCGTCATGATCACGGCGATATCGGTAGGCTTCTCGGTCATTATTCGCGAGTACTTTATTGCCTTCCTGATCGGCGCTTTATGGCCTATTGCGTGGTGGAGCCTGGTGCATTATTGGCAACAGCCCTACAACCTGCTGATCGGCCTGGTGTTGCTGGCCTTTACCGCCGTATTGGTAGTCATCTGCGACAGGGTGCATCGTACGTTCCGCAATATGCTGGCGCTGAACTGGGAGCGCGAGACCATGGCGCGGGAGCTGGGGGATATGGCCGGGTCGTTGCGAGATCGTAACCGGCAGCTGCGCGATGCGCGGCGCCAGCTGACAGATCTTGCCAATATCGACGAGCTTACCGGGCTGGGTAATCGCCGCATGGTGAATACGGCCCTCAAAGCTGAAATCAATCGTGCCCGGCGCACAGCGACACCGCTTTCAGTGATTCTTCTCGATGTGGATTATTTCAAAGCTTATAACGACACCTATGGTCACCCCGCGGGCGACGAGGTGCTGCAGCGCCTGGCAGACATCATGCAGAACGCCACGAGCCGGGCGGGCGAAGTGGTCGGCCGTTATGGGGGTGAGGAGTTCATCCTGGTGCTGCCGGGGTCTTCGTCTCCGTCTGCGATGCGCATTGCCGAGCGGTTGAAGGATTTCATCGCTGAAGCGGCGATACCTCACGGCGAGTCGGACGTCTCTCCCTCGATAACCGTGAGCCAGGGCATTGCCACGGTGGAACCGGACACGGAGCTCATGCCGGCGGACCTGATTAAAATGGCAGACAAGGCGCTGTATAAGGCCAAGGCTTCTGGCCGCAACGCGATCGTAGTAGAAGAGAGCCTCAGCGCGCCGCTCGCGGCCGAAGCTTAATTCGATTCTTTGAACCGATGAATCTGCCGGCGTTGCTTCTTGGTGGGGCGGCTGGCCGGGCGATCGATCATGCCACCTGCCGCTTTTCTGGCAGCGGCGGCATCTTCTCTGCGTTTCACGCTTCCTGGCGTCTCACTATATAGTTGCTGAGCCTCGGATGCGCCTCTGCGCTGGCTTGATAAAGCCTGCACTACCACGACCTTCTCGTCCCATCCCTGGCGGATCTGCAATTCATCGCCAACCTGTATCTCACGCGAGACTTTTACTCGCTGGCCTCCGAAATGTACTTTGCCACCCTCGATGGCGGCTTTGGCCAGGCTGCGGGTTTTGAAGAATCGCGCTGCCCAGAGCCATTTGTCCAGGCGTAGTTTTTCGCTGACGAAGTCGCTCATGGCATTCTCCGGCTCATGGCTGTTTCTCGCTCATGGCTGCACCTCGGGCATGATCTCGTCGAAATGGTGGATGCCGGGGAAGCGGGTGTCGATGCGTTTCTGGCGCTTGCTGTCGGGTTGCAGCAGGGTGAGCAAGTGGGCGATACCGTAGTTGTGCGCGGACTCCAGCACACGTTCTGTGTCATCGATAAACAGTGTGCGCTCCGGGTCAAAGGGGTGCAGCGCCTGGAGCCGGTGCCAAAATGCCTGTTCTTCCTTGGGTGCGTCCAACTCGTGGGAAACGACGATCCGGTCGAACCAGCCCGTGATATCCACGTGGTCCATCTTGATATCGAGCGTTTTGCGGTGGGCATTGGTCACCATGACCACGTCCCGGTGAGATTCATGCAGCCGGGTAAGGAATTCTTCCACATAGGGCCTCATCGCCACCATATGCTGGATCTCTCGCTTGAGCGCAGCGATATCCAGTTGCAGCTTCTCCGACCAGTAGTCTATTGAGTACCAATCGAGCGAGCTCTGGTTCTGCTGGAACTGGGCATGCAGGCGCTCGCTGGACTCTTGTTCACTGAGCTGGTGTTCCCGCGCATAGGCCTGAGGTACGTATTGCATCCAGAAATAATTGTCGAAATGCAGGTCCAGCAAGGTGCCGTCCATGTCCAGCAGGACGGTGTCTATTTCGTGCCAGTTAATCATGGGGTGATTATCACGGCAGGGCCGGCGCGTCACAAGAGCTCAATGCACGGTAGTGGTACAATCGTCTGCATGCTGAATCTAGCGGCCTTCGTGCCTTCCTTGCTTGAGCTCTGCCGCGAGGCAGGGCAACTGATCACTGACTACTACCACGCCCCGGGTGCCGACGAATACGAGGCCAAGGGCGACGACTCCCCCCTGACACGCGCGGACATCGCCTCCCACCACTGTATTGAGGCGGGCTTGGAGAGGCTCACACCGAACATCCCGATACTGTCTGAGGAATCGCCCACTGATGCGGTGGCCCGACGTCGGGAGTGGGGTGAGCTCTGGCTGGTAGATCCGCTCGACGGTACCAAGGAGTTTCTCGGCCGGACCGGCGAGTTCACGATCAACATCGCCCTGATTCGGGCGGGCAAGCCCGTGCTGGGCGTTGTCTACTTGCCGCTGGAAGATCAGTGCTACGTGGGCATTCCCGGTGAAATGGCACGGCGTTATGGCCCGGGTGACGCCGTTGCAGACATAGCCACGCGAGCGCTGGCGAGCGGTGAGCCCATGCGCGTTCTTGCCAGCCGCCGGCACAAAGGCCCGCGGCTCGCCACCTGTCTGGAATGGCTTGAGCAGAACTGGGGCGAGTTGGAGCGGGACAACAGCGGCAGCGCCCTGAAGTTCTGTCACCTCGCCGAGGGCCGGGGCGATTTCTACCCGCGCTACGCGCCCTGCAGCGAGTGGGATACCGCTGCAGGTCACGCCCTGCTTGAGGCTGCGGGTGGATCGGTACTGGGTCTGGATGGCAAACCGCTGCGGTACAACGCCCGGGACACATTGCTCAGCGAGCCCTTCCTGGCGATAGCGGAAAGCGGCCATCCCCTGTGGCAACAGCTGCTGCGGGAGACCTGAAAGTGAATCTGAAGCGAACAATACTTGTACAGTCATTCCCTGTGGGTATAGTCTTGCACTCTGATCGAGGATAGTCGCGGTACTGTGTATTCATGAGTGACCCCACCCATATCGGCCCGAATGGCGCTGACAACCCGGAAGCAGCAAACGAGGTGATGACACCCGCGATGCGCTTGATGGAATTGCAGGGCAAGCACCGGGCCTTGGATAACCGCATCCACGAAATGTATGCTTACCCCTACCAAAACCAGGTCCTGTTGCAGCGTCTCAAAAAAGAAAAGCTGCGTCTCAAGGACCAGATTGAACACCTCAAGGACGAGATGATCCCCGATCTCAATGCCTGAGGCATCACAACCCTGGAGTTCCGAATGAAACCTTTACTGCACGCCCTGGCCGGCCTGTCTCTGGCTGCATTGGCATCCACCCATTCGCTGGCGCAGGAAGCTGCCCCTGAAGTCGAAGTTAAAGTGACGCCGATTGCCGGCCCGCTTTATCTGTTACAGGGTCGCGGCGGAAATATCGTCGCCTCGGTGGGTGAAGACGGTGCACTGATTGTCGACTCTGACTATGCCAACTATGCGCCCGCTCACCAGGCCGCGGTGGCAGAGCTGACCGGGTCTGACGCTGCGCCGAAGTTTCTTCTGAATACTCACTGGCACTTCGATCACACCGGGGGCAACAATTTCTTTGGCGAGCGCGGTAGCGTAATCATTGCCCACCAGAATATTCGTTCTCGCATGAGTACCCGTCAGGATATGAAAGCCCTGGGCCGGGTGATAGAGCCGAGCCCCAAGCCTGCTCTGCCGGTGGTCACGTACGGCGATTCCATCGCCCTGCACTTTAACGGCGACGATATCCAGGTTGAGCACTTTCCCACCGGCCATACCGACGGCGACAGCATCCTTTTTTTCGCCGCTGAAAACGTCGTGCATATGGGCGACACGTTTTTCTTCGATCGGTTTCCGTTCGTCGACATTGGCTCAGGCGGCAATGCGTTTGGCCTGATCGCCAATATTGAAGCTGTGTTGATACGTATCGACGATGACACAATTGTTGTCCCGGGCCACGGCACCCTGACCGACAAGGCAGGGTTGGAGCGCTACCACAATATGCTGGTGACCACCTCCAGTCTGGTGGTGGCCAAGCTGGAAGAGGGCATGCCTATTGAACGAATCACCGAGGAGGGGCTGGGTGACGAGTGGGACAGCTGGGGCACCGGCTTTATCGACGAGGCCAAGTTCATCAGTTTTATTGCCGGCAGCCTAGATTAGCGCCTGATGACCGCTAAGAGCGCCCTCCAGCTCCAGCAGGGTTCTCTTGGCTTCCAGCCCACCGGCGAATCCGGTGAGAGAACCATCACTGCCGATCACCCGGTGGCATGGCACCACGATAGGAATCGGATTGCGGCCATTGGCCGCGCCCACCGCGCGCATGGCTGTGGGTTTCCCCAGCGCTTCTGCGATATCCCGATAGCTGCGTAATTCACCGAACGGTATGCGGGCCAATGCGCCCCAGACTGCGTTCTGGAAGTCGGTGCCGCCCGGGGCCAACGGCAGGTCGAATTCGCGCCGCTCGCCGCGGAAATACTCTTGCAACTGCTGCTTACACTGCG
The DNA here is from genome assembly GCF_009388985.1 of Halioglobus maricola. Taxonomy (NCBI): domain Bacteria; kingdom Pseudomonadati; phylum Pseudomonadota; class Gammaproteobacteria; order Cellvibrionales; family Halieaceae; genus Halioglobus; species Halioglobus maricola. The sequence goes on from NZ_CP036422.1 coordinate 682,096, forward strand.
CCAGCGCGGGGTCGGTCTGCGCCTGCTGACAGGTGCTATCACCGTGGTGGCCGGGCCATTCGATCGCCGTGATGTGGCTGCCGTTGGAAACGAGCCGCATTTGTCCGATTGGGGTTTCCATATACTGGTAGTTCATTGGCTGAGGCTCCTCCACAGCAGGTTGGCAGCGTAGGAGCGCCATGGGCTCCACTGCTCGCAATCTGTTTTTAGCGCATTTTTCTCCCCGCCCAGTGCCTCCCAGGCTTTTACCAGACCGAGATCACCGAGCGGGAATACATCCGGTTCGCCGGCGCCGCGGATCGCTGCCATGGCAACGGTCCACGGGCCTACTCCTTTAAAACTCGCGAGATCAGTGAGCGTGAGCTGATCTTCCCTGCCGCTGAACGCCGTGCACAGGGCTTGCAATGTCTCCCGGCGCCGCCCGGGCATGGGGAATTCGCTGTCTTCAAGCGCGGCCAGTCCGGCCGCGGTGGGGAATGTGGGTTGCTCGCCGGTGCTGCATGCAGAGGCGAATCGGCTGCAGATACTGCGTGCAGCGACGGTGCTGACCTGCTGGCCGACGATTGCACGCACCGAGGCTTCAAAAAGCGACCAGTGGCCGGGTGAGCGACTGCCGGGGCTTTGCGCGAGCAGCGGCTGCAATTCAGTGCTCGTGCCGAGGCTCTGCTGGATGATATCCGGGTTGGCATCGAGGTCGAACATACGCCGCACGCGCTGGACCAGGGAGCGCAACTCTCGATGGTCGGGCAGGTCCACAGTCAATGCCAATGCGGGCCGGTTCTTTACCGGCCGAACTTCCAGCCAGGCGGGTTTACCACATGAGAGAAAATGCCGGCGAAAGGAATTGGCACTTACGTGCTCGATGGCAGTGATTTCGTGGTGAGCGAAGAAGTCGATCACCCCGTGCCAGTCGTAGGGCGGGCGGTACTGCAGCTGCAAGGTAATTGTCCCGTCGGCACTGCCGCGTTTGCCTCTGCCGCGCAGTTGGGTGGGGGTGAGCCGGAAATGCTCCTGCAAGGCGCTATTGAAGCGCCGCACACTGCCAAAGCCTGAGGCGAATGCGATCTCGGTGATCGCCATATCAGTTTCAGCGAGGAGTTTCTTGGCGAACAGCAGGCGCTGATTGAAGGCCACCGCCTGAGGTGATACTCCCAGCTCCTGCTCAAACAGTTTGCGTAGATAGCGCTCCCCAATACCCAGGCGGCCTGCCAGGTCCGCCAGGCTACCGTGGTCCAGCGCGCCCTCGCGAATCAGGTTTAAAGCCCGATCAACGGTAGTTGTGGTGCCCTCCCAGGCGGGGCTGCCGGGAGCCGACTCGGGCCGGCAGCGCAGGCAGGGGCGGTAGCCCGCATCGGCGGCCTGGCTCGCAAGGCGGTAGTAGCTGACGTTTTTTTCTGCGGGCGGTCTCGCCGGGCAAATGGGGCGGCAGTATATTCCAGTGGTGCGAACCGCGAGAAAAAACTCGCCGTCGAAGCGCGGATCCCGGGCGAGCCGGGCACGGCGGCAGGTTTGCTGATCCAGCGAGTTGGCGCTCAGTAGTTCCATGACCCTGAATATAGCGCCGGAAGCGGATCGACACTAGCCAGAATCGGCCCTCTATTAGGTGCTGCATCCAGGGCCTTGGCGTATTAGACTCAGCGCTCAGTTAATTTGAGTGAGGTGTCGAGTGGGGTTGATTGAAGCTGCAATTCCCTTTTTTGTTCTGGCCATGTTGTTGGAGCTGGGTTGGGGACTGCTCAAGGGGCGCAATACCTATCGCCTGAATGACAGCGTAAGCAGCCTGTTTCTGGGTGTGCTCAGCCAGGCGCGCGCATTTGTAACCCTTGGCATTGGTGGCTATGTCTATCACCTCACGACCGAGTATGCGTCATTGCCGCTGATGGATGCCAACAGTGCCTGGACGTGGGTACTGGCGCTCGTGCTCTACGATTTCTGCTACTACTGGCTTCATCGCATGGGCCATGAACGCACTATTCTCTGGGCAGCGCACGTGGCCCACCACCAGAGCGAGGAATACAATCTGACCACCGCGCTGCGCCAGACCAGCACCGGTTTCCTGTTGGGCTGGTTGTTCTACATCCCGATGTTTGCGCTGGGTATACCCGCGGAGGTTGTTGTTACCGTTGGGGCGATTAATCTGCTTTACCAATTCTGGGTACATACTGAGCACGTTGGCAAACTCGGCTGGTATGAATACATTTTTGTCACCCCATCCAATCACCGGGTGCACCATGCCCAGAACGATGTTTATCTCGATCGCAACTACGCCGGGATCTTTATTTTGTGGGACCGTATGTTCGGTACGTTTCAAGAAGAACTGGATGAGGAGCCGGTGATTTTTGGCATCCGCGGGCCGCTGCGCAGTTTCAATCCCTTGCATGCGCTGACGCATATCTATATCGATATGGCCAAGGACAGCTGGCGCGCGCAGAGCTGGCGCGACAAGCTGCACGTTTGGGTCGCGCGGACCGGTTGGCAGCCCGCCGATGTGGCTGAGCGCTATCCTCGCAATAAGAACGATCTGTCGACGTTCGAAAAGTACGACCCTGAAGTGCCCGCTCTCTTCAGCTGGTATGGGTTTTTCCAATTGTTGGCTATGGTCGCGCTACTCGGCTACATGCTGGCGGGCGAGCTCAGCTATTGGCAGGGTGTTGCTGGCTGGGCATTTCTGTTGGCGACTACCACGACAACCACGTTTTGGCTTGAAGCACGCGCGCAGGAAAAGGTGCTTAAGTGGGAGTGGCTGCGCCTGGTAGCACTCGCGCTGGCGATGGTATGGCTTGGCGCCTCGGCCGAGTTTGTTGTTGCTGCGGGCCTGTATGGTGCAGTCAATTTTGCGCTGCTGTGGCTTATGAGCCGGCGCGCGCCTGACGTCGCGGGCCACCCGGTGGCCTAGTCCAGATTTTAGTGCAGTTGTTTTGGCTCCACGCTGATGGAGCCCGCGCCATTGTCGATATACACCACCCCACCCACAACGCTTACATTCAACTGCATTGTTCTATCCATCAGGCCCGCGAGGGCCTGGGCCTCTTCCCAGCCGATCTGCCACACGCTGGTTCGGGGCAGGGCGGCGATACTTTCGCCATGGAGATTCCACCAGGTGTCAGCACTTTTGCCGAAAGCTATCACGTGGACAGCGCCCGCACGGCCACAAGCCTTGCGCAGCCGTGGCTCCTCAGGCTGGCCTACTTCTATCCATTGTTCCAGCTCGCCACCGTCGGAATGTCGCCACAGATCGGGTTCGTCGGCAGTGGATAGCCCCTTGGTGAACTCCAGCCCGCGCTCAGCGTTGAGGCAATAGGCCAACAGCCTTACGGCCATGCGTTCCAATGTTTCTGAGGGATGTTGCGCCAGTGTCAGGTTGAGGCTGTCGAAGCAGTTCCGGTCGCTATCGGCCAGCTCTATCTGGGCTTTGTATATCGTAGGTTTTAGCGCCATCTTCGTCTCAGTTGGATGAATCGAGTTGTGCCACGGCGTGCTCGGCAAAACCGGCGCCGGCCTGGGCGTATAGGTTGTAGGCTGAAATACCGTGCTGCTCGAGCTCCTCTCCCTCTTCCTTGAAGCGAACGACCGCAGCGACCTGCCCCCCATAGCCTAGGTCACTGAGCAGGTCGGCCACCAGCATATTCTCTGGATGGTTGGTCAGCGCGAGCAATACCAGCGTGACCTCGTCCAGGTTGACCTCGTGCCAGAAGTCCGGATCGGAAGCGTCTGCCGTGACAACTCTTCGATGCTTGCGGGCATGCTCGGCCAATTTTTCGTCGTTGAGATCCACCCCTAGCACGGATTCGCCGTGTTGTTCGGCGATGTTGTCATACGCGCCGGTGCCGATGTTGCCCATGCCCAGTACGATCACGCGGGTGCCGCCGGTCGCTGGCCTGATACTGCGCAGACGAACGGATTCAAATTTGCGCCAGTGATGATGGTATTTGCGATAGAGCTCGTGGGCGCGGCGATTGAGCGGTGAGGAGAGAATGAAGCTGATGGCAATGGCCAGGGAAATGACACTGGCCCACTGCGCGTCTAGCCAGCCTGCCTTGGCGGCCACGGCCACGACGACCAGGCCGAACTCACTGAAGTTGCCCATGGCGCAGGCGGCGAGCAGGGAAGTGCGTGGCGCCGTATGCAACCAGGCCATCAAGTGGAAATAGAGCGGTACTTTGACCATGGCCAGGACGCCGAGGATAACTGCCAGCCACAGGGTTTCCTGTTGTGGCCAGCCTCCCAGCCCGATGGTCAGGAAAAAGCCAACCAGGAACAGGTCCTTCAGGTTCATCAGGTTGCGGCCCAGCTCTTTGCCTTTCTGTGAGCCTGACAGCAGTACGCCAATCACAAGTGCGCCCAGGTCACCTTTCAGGCCCACAGCTTCAAACAGGGCAGCGCCCCCCAGCGCCAGTCCCATGCCCGCCAGAGTGAAGAGCTCGCCGTGGCCAGCGTGTGTAAGCATGCGCAGTACGGGTGCGCGCAGCAACCAGAGTCCCGGGAGCAACAGAGCCAGTGGTTCGGGCCAGGTGCCTTTGGTTGCGGAGAGAAACAGCACCGCGGCCAGATCCTGGATCAACAGAATACCGATAGCCTGGTTGGCGTGACGCGAGGCCATTTCGCCCTTTTCCTGCATCACCTGGATGACAAATACGGTACTGGAAAAAGTCAGTCCAAAAGCGATAACCAGAATCTCGGTAAAGCTCATGCTGAGGCCGGGTACCAGCGTGTCGTAGATCCATAGCACGGCCATGAAGAACAACTGTGTCAGTTGCATATGGATCAGAGTTGTACCCCACACGCGGGTCTGTAGCAGTTCTTTCGGTGACAGTTTGAGGCCGATCGTGAACAGTAGCAGTGTCACTCCCAGATCAGCGAGTTGTTGCAGCAGTTCTCCGGCTATGATGTCTGTCTCATGCAGGAAGAAACCGGCGGCCAGGTAGCCGATCAGCGCCGGAAGGCCAGCGATACGTGCCAGCAAGCCACAACACAGTGCGATGAGAATGATCAGGGGGTCGAGCATGAGGTCAGCCTGGGGTTTGTTTCCAACGCAGGATTAGCACGGCAATGCAGCATAGCATTGCCGTGGCGTCTGCCGCGACAGCGACTTCGGTGATAGTTGTCAGTGGCGCGGGTAGCGGCCGCAAGGCGATGGCGGTGCTGGCAGCACAGAGTGCGGTCGCTACAAACAGGGTAAAACGGGACTGGCCGAACAAGCCTATGCCTACGATAAGGTAAGTCGCACCGATAAAAATCGACGCTACTGCTTCCTCAGTCAGTGGCCGGAACCATAGCGAGGCGAGGTGGGCAACGCCACTGGTACACACGAGTGTGGCGGCAATTGCCCGGAGTTTGGAGGCGCGGTGAGAGGACATGGGCGCAATGTACCATCATCCTGCCTGTAGAGCGCGTGCTGTGCGTGAACCTGTGGCTCGACCGAGTGCCGCAGAGATCCGATTGCCTGCCGTCATCAAGCGCTCCAGGTCTATCCCGGTGGCGATGCCCATACCGTTGAGCATATAGACCACATCCTCGGTGGCGACATTGCCGGAGGCGCCACGCGCGTAGGGGCATCCACCGAGGCCTGCCACGGAGGCGTCGACGGTGGCGATACCGTGTTGCAGCGCGATCAGGATATTGGCAAGCGCCTGGCCATAGGTGTCGTGGCAGTGCACAGCAAGTTGCTCAGCGCGGAATTTTTGCAGCAAGGTTTCCAGCAAGCGCGCTGTGCTGCCGGCGGTGCCAGTGCCGATGGTGTCACCGAGTGAAACTTCATAGCAGCCCATGTCCAGCAGGGTGGCGGTGACTTCGGCGACGGCTTCGGGGGTTATATCGCCCTCATAGGGACAGCCGAGAACGCAGGAGACGTACCCGCGTACAGGGATGTTATGGCGGCGAGCTTCGGCCATGACGTCTTCGAATTTGCCCAGGCTCTCGGCAATGCTGCAATTGATGTTCTTCTGGGAGAAGGATTCAGACGCAGCACCAAACACCGCAACTTCATCGGCGCCCGCCTCCAGTGCGCGTTCGAAGCCCTTGATATTGGGGGTGAGCGCGGTATAGCGCACGCCCTCGCGCCGCTGCAGTTGGGCGAACACCTGTTCACTGTCCGCCATTTGCGGCACCCATTTCGGGTTGACGAAACTGCCGGCTTCAAGGGTTTTCAGGCCTGCCTCTGCGAGGTCATCCAGCAGTGCCAGCTTGGTGTCCAGAGAAATACTCCCCGACTCGTTTTGCAGGCCGTCCCTGGGGCCTACCTCGACAATTCTGACACGCGCTGGAACGTCCATCCGCTATTCCTCCTGTGCTGTGAATGCGAGCAGCTCGGCGCCGCCATCGACAAGGTCACCTGGCTGGTAGTAGAAGCTGTCTACCACCCCGTCGGCAGGTGCCCGTATGGTGTGCTCCATTTTCATGGCTTCCATTACCAGCAGGGCTTCATCGGCTTTCACGGTTGCACCGGGCGCTGCCAGTAGCTCGACGATGGTGCCGTTCATCGGGGCGTTGAGGCCGCCACCGCTGCCGCCGCTATCGTCCTCACCGGTATCGGGCAGCACCTCCTGGAAGTGACATGCGCCGTCATTCATGTATAGCGTGAAGCCGTCGTGGGTGCGGGCGAAGGTGCCGCGCAGGCGGTGGCCCTCGCGATCGATTAGCAACTGTTCGCCATTCAGGGTGCCCTGCAGGCGGGTTTGTGTGCCCGCTGCGCTTACAAGATAGAGCTCGCCGCGCTGTTCTATTTCAACGGCGTGTTCCGCCTGGTGGCAGTGTAGCGTCAGGCGGTGGACATGAGGTTCGTTCATGCGCCAGCCGCTGCTGTCATTCCAGGGCGAAGAGGGGTCGCCCGCTGCGGGGGCTGCGGCTCGGTTCTGCTTGTCCAGCAGCAACGCCAGAGCGGCGAGTGGCAATTCTTGCGCCAGGTCCTGATGGCGCTCATGAAAGATAAGGTCGTTGTGGCGCTCGATGAAACTCGTGTCCAGCTCGGCATCTACAAAGGGTTTAGACGTGCTGAGATTGTAAAGAAAGTCCAGGTTGGTTACTGTGCCGCCGATGCGATATTCGGCCAGCGCGGTGGCGAGCCGCTGCAGGGCTCGCTCGCGGTTTTCATCCCATACAATCAGCTTGGCGATCATCGGGTCGTAGTAGACGCTGATGTCATCGCCCTGGCGCACGCCGGTATCCACACGCACGTGGCGCGATTCCTCAGGTGGCTGCAGAAAGCCGAGGGTGCCGGTGGCCGGGAGGAAATCGTTGTCCGGATCCTCAGCGTATACGCGGGCTTCGAAGGCGTGGCCATTGATGCGGACTTCGCCCTGGCTCAGCGGTAGGGGCGAGCCACTGGCGACGAGCAACTGCCAGCGCACCAGATCCTGGCCTGTGATCATTTCGGTGACGGGGTGCTCAACCTGCAGACGCGTATTCATCTCCATAAAATAGAAGCTGCCGTCTTCGTCCAGCAGGAATTCAACCGTGCCCGCGCCGCGATAGTCGATGGCGCGAGCCGCTGTGACTGCGGCGTCTCCCATTTGCTGGCGCAGGGCTTCGGCCATGCCGGGAGCCGGCGCCTCCTCAATCACCTTCTGGTGGCGCCGCTGCACCGAACAGTCGCGCTCGGCCAGATAAACGCCGTTGCCGTGGTTGTCGCAGAACACCTGCAGCTCCACGTGGCGTGGTTTGGTGAGGTATTTCTCCACCAGCATATTGTCGTCGCCGAAACCTGCCATGGACTCGCGCTTTGCCGCGGCCAGCGCCTCGTCGAATTCTTCGGGGGCCCAGACCTGACGCATACCTTTGCCGCCACCGCCAGCGGTAGCTTTCAGCAGCACCGGGTAGCCCATGTCATCGGCTGACTGCTTGAGGACCGCAGGGTCCTGGTCGTCACCGTGGTAGCCCGGCACCAGTGGTACGCCGGCATCTCCCATGATGCGCTTGGCCGCTGATTTGGATCCCATGGCTTCAATAGCACCGGGAGGTGGGCCAATGAACACCACGCCGGCATCGGAGCAGGCCTGGGCAAAGGCAGCGTTTTCCGACAAAAAGCCATAACCGGGGTGAATGGCATCTGCGTGGGTGGTGACGGCTGCCTCGAGGATGCGCTCGGCCAGTAAATAGGATTCGCGGGCAGGGGGTGGGCCAATGTGAATGGCCTCGTCAGCCATGGCGACATGCAGCGCATCTCGGTCGGCATCGGAGTACACGGCCACTGTGGCAATACCCATCTCCCGGGCTGTCTTGATGACCCTGCACGCAATCTCGCCTCGATTGGCAATGAGAATTTTATTGAACATGGCTTACTCTCCGGCAATCCAGCTGGTGCGTGGCAATACTGAGCCCGTCGGTGTTTGTAGTTACGGTTTCCATGGGTCTTTCCTTACATCCGGAACACGCCGAATTGTGATTCTTCCACCGGGGCATTGAGCGCCGCTGAGATCGACAGGCCGAGCACCATGCGAGTGTCGGCAGGGTCGATCACGCCGTCGTCCCAGAGCCGGGCCGAGGCGTAGTAGGGGTGGCCCTGTTGTTCGTAGAGCTCGAGTGTGGGCCGTTTGAATTCAGCTTCCTCTTCCGGCGTCATCGACTTGCCGTCGCGCGCCAGTTGCTCCTGCTTTACAGTGGCAAGTACGCCAGCGGCCTGTTCGCCGCCCATCACCGATATGCGGGCATTGGGCCACATATACATGAAGCGCGGTTCATAGGCGCGGCCGCACATCGCGTAGTTCCCTGCGCCAAAAGAGCCGCCAATGATGACAGTGAATTTGGGTACATTGGCACAGGCAACGGCGTGAACCATCTTGGCTCCATGGCGAGCGATGCCGCCGTGCTCATACTGCTTGCCCACCATAAAGCCGGTGATGTTTTGCAGGAACACGAGGGGAATTTTTCGCTGGGCGCACAGCTCGACGAAGTGCGCGCCTTTCACCGCCGACTCAGCGAACAGGATGCCGTTGTTGGCGATGATGCCAACTGGGTAGCCGTGAATACGGGCGAAGCCGCACACCAGCGTTTCGCCAAACAGCGCTTTGAATTCGTCAAACTCTGAACCGTCGACGGTTCGCGCAATCACCTCGCGCACATCGAAGGGTTGCTTCGCGTCGGCTGGAATAACACCGTAAATGTCTTCTACCGGATAGGCGGGCTCGACACTTTCGCGCACGTCGACGTTGACCGACTTCACCCGATTCAGGCGGCCCATGCTGCGGCGCACGAGCTCCAGGGCGTGGTGGTCGTTGTTGGCGTAGTGGTCGGTAACACCGGAAGTGCGGCAGTGCACATCGGCGCCACCAAGCTCTTCTGCAGTCACGATTTCGCCCGTGGCGGCTTTTACGAGGGGTGGGCCACCAAGGAAAATCGTGCCCTGTTCCTTGACGATGATTGATTCGTCAGCCATGGCGGGCAGGTAAGCACCGCCGGCAGTGCAGGAACCCAGTACTGCGGCGATCTGGGGTATGCCCCGGGCAGACATACGGGCCTGGTTATAGAACGCGTGGCCGAAGTGATCCTTGTCTGGAAAGACCTCGTCTTGCAGCGGCAGGAATGCGCCGCCTGAATCCACCAGGTAGATACAGGGCAGGTTGTTCTCTGCCGCGATGGTTTGGGCACGGCCCTGCTTCTTCACGGTGAGCGGGTAATAGGTGCCGCCTTTTACCGTGGCGTCGTTGACGAAGATCATACATTCCTGGCCCGCCACCCGGCCGATGCCGGTGATGATGCCCGCGGCGGGTACCTCGTGTTCGTACACCCCGTGGGCGGCCAATTGAGAAAGCTCGAGGAAGGGCGAACCTGGATCGAGGAGGGCGTGGAGACGATCGCGAGGCAGCAGCTTGCCGCGCGATATATGGCGCTCCTGCGATTTGGCGCCGCCGCCCTGGCGAATTTTGTCCACCAGCTGGCGCAGGTCGTCCACCTGGGCCTGCATGGCGTCACGGTTGGCGGCGAAGGCCGCGTCGCGGGTATTGATGCGTGATTGCAGCACGTTCATGGGGTGCTCCGTTCGTTACTTGGTAGCGTTAAAGAGTTCGCGGCCGATCAGCATGCGCCGGATTTCGGAGGTGCCCGCGCCAATCTCATAGAGCTTGGCATCGCGTAACAGGCGGCCTGCGGGGGCGTCATTGGTATAGCCGATGCCGCCTAGCGCCTGGATGCATTGCAGAGCCATCTGGGTTGCTTTTTCGGCGGTGTACAGGATGACGGCGGCGCAGTCCTGACGAGTTTCCTCGCCGCGATCACAGGCGGCGGCCACGGCATAGAGATAGGAGCGACAGGCGTTCATATCCGCGTACATGTCCGCAAGCTTGCCCTGCATGAGCTGGAATTCACCGATGCTCTGGCCGAACTGCTTGCGGTCATGCAGGTAGGGCAGAGTGACGTCGATGCAAGCTTGCATGATGCCCACGGGGCCCCCGGACAGTACGGTGCGTTCGTAGTCGAGGCCGGACATCAGGATTTTTACACCGTCGCCTTCATTGCGCAGCACATTCTCGGCGGGAACCTCGCAGTCCTCGAATACCAGCTCGCAGGTGTTGGACCCGCGCATGCCCAGCTTGTCCAGTTTTGGCGAGCGGGAGAAACCCGGTAGATCGCGCTCTACGATGAAGGCGGTGATGCCTCTCGAACCGCCTTCCGGATCCGTCTTGGCGTAGATGATATAAGTGTTGGCGTCGGGGCCATTGGTGATCCACATCTTGGCGCCATTGAGGATGTACTTGTCGCCTTCTTTGCGAGCGTGGAGGCGCATGCTGACCACGTCGGACCCTGCGTCGGGCTCAGACATTGCCAGCGCCCCCACGTGCTCCCCGGAGCACAGCTTGGGCAGGTACTTCTCCTTCTGCTCAGCAGTGCCGTGTTTGCTCAGCTGGTTCAGACACAGGTTGGACATGGCGCCGTAAGACAGGCCGACGGAGGCGGAGGCGCGGCTAATTTCTTCCATGATGATCGAATGCGCAAGATAGCCCATGGCAGAGCCGCCGTACTCTTCCTCCACGGTCACGCCGAGCAGGCCCATGTCGCCGAATTTGCGCCACAGGTCCATTGGGAATTCGTTGTTCTTGTCGATGGCCTCCGCGCGAGGCGCGATTTCTTTTTGACTCATCTGGTAGACAGCGTCCCGCAGCATGTCGATTTCTTCGCCGAGGCCGAAGTTGAGGGTTGGGTAGCTTGTGTTCATGTGTGTGTCCTGGAATTTGGGGCGTTGTGGGGATTAGTTTTCAGCGGCCTGGAGTGCTTGTTCGCAGAGGCTCTCTACCTCGTTCAGACTGCTGAGAATGTCGTCGATATCGCGCTTTTGCTGTTCAAAGCGTGCGCGCCTGTCTCTCACAGTGGTGATAAGAGATTGTAGTTGCTCGGTGTTGTTGTGCCCGGGGTCGTACATGTCGATCACCTCGACGGATTCGTCGAGGGTCATGCCTATGCGCTTGCCGCGGAGGATAAGTTTGATGCGCACCCTGTCGGCCGGTGAGTAAAGGCGTTTCTGGCCTTCCCGGGCGGGCGTCACCAGGCCCTTCTCTTCGTAGAAGCGAATGGTTCGGGGGGTGACTCCGAACTCTTTTGCCAGCTCGGAGATTGTGTAGCTTGTGTGTTCAGTCACGCAGCTCGCCCGCAGGAATGGGAGTGTGGAGGTGAAATGTAGCACAGGTTTACGTTAACGTAAACGTAATATCAGTCTTGTGAGTGTGTGGCAGCGAACGTGGCTCTGCTATCATCCCCGCTTTATCCAGAGACCCTTGCGATGCCCAATACCGATTTGCTCCCCCTTCTCGCCAGTGGCGAGATTGTGTCCGGCCAGGAAATTGCCGACGCTCTCGGGGTCAGCCGCACGGCGGTGTGGAAGCAGCTCAACAAGCTGGCTGAGTTTGGTCTGGATGTGGAGTCGGTGAAAGGCAAGGGCTACAGGCTAGAGGGTGGCCTCGACCTGTTGGATGCCGCAGTGATCAAGGGAGCGATGCTCCCCGCCGCGTCTTCGCTCATGTCTGCGCTGGATATACACCAGAGTATTGGCTCGACCAATGCGGAAGCGATGGCACAGGTCGATGCCGGCGTGCGCTCGGGTTACGTCTGCACCGCTGAGCAGCAATCTGCCGGCCGCGGTCGGCGCGGGCGTTTGTGGGTGAGCCCTTATGCGCGCAATCTCTATGTATCCGCTGTCTGGGAATTCCAGGGTGGCGCGGCCGCGCTGGAAGGAATGAGCCTCGCGGTAGGCGTTGCGGTGGCCCGGGCATTGGAGGCCTGCGGGGTGCCGTCAGTGCAGCTGAAGTGGCCCAATGATGTGCTCCATGAGGGGGCGAAGCTGGGCGGGATATTGTTGGAGATGACCGGCGATGCTGCCGGAACCTGCCAGGTTGTTGTCGGTATTGGCCTGAATGTCGATATGCCTGCGCAATACGCCGGCGGGATTGATCAGGCCTGGACCGATGTAAAACAAGTCAGCGGTGGAGAGCGTGTTGCGCGCAGTGAATTGCTTGCCGCATTGCTCAATGAACTCCTGCCCTTGCTGGCCGGCTTCGAGCAGGAAGGTTTCGCCCATTGGCGCCATGCCTGGGAGGCCCTGGACGCATTCGCCGACACTGAGGTCGTGCTCAGCAGCGGCGAACAAAAGATGGCGGGCACTGCGCGTGGTGTCGATGACCGAGGGGCATTGCAACTGGAAACCAGTGCGGCGGGTATCCAGGCCGTGTTTGGCGGAGAAATTTCCCTGAGGCCAAAAGCGTGAGCGTCTGTCTCCAGTTTGATGTGGGCAACAGCAGTGCGAAGTGGCGTCTGCTGAGTGAGGGTGCCGTGATAACCCGCGGCAGTTATCTGCAAGGGGATGTCGAATCACGCGACGCGCTCCTTGGCTGTGCCGAAAGCGTGGACCAGGTTTGGGTTTCCAGTGTTGCCGCAACCGGCGGCGAGAATCATCTCACGGCTTTGGTGGAGCAGCGTTGGGGGCTTTCGCCCTGGTACGCGCGCACCTCTGCCCGCAGTGGCGAGCTGGTGAACAGTTACACCGACCCCTCTCGCATGGGCGTAGATCGCTGGCTTGCCATGCTCGGGGCAAGAGCGCGTAGCACCGATCGACTGTGTGTTGTGGATGCTGGCTCGGCCCTGACTATCGACCTGGTGAGCCCGGATGGTGCGCATGAAGGCGGCTACATTATCCCGGGTGTTGCGCTGATGGAGCGTGCGCTGCTGCTGGACACTGATAGGGTGCGCTTTGATGAGGATGTGGATTACGCCTTGTCTCCGGGGCGGTCTACCGCGGAAGCTGTTCGCCACGGTGTGGCCCTGGCCCAAGTGGGGTCGGTGGCGACGGTTCTGGATAGCAGCGGAACCCGGACGCCTCAACTGTTCTTTACCGGAGGTGCCGGTGACACCTTGCGTAAAATGCTGGGTAGAGGTGGAGAGCTTGTTCCGGACCTCGTATTTGAAGGCTTGGAAGTTATGGCTCGCCAAGCCGGGCTTTGAAGGCCGCCGCTGGTTTCAACTGTAACTGTTCACCCAGGTACTCCGACCCTCCCATTGAGAGATGGGAGCGGTCGCGATAGAGCACCAGATTGCCGCGCATTGCGGTACATGTCCTGTCATTACAGAAGGCTTGATGTGTGTCCCAGACCTCGACATTCCCTTCTCCCACTTCGGCCAGTGCCTGAGCCAACACCTGTCGATAGACTTTGCTGCGCTGTCGATGCCTTGCCAGCGGGATGGTGCATGCTGACGGGGCAAATGCGGTCAGCCTCAGAGGGCGTGTATCCACACAGTTGCGCGGATCAAAGTTCAGTGACGGCCAGTCGACCACAACGACGACGTGTTTACCGCTGGCGAGAAGTCGCCGAATGCTCTCGGCGAGACCCCGGGCAAATACGTCGCGATTGCGCTTCAGCGTCGGCGCCTGCAGCGAACTGAGTGCGAATCGCGTCTGGCCCGGGTTTACATACATTGCCCCCAGTGACGAGAGATAGACCGTCTCGACACTTTCGGTTTTCGCAACCCAGTGGATAAAGGCGTTGTTTATCGCCAGGCAGATGTCGGCATTGTGGTTGTCCTGAATAGCGGTGTCGTGCAGCGGGGGGCAACCGCCTTCACCCAGCCGCATTACGCCAGTGGTTGAATCGCGATAGCGGTGGGCGAGGGCGAAAAACGTATTCGAGCTGTGGCTATCGCCGATCACAGCAATGGTGGGTGGCTTGCCGTCGCTGAGACAGCGCCCGGGTGTGCCGAATTTGCGCGAACAGTCGTCCCGTTCATGCAGATCGTGTTCTTTCCAGTAGAAATTCTCTGCCACTGGATTGAGTTCTGTTGTCCGTTCGGGCAGCCCCTTGGCGATGGCGATCGCCAGCCCGAGTGCGCCGACGGCGAGCAGCGTGCCGGCGATCGCCCAGGGTGTGAGCCGACCGGTGCGGTAGCGCAGCGGTGTCTCCAGCCAGCGATAGCTGGCCCAGGCAAGCAGCAGTGCCAGCGTAACCGCAGCGCTACGAATCAATGCAGAGGGCTCGCCGCCTTCCATGATGCGGGCGAAACTCAGCAGCGGCCAGTGCCACAGGTAGAGCGCAAAACTGATTTTACCGAGGAATACGAGTGGCGCAGCCCCGAGAGCGCGATTGACGCTGTTGCTCGCGCCGGCAGCTATGACCAGGGCGGCTCCACTCGTGGGGAGCAGTGCCCACCAACCGGGAAAGACGCTGTTTTTATCGATCAGGGTGACCGCCAGCACGAGGAGGAGTATCCCGGGGATGGCGGCGGCAGCGCCCAGTGGCTCGAGCTTACCTCGTGTTTGCAACCAGGCCAGCAGTGCACCCAGCAGGAGTTCCCAGGCGCGAAAATGCGGCAGAAAGAACGTGGCGGCCCTGTCGTCAGTGAGAAGAACTCCTAGAGAAAAAGACACCGGTAGCAGTGCCAGTATCAGCATGCCTGCTTTGATTCCCACCCGGCCCATAAGCAGCAGCGTCAATGGCCAGACCAGGTAGAACTGTTCTTCAACTCCGAGCGACCAGAGGTGGAGTAATGGTTTGAGCTTACTGTCGTTGTCGAAATAGCCCGCTTCAGTCCAGAACAGCAGGTTGGGAACAAACGTGGACGCAGCGGCGGTATGTTCGCCCAGTTGCGCGTACTCAGCGGGCAGCAGGGCGAAGTAGCCAAAGCCGAGGCAGAACAGCAGGACGGGAATGAGTGGCGGCAAAATGCGCTGGACCCTGCGGCGATAGAAACCCGCCAGTGAGAATTCGCCTCGCTCGAAACTCTCGAGAATGATGCGGGTGATCAGGTAGCCGGAGATAACAAAAAATATATCCACGCCGACAAAACCGCCGGGCAACAGGCTGGGGAAGGCATGGTAGACAAGCACCGCGAGAATTGAGAATGCGCGCAGGCCATCTATGTCAGGCCGGTATGAGAGGTGTTGTTGGCTCATGACTATGTGCGGTAGCGAAGATCGATGCTGTAGCGATCTTCCATCCAGGCTATGTCGGAGGCCGCCAGCTCAGCGACACGCTGACTCGCTTCCGCGGAGGCGCAAAACGTTTCACCGGGTATTGCTGCCAGGCGGCGTACTTCTTGCGCGCAGCGCGCTGGGTTGGCTCTGCCTTCGATGAACGCAGGGAGCTGTTCGTTGTACGCGCTGAGTTGGCGTGCGGCCTCGGCGCTCATGCTGGTATTGGATGCTCGCTCCCTTTCGAACAGGCTGTCTTGCTCGATTGCCAGCTCAGCCAGCAGTGCGGCTGCAAGCCCTGACGGATGCTCCGTGGCGCGGTGGAAACTGTAGGCGAGGACCGAGCTGCGTCCGAAAATGTTCTCCAGCTGGGTAAATTTCTCGCGCAAGCGATGGTGGGGTGGATGGGTATTCAGGTTTTCCAGTTTTGCGCCGATGCGCAGCCGTTGCTGCATTTCACTGGCAAGTGCGTGCACCGGGTGGCGGATGCAGGCGATGACGGTGATATTCTCTGCCAGTTCCTGGCACCAGAGTTTGAGGCTCTCCAGGTCTTCTTGCTGAAAATGGGTCACGACCTCGGCGGAGAGCAGTAGGCGGGTTGCGGACGTTGCAGTGAATCCGGCGTGCAGCGCCTTTAGAGTCGTGCGATTGTAGTGCGCAATTTCCTCTTCTGAGGTCAGGCCTCTCGCTGCGAGCCTGCGCCGGGCGCGCGGAAACTCGCAAAACAGGGCTCTCAGGTAGGGGGAGTGATTGCCGTCGAAATGCACCCGGTCCGGAAATATGTGCGGAAAGTGCAGGTCGCAGTTGGATTCCAGTAGCGCCGCTTCCCGGGCAAAAGCCCGCTGCACCGAGGTGGTGCCAGTTTTATCCAGTCCTATGTGCAGGTAGCAGTGTTTGAAGCGTGGCAGTGAGCTCATCTTGCAGGGGCAGGACTCTAGCGGTCAGGCGAGTAATCATAGGCCTTCAGCTCCTGCGCATAAATAGCGGATATCAATGATTTTGACTCGTCGGTCATGAAATTCTCATACGTGAAGCGTAATCCCTGCTGCATCAGCGAGTTCAGCCCGGCGAAATTCATTCCCGCCAGGCTCTCTCCGGCGTAGATTGGCTGCAACTGCTCGCCAAAGCTTCGGTTGAGCTTGTTGTTTGCCGTTTCGCGTATACGGCGTTCGAGATCGAGTTGATCGAAGCTTTCTTCAAAGATGGTTCGATAGATGGCGAGAAGATCCTCGATGGGATCCTCGATCCGGTAATAGGCATCGAGTGCAAATTTTGCATTCCACTGCGGCTCGAAGTGTATGTCTAGCGGCCGCCGCTGTCTTAATGCCTGTTCCAGGTAGCGCAGAAACTCGATGAAACTAAAGCCTTGGTCGAAGTTGGGCGCGCGGCCCAGAAAACCGAATACAGGTTTGAAGATCCACTGCATATGGTCCTGTTTGCGGAAGCGCTGTTCCACCGGGGCGTTTATCTCGACGCACTTATCCAGGTACGCGCTGACCATTCTGGGAAATGGGTGGCGCACAATGGTGTAGCTGAACGAGTTACAGCTGCGCCCAATCGCCATGGGGTGGAAGTGCTGGAACGCGTTGTGAATATCCACCGCGCCGTTCACCTCGCCGGGCAGTTCGCCCCGATGAAGTTCGACGAAAAGGCTTCGGTAAGTGCTGCTGGCACTCTTGGGATTGAAGTAATAGGTATAGCGGTATTCTGCGCTCGCCAGAGGAATCATCCGTGTCCCCGAAATGGTCTTTTTTTGAGAAAATAGACAATTTCGACGGCGTTGGCAATATCGAAGGGGGGTAATGTTAGCGCCCCGGTGATGGTGCGCAGGGCGGTTCTGCTGTCTACTGGAATACGTTAGTATCTTTTCGTTTTTAATCGTTATCTATGGGGGAGTCTGCAAGCAGGCAAGGGTCGTTTTTTCATTTTTCCTGATCTTGGTGATTTGGTCAGGTCAAGCCTCTGCGGCGGCCTATCGCACGGTCGTAGATTGGGTGCCGGACACCACCATCATTCTAGGCTACTCCGGCGAGACCGCTGATGGTACCCAGTACATCGACTTCGAATTCGACCTTGATGCCTTCGCCGGTGATCCGGCGACGGGTTTTGACGACCTTGATAACGACGTGGATGGGTTGCTTGACGCCCCCCGCGCCAGTGGCACTGCATACGGTACCTTCGTCAACGGTACTAGTGGCAGGATCAGCTTGACCCGGAATGAGTCGGGAACTCGCATACTGGCCCAGAGTGTACTTTCCGACAGCTTTACCCAGTCGACTGAGGAGTTACCGCCCGCCGCTGTGCCGGTGATGCCCCCCCCCTGGGGGGTTGGCTTACTGCTGCTGGGCCTGCTGGTTCTAGTCAGGCGGACTCAATTGGCGTAGCGCCCGGCCGTTGAGAGATGTGCATATTTTGAAGGGTCTTCCTTCTATATACACCTGGCTCACAGGTAAAGCATCTTTGCCGGCTGTCGCTGCCCATTGGAGCTCGCCAAGCAGGAGGGGACGCATTATTCTATGTCCATGAAAAGCCCATTAAAGAAAATGGTTGCGCACCTGTTGGGGCGCAACTCGTTCCGAGTCGAGGGCAAGAAGGTCCGGTTGCGGGCGCTGCCCCGGGAGCAGTACGAGAGCCTGTCAGCACTCAAGTGTTGTATCTGGTACAACCAGCACGGGGGCTATTGCCTCCCCGAGTCCTCGCTGCACCGCACCGCACCGCACCGCGCAAGGTGCTGCGCGGTGAAGTCTATGAGCCTGCGACGCTGGAGTTCATGATGGAGCGCTGCGGGGACGGCGACATCGTCCACGCTGGTACTTATTTCGGTGACTTTTTGCCGGCCCTCGGGGGCAGTTGCGGTCCTGCCGCCAAGATTTGGGCCTATGAGCCGAATCCCGAAAACTTCCGCTGCGCCAGGGTGACCCTCTTGATCAACGATCTCGATAACGTGGTCCTGCGCAATGCCGGACTGGGCGCCGCGGAGGATTCCCTGGTGATGCGTGTGCGCGACAGTGAGGGCACGGCACTCGGTGGCAAGAGCCACGTGGTTACTACTGGCAGCTTCGATGCCACCACTGATGTGACGGTGGATATCGTGACGGTGGATGCCACAGTCCCGGAGGATCGACATGTATCAATTTTGCAGCTCGATGTGGAAGACCAGGAGCAGCCTGCACTGGCGGGCGCAATTCGGACTATTCGCCGGTGTCGCCCGATCGTGATCCTTGAGATTCGCGAGGGCAATGACCTGCTGCAAAGCACCTGGTTCGCCGAGTCGATACTTGCCCTGGGCTACCGGGAGTCTGGGAGGCTGCACGGTAACACCGTGTTTGAATGTCCCGTCCCGCCAGTTCAGGATCCGGATTCAACCTCGATTTAACAGGCTTCTCCGATTGCATCCCCCCAAACCTATTGCATCCCCCCGCCCCTTCCCCTGGAGGCGCCCGTATGTGAGTCAGGAGGTTCAATCCATATTGCCCAATGATCAGGTACAAAAAAAACCTGCATAGTGGCGGGGGTTCCTTGGTTGCTAAGAGGCGTTATTTCCTGCGGCGGGAGTACATGCCCAAGAGGCCGATTAGCGT
Organism: Halioglobus maricola; assembly: GCF_009388985.1. Lineage (NCBI taxonomy): Bacteria > Pseudomonadati > Pseudomonadota > Gammaproteobacteria > Cellvibrionales > Halieaceae > Halioglobus > Halioglobus maricola. The sequence continues at coordinate 701,059 of NZ_CP036422.1, forward strand.
TGCAAGGATTCCGATTCCCCACCCCGTCATTACCGGCACAGCTTTTGTCGGTTCCGTTGCTTCGCCTTGAGGTGCAGCCGATGGGATGACGAGAGCGCGAATTGTTACCAAGCCGTGGCTCCTGGCCCCCGCCAACTCGTTTACCTGGTCAGTGCCGCCATTGTAGGATCCGCCGCCCCCGCCGGGATTGTTCTCGATGGAGCCGTTAGTGCAGTCATCACCATCTGCGCCGCCGCCGCCGGAGAAGCCGCCGCCACCGCCGCCTCCCATATTGTCGGATCCGCCGCCGCCCCCGCCGCCGAAGCCTCCATCGCCACCTTCGTCGTTGTCATCGTATCCGCGTAATCCTCCCTCGCCGCCATTTCTGGGGGAGCGTCCGCCATCACCTACGGCTGTTGTATCGTACTCATTTGCTGGGTCGCCGCGATAGTCGTAGTCCGTTGGGTTATGGCCGCCAGTTCCGTCGGTGAGCCAGCCAGCTCCCGCTCCCGCCCAGTAGCTGCTGCCGCCTTCAAATGGATAATTACCCAAACCCCCGTTGCCGCCAGCACCACCGTTGTCCACGGTGTCTCCGTTGACTCCCGAGGCTTTGTTGCCGCCGGTCGTCAGGCTGGCATTCTGCAGGCTTGTATCTACGACTTCACAGTTGGAGCCCGAACCGCCGCCACCGGCAGCCAGTAGTGGGAGTGGGTCGGCCGAGTTGCGGTAGACGAAGGTACCGCCACCGCCCCCGGGTGCGGCATTTTCCCAGTCGTCGTCAGTTTCGACATCCTGTTGCGTGTCGCCGCCCATCTGGCCTACCAGCACATGTAATGTCTCGCCAGCTGTCAGTTCAAATGTACCCTGTAGGCTGGCGCCGAAGCCGCCGGGAGAGGGTGTACCGCTGCCTTCTTCTCCCGAGTACTGCTGGGTGCCGCCGGCCGCGCCGTCAGCTTCAATAAGGTAGGTGCCCGTTTCAGGAACAACCCAGGCCTGGATGCCGCCACTAACGGTGACAGTGCTCTCCAGCGTGGTGCCAGCGTATTCTGTGTTGCAATCACTCTGGCCTGGACCCAGCCGGCCTTCGGCATCGCAGTTAGTAAACTGGTAGGACTGGGCGTTTGCGTGTTGGGCGAATGCCATGCCCAGGGCGATGGCGCTTAACGGGAAAATTTTCATGGGAGTGTGCATTACTATTATCCTCGGCGGTGGGACGTCGTGAGCACTATATAAGCTAGACCAGCCGAGGCCCGGGAGCAAGGGCATAAAACGGCAACTTTCTACCCGGTAGCTCCCAAAACTATTGCATCCCCACATCCCTTCACATAGAATTGCCCGCCGTTGAGAGAGGTGCATATTTTGAAGGCTCTTCCTTCTATATATACCTATCTCACAGGTTTGGATTTGGCTGGCGTAGCTCAGTAGGTAGAGCAGCTGATTTGTAATCAGCCGGTCGGGGGTTCGATTCCTCTCGCCAGCTCCATTCCAGCTCCGTTTTTCTCTCTCGACTTTGCTCTATCTTGCGGGCCCATGGCTGCGGTAGAAGAGCGCCTGAAGCGGTATTTCAGGGCGGCTCAGAAAGTGTGTGTAAGTCGATATTTTTATTGGGATAAGCGGTTGACATCAGGGGTGGTCATCCGGACAATATGCCGCCTTCTGGAGGGGTTCCCGAGTGGCCAAAGGGATCAGACTGTAAATCTGACGCGAAAGCTTCGGTGGTTCAAATCCACCCCCCTCCACCATATTTTGACGAGCCAGGGATCTGGTTCGGAAATAAGACCCGAAAGGGCATAAAAGTTAGATTTTGCGGTGCCGCGGGTATAGTTCAATGGTAGAACCTCAGCCTTCCAAGCTGATGATGCGGGTTCGATCCCCGCTACCCGCTCCAGAGTTGGAAGCTTGAGGCTCATATAGCTCAGTCGGTAGAGCACTTCCTTGGTAAGGAAGAGGTCACCGGTTCAAATCCGGTTATGAGCTCCATTTCTGCTTTTAGTGTTTGTTTTTGTTAGGTTTTTAACTAAGTGGTTGACACGGCTACGGCCGGCGTAAACAGGAGATTGTCGTAATGGCAAAAGAAACTTTTGAACGTACTAAGCCCCACGTAAACGTGGGCACCATCGGTCACGTTGACCACGGTAAAACTACCCTGACAGCGGCCCTGACTCGCGTCTGTGCTGAAGTATGGGGCGGTGAGATGGTTGCCTTTGATGGCATCGATAACGCACCGGAAGAGCGTGAGCGTGGTATCACCATCGCGACTTCCCACGTTGAATACGACTCTCCGGATCGTCACTACGCACACGTTGACTGTCCTGGACACGCCGACTACGTGAAGAACATGATCACCGGTGCTGCTCAGATGGACGGCGCGATCCTGGTTTGTGGCGCCACTGATGGCCCCATGCCCCAGACTCGCGAGCACATCCTGCTGTCTCGCCAGGTAGGCGTACCTTACATCGTTGTATTCATGAACAAGGCTGACCTGCTGGCTGAAGATTGCGGCGGCGCGGACACTGAAGAATACGAAGAGATGAAAGAGCTGGTAGAAATGGAGCTGCGTGAGCTGCTTGACCAGTACGAATTCCCCGGTGACGACACTCCCATCATCTGTGGTTCCGCCCTGATGGCGCTGAACGGCGAAGATGACAACGAGCTGGGCACCACTGCTGTGAAGAAGCTGGTTGAGACTCTGGATTCTTACATCCCTGAGCCCGAGCGTGCTATTGACCAGTCATTCCTGATGCCTGTTGAAGATGTGTTCTCTATCTCCGGTCGCGGTACTGTTGTAACCGGTCGCGTAGAGCGTGGCATCATCAAGGTTGGTGAAGAGATTGAAATCATCGGCATCAAGGACACTCAGACCACTACTTGTACTGGTGTTGAGATGTTCCGCAAGCTGCTCGACGAAGGTCGTGCTGGTGAGAACGTCGGTATTCTGCTGCGTGGCACCAAGCGTGAAGAAGTTGAGCGTGGCCAGGTTCTGGCGCACCCCGGTACTGTAAACCCTCACACCAAGTTTGAAGCTGAGGTTTACATTCTGTCCAAGGAAGAAGGTGGTCGTCATACACCTTTCTTCAAGGGCTACCGTCCGCAGTTCTACTTCCGTACCACTGACGTTACCGGCGCATGCGAACTGCCCGAGGGCGTTGAGATGGTAATGCCTGGTGACAACGTACAGATGGTTGCCACTTTGATCGCGCCTATTGCGATGGAAGAAGGCCTGCGCTTCGCGATCCGCGAAGGTGGCCGTACAGTTGGCGCTGGTGTTGTAGCTAAAATCATCGAGTAATCGTTGATCTTCGCGGCGGGAACTTCGGTTGCCGCCACGAGTCAGACCAAGCCGAACCGCTTGAAAGAGCAGTTCGGCTTCGTCGTCTAAATGAAAGAATTAGGCCAGTAGCTCAATTGGCAGAGCAGCGGTCTCCAAAACCGCAGGTTGGGGGTTCGATTCCCTCCTGGCCTGCCATTTTATGGCAGGGGCGCCGATCGGGCGCTTTGCATTGGAAATAACTGTAGGCGCTCCTTCGGTGCGTTATGCGCGGCTAAAGCCGGGCCTGCAGAAAAGGATATATGAATGAGTGCTGAAACTAGCGCGAGCCGTTTCGATGGGCTGAAGTGGCTTGTTGTCTTCGCCCTGATAGGCGTAGCGGTTGTCGGCAACAGTATGTACGCAGACCAGTCACTGCTTTACCGCGTGCTGGGTATTGTTGCGCTCGGAATTGTTGCTGCTCTGGTAGCCTTGCAAACCGCCAAAGGTGCGGCTTTCTGGGCACTGGTGAAAGGTTCGCGTACCGAGATTCGCAAGGTTGTCTGGCCTACGCGTCAGGAAACTGTGCAAACCACGATGATCGTGGTGGTATTTGTGTTGTTGGTGGCGCTGCTGCTCTGGGGCTTGGATAGCTTCCTGGGTTGGCTGGTGTCGCTGGCAATTGGGTAAAGACAGGTAGAAGGGTTAGCGATGTCAATGCGTTGGTATGTAGTTCACGCCTATTCCGGTTATGAGAAGAAAGTCGCGACTGCCCTGAAAGAGCGCATCGAACTGCACAACATGCAGGACCGTTTTGGCGAAGTCCTGGTTCCCACTGAAGAAGTGGTTGAGATGCGTGGCGGTCAGAAGCGTCGCAGCGAGCGCAAGTTCTTCCCCGGCTACGTGCTGGTGCAGATGGAACTTGCTGACGAGACCTGGCACCTGGTCAAGGAAACCCCTCGCGTGATGGGTTTCATCGGCGGCAAGGCTGATGCCCCGGCCCCGATTACCGAGGCAGAGGCTGAAGCTATTCTGCAGCGCGTGGAAGACGGTGTGGAAGCGCCGCGTCCCAAGACATTGTTCGAGCCCGGCGAGATGGTGCGGGTTATCGATGGTCCCTTCAACGACTTCAACGGAGTCGTGGAAGAGGTCAATTACGAGAAGAGTCGCCTGAATGTGGCGGTCCTCATTTTCGGACGATCCACTCCGGTGGAGCTGGAATTTGGTCAGGTCGAGAAGGCCTGATTTGTTAGTGTCTGCCCCGCGCAAGCGGGATGGACGAAAGTAACTTAATGGGGAGTCATAGTAGGCGCCAGCCGAAAAGACGTTTGAACCCGGGAGTAAACTAATGGCTAAGAAAGTCGAAGCTTATATCAAGCTGCAAGTGCCTGCTGGTCAGGCCAACCCAAGCCCCCCCGTGGGTCCGGCTCTGGGTCAGCACGGTGTGAACATCATGGAATTCTGTAAGGCGTTCAACGCCGAGACCCAGGGCACTGAGCCCGGTCTGCCGATTCCTGTTGTCATTACTGTGTATGGCGACCGTTCATTTACCTTTATCAAGAAGACGCCTCCGGCTTCTGTTCTGCTGCGCAAAGTCGCCAAGATCAAGAAGGGCTCCGGCACCCCCAACACCACCAAGGTTGGCAAGGTGAACCGTGAGCAACTGGAAGAAGTCGCTAACATGAAGTGGCCTGACCTGACGGCTGCTGACATGGACGCTGCTGTGCGCACTATCGCCGGATCTGCCCGCAGTGCCGGTATCGATACTGAAGGGGTGAACTAAGATGGCCAAGCTGAGCAAGCGCCAGAAGGCGTTCAAGGAAAAAGTTAACCCTGAGAAGGCTTACCCGCTGGAAGAAGCAGTAAGCATGCTCAAGGAACTGGCGACTGCCAAGTTCAACGAGACTGTTGAAGTCGCGGTGAATCTGGGTATCGACGCGCGTAAATCTGACCAGGCTGTTCGCGGCGCAACCACGCTGCCTCACGGCACCGGTTCCGACGTTCGCGTAGCGGTTTTCACCCAGGGTGATGCTGCTGAGAAGGCCAAGGCTGCCGGCGCTGACCTGGTAGGCATGGAAGACCTGGCGGAACAAATCAAGGGCGGCATGATGGACTTCGATGTTGTCATAGCCTCTCCCGACGCCATGCGCGTTGTTGGCCAGCTGGGCCAGGTACTGGGTCCCCGCGGCCTGATGCCTAACCCCAAGACTGGCACCGTGACTCCCGATGTTGAGACTGCGGTTAATAACGCCAAGGCCGGCCAGGTGCGTTACCGCACCGACAAGAATGGCATCGTTCACGGCGGAATCGGCAAGATCGATTTCGAACTGGACGCCATTCGCGGCAACCTGGAAGCAGTACTGGCTGACCTGAGAAAGGGCAAGCCCGCTGCAGCCAAGGGTATCTACATGAAGAAAATCTCCCTGAGCACCACTATGGGCCCAGGTGTAGTTATCGACCAGGCGTCGTTGGAAGGATAATTGTTGAGCCGCCCCCAAAAAGGGCGGTTTCTCAAGGCTTTTCCACGGAAGGAGAAGCGGTAGATCGGAGCGAACCCACAGGTTTCAACCGGTCCACTTTGAGGTCTTTGGACAAGGCAGGGCGCGAGCCCACTAGCTGAGAACTAAAGACCATCAAAGACCGTAGGTGCCAAAGCTGATGCGGTTTATCAGTGGCGGTTTAATCGCGGTGAGCTCTTCGGAGCAGAGCCAAAGCCTACGCAGATGGTGAAAGTGTTCACCACGCGAGCAGTACTTGCATAGATTTGTAAGTACACATGTAAAGCAACCCAGGAGTATATCCAGTGGCAATAGGACTCGAAGACAAGAAAGCGATCGTAGCTGAAGTTAACGAGACAGCCACCAGTGCACTGTCCCTCGTTATCGCGGATGCCCGCGGTGTTGAGGTAGACGGCATGACTGCTCTGCGCAAAGAAGCGCGTGAAAACCAGGTGACCCTGCGTGTAGTACGCAACACCCTGGCCAAGCGAGCTTTGGAAGGAACTGATTACGAGTGTGTTAATGACACTCTGGCCGGTCCCTCCCTGTTCGGTTTTTCTATGGAAGACCCGGGCGCAGCAGCACGAATCTTTAAAGACTTCGCGAAAGACAACGAAGAATTTGAAGTTAAAGCATTGGCGGTAAGTGGCCAGATGCTGGGTGCTGAGCAATTGGATGTTCTGGCTAAGCTGCCTACGCGCGATCAGGCACTCTCTATGTTGATGAGTGTTATGCAAGCGCCGGCAACCAAGCTGGTACAGACCATGAACGAAGTACCTGGAAAACTGGTTCGCACACTCGCAGCAGTACGCGATCAGAAGGAAGCGGCGGCGTAAGCCCCCTCCCGAATATTTTATCAGCTAGATAGGAGACGAAAGTCATGTCTAAAGAAGACATTTTGAATGCAATTGCAGAAATGAGCGTAATGGAAGTTGTTGAGCTCATCGAAGCAATGGAAGAGAAGTTTGGTGTTACCGCTGCTGCAGCTGTTGCTGCTGCACCGGCTGCTGCTGGCGGCGACGCTGGTGCTGCTGCAGAAGAACAGACCGAGTTTGACGTGGTTCTGACTTCTGCTGGTGACAAGAAAGTTAACGTCATCAAAGTAGTACGTGCAGTAACTGGTCTTGGCCTGAAAGAAGCCAAGGGCCTGGTCGACGGCGCACCTTCCCCCATCAAGGAAGGCGCAAGCAAAGACGAAGCCGAAGACATCAAGAAGCAGCTGGAAGAAGCCGGCGGCGCTGCAGAACTCAAGTAAGTTCTGCAATCGTCCGAGCCACCACGGGTGGCCGGACAAGGACAAGGCTGGTGGAGCGGAAGCCCACCGGCCTTTTCCCGCTTCATGCGGGCAAGATTTTAAACAAGCTGGGGAGTACTGATGGCATACTCGTACACTGAGAAAAAGCGCATTCGCAAAGATTTCGGCATGCTGCCGAAGGTAATGGACGTTCCTTACCTGCTAGCGATTCAACTCGATTCATACCGTAAATTTACCCAGCAGGGTGTTCCACTTGATAAGCGCGGCGCCTATGGCCTGCACGCGGCTTTCAAATCCGTATTCCCCATTGTCAGCTACTCCGGTAACGCTGCGCTGGAATACGTAGATTACGCACTGGGCACTCCTGTATTTGACGTCAACGAATGTCAGCTGCGCGGTGTGACTTACTCCTGCTCCCTGCGAGTGAAAGTGCGCCTGATCATTTACGATAAGGACTCGTCCAACAAGACCATCAAGGACATCAAGGAACAGGAAGTCTACATGGGGGAGATACCCCTGATGACTGACAACGGTACCTTCGTCATCAATGGTACCGAGCGTGTCATCGTGTCCCAGTTGCACCGTTCGCCCGGTGTATTCTTCGACCACGACAAGGGCAAGACTCACTCATCTGGCAAGCTGCTGTACAGCGCCCGGGTGATTCCCTACCGTGGTTCCTGGCTGGACTTTGAGTTCGATCCCAAAGACATGGTTTACGTGCGTATCGATCGCCGCCGCAAGTTGCCGGCGACGGTATTGTTGCGCGCCCTGGGTTACCAGGCCGAGGAAATCCTCGACATGTTCTACGACGCGAACACCTTCCACCCCGATGGGGAAGGTAACTTCACCATGACCTTGATTCCCGAGCGCTTGCGCGGGGACGTCGCCGCCTTTGATATCAAGGCCGGTAAGAAGGTCGTGGTAGAACAAGGTCGTCGTATTACTGCACGCCACATCCGTGAGTTGGAAAAAGCCAACATCACCGAGCTGGAAGTACCTGCGGAATACCTCAACGGTCGCTCCCTGGCCAAGAATGTCGTCGACGAGAAAACCGGCGAGATTCTGGTTGAGTGCAACACCGAGCTGTCTGAAGAAGTACTGGCCCAATTGGACGAAGCTGGCGTCAAGGAAATCAAGACCTTGTACACCAATGAGCTGGACTGTGGTCCGTTCATCTCCGACACACTGCGCCTGGACACAACACGCAATGAACTGGAAGCGCTGGTAGAAATCTACCGTATGATGCGCCCCGGTGAGCCGCCCACCAAGGAGTCGGCTGAAAACCTGTTCCAGAATCTGTTTTTCTCCTCCGACCGTTATGACCTGTCTGCGGTTGGCCGGATGAAGTTCAACCGTCGTCTGGGTCGTGATGAAGTGACCGGCGAAGGCATCCTGGATAAAGAAGACATCGTTGCAGTACTGTCTACCCTCGTGTCTATCCGGAACGGTAAAGGCATTGTCGATGATATCGACCACCTGGGTAATCGCCGCGTGCGCTCTGTGGGTGAAATGGCCGAAAACCAGTTCCGCGTTGGCCTTGTGCGCGTCGAGCGTGCCGTCAAGGAACGCCTGTCGATGGCAGAGAGCGAAGGCCTCATGCCGCAAGACTTGATCAACGCCAAGCCGGTTTCTGCGGCAGTCAAGGAGTTCTTCGGCTCCAGCCAGCTGTCCCAGTTTATGGACCAGAACAACCCGCTGTCTGAGGTAACTCACAAGCGTCGCGTATCGGCTCTCGGCCCAGGTGGCCTGACTCGTGAACGCGCTGGCTTTGAGGTTCGCGACGTACACCCGACCCACTATGGTCGCGTCTGTCCGATTGAAACCCCTGAAGGCCCGAACATCGGATTGATCAACTCACTGGCGACCTACGCTCGTACCAACGAGTACGGTTTCCTTGAAAGCCCCTACCGCAAGGTGGTGGACGGTGTTGTGACCGACGATATCGAATTCCTGTCTGCGATTAACGAAGCTGAGCACGTGATTGCCCAGGCTTCTGCGCCGCTGGACAAGAAAAACAACTTTGTTGAAGACCTGATCAACGTACGTCACCTCAACGAGAACACGCTGAAGACTGCGGAAGACGTCGATTACATGGACGTCTCCCCCAAGCAGGTAGTGTCCGTGGCGGCAGCACTGATCCCGTTCCTCGAGCACGATGACGCGAACCGCGCCCTGATGGGCTCGAACATGCAGCGCCAGGCTGTACCCACACTGGTGAGTGATAAGCCATTGGTAGGTACCGGTATGGAGCGCCATGTTGCCGCTGACTCCGGTGTCTGCGTGGTGGCCAAGCGTGCCGGTGTCATCGACTCCGTCGACGCCAGCCGCATTGTGGTACGTGTTAACGACAAGGACGTGGGTGTCGACGAGGCGCCGGTTGATATTTACAACCTGACCAAATACACCCGTTCTAACCAGAACACCTGCATCAACCAGCGCCCGATCGTAAAGACCGGTGATGCTGTTGGTCGCGGCGACATTCTGGCAGACGGCCCGTCCATCGATATGGGCGAGCTCGCTCTTGGCCAGAACATGCGTATCGCATTCATGCCCTGGAACGGTTACAACTTTGAGGATTCCATCCTCGTCTCCGAGCGGGTGGTGAAAGAAGATCGCTTCACCACTATTCACATCCAGGAGCTGACCTGTATTGCGCGTGACACCAAGCTTGGGCCCGAGGAAATTTCCTCAGACATCCCCAATGTTGGTGAGAGCGCACTGGCCAAGCTGGACGAATCCGGCATCGTTTACATCGGTGCCGAGGTAGAGGCTGGCGACATTCTGGTAGGCAAGGTAACCCCCAAAGGGGAAACCCAGCTGACGCCGGAAGAGAAACTGCTGCGTGCCATCTTCGGCGAGAAGGCCTCGGACGTTAAAGATACCTCCCAGCGTGTGCCTTCCAGCACCAAGGGTACGGTAATCGACGTTCAGGTGTTCACCCGCGATGGTCTCGAGAAGGACGCCCGCGCCCTGCAGATCGAGAAGCACCAGCTGGACGAATACCGCAAGGACCTGAAAGAAGAGTTCCGTATCTTCGAAGAAGCGACCTTCGCGCGTCTGGCTAACCTGATCAAGAACAAGGCCACCGTCTCTGGCGCCGGCCTGACCAAGGGCACCAAGCTTACCGAGAAAGTTCTGAGCGAACTGGATCGCGAGCAGTGGTTCAAGCTGAAGCTGTCTGAAAGCGAACTGAACGACGCCCTGGCCTCTGCCCAGCGTCAGCTTGTTGAGCAGGAAAAACTGCTGGAAGAGCGGTTCGAAGACAAGAAAGGCAAACTGCAATCCGGCGATGACCTGGCGCCTGGCGTACTCAAGATCGTCAAGGTTTACCTGGCAATCAAACGTCGCATTCAGCCCGGTGACAAGATGGCTGGACGTCACGGTAACAAGGGTGTGATCTCCGTGATCATGCCGGTCGAGGACATGCCCTACGACGAGAACGGCGAGCCGGTAGATATCGTGCTCAACCCACTGGGTGTACCGTCGCGTATGAACGTGGGTCAGATCCTTGAAACGCACCTGGGTATGGCAGCGAAAGGTCTTGGCGACAAGATCAACGTCATGATCGAAGAGCAGAAGAAAGTCGCCGAGGTACGCAAGTTCCTCGAGGCAATCTACAACAACGGAGCTGGTCGCGTAGAAGACATCAAGTCTTTCAGCGACGAGGAAGTCTTTGAACTGGCCCGCAACCTGTCTGGTGGTGTGCCCATGGCAACCCCTGTATTTGACGGTGCAGCGGAATCCCAGATCAAGGACCTGTTGAAACTTGCCGACCTGCCTGACAGTGGTCAGTTCACTTTGTACGACGGCCGTACCGGCGATTCTTTCGATCGTCCTGTAACGGTTGGTTATATGTACATGCTGAAGCTGAACCACCTGGTGGATGACAAGATGCACGCCCGTTCCACTGGTTCTTACAGCCTCGTTACTCAGCAGCCGCTGGGTGGTAAGGCACAGTTCGGTGGCCAGCGCTTCGGTGAGATGGAAGTGTGGGCCCTGGAGGCCTACGGTGCAGCGTACACCCTGCAGGAGATGTTGACCGTTAAGTCGGATGACGTCGCCGGCCGGACCAAGATGTACAAGAACATTGTTGATGGTGACCATCGGATGGAGCCGGGCATGCCCGAGTCCTTCAATGTGTTGGTTAAGGAAATTCGTTCCCTCGGGATCGATATCGAGCTCGAAAGCGAGTAACTGGCCAACAACGAATACGTGGAGGAATAGCCTTGAAAGACCTACTAAATCTGCTTAAAGCCCAGGGCCAGACAGATGAGTTCGATGCCATACGCATCGGCCTAGCTTCCCCGGAGATGATCCGCTCCTGGTCCTTTGGTGAAGTGAAAAAGCCCGAAACCATTAACTACCGGACATTCAAGCCGGAACGTGATGGCCTGTTCTGTGCCAAGATCTTTGGCCCGGTGAAGGACTACGAGTGTCTGTGCGGCAAGTACAAGCGCCTGAAGCACCGTGGTGTGATTTGTGAGAAGTGTGGCGTTGAAGTTGCGCTGGCGAAAGTTCGCCGTGAGCGCATGGGCCACATCGAGCTGGCGAGCCCCGTTGCTCACATCTGGTTCCTGAAGTCACTGCCATCCCGCATCGGCCTGCTGCTGGACATGACCCTGCGCGACATCGAGCGTGTACTCTACTTCGAAAGCTACGTGGTAACTGACCCGGGTATGACTACCCTGGAGCAGGGCCAGTTGCTGTCCGATGAGCAGTACTACGAAGCGATGGAAGAATTCGGTGACGAATTCGCTGCCAAGATGGGTGCCGAAGCTGTCCAGGACCTGATGATTCAGCTGGACCTGAATCACGAGATCGCCACCTTGCGTGAAGAGATCCCGGCCACTAATTCCGAGACCAAGATCAAGAAGCTGTCCAAGCGCCTGAAGCTGATGGAAGCTTTCGCCAACTCCGGCAACAAGCCCGAGTGGATGGTCTTGAACGAGCTGCCCGTGCTGCCGCCGGATCTGCGTCCGCTGGTACCGTTGGACGGTGGTCGTTTTGCGACTTCCGACCTCAACGATCTGTATCGCCGGGTGATCAACCGTAACAACCGTCTGAAGCGTCTGCTGGACCTCAACGCGCCCGATATCATCGTGCGCAACGAGAAGCGCATGCTGCAGGAATCTGTAGACGCGCTGTTGGACAACGGCCGTCGCGGACGTGCCATCACAGGCTCTAACAAGCGCCCCCTCAAGTCACTGGCTGACATGATCAAGGGTAAGCAGGGTCGTTTCCGTCAGAACCTGCTCGGTAAGCGCGTGGACTACTCCGGTCGTTCCGTGATCGTGGTTGGTCCCACCCTGCGTCTGCATCAGTGTGGCCTGCCCAAGAAGATGGCGCTTGAACTGTTCAAGCCGTTCATTTTCGGCAAGCTTGAGGCTCGTGGCCTGGCAACTACCATTAAAGCCGCCAAGAAAATGGTCGAGCGCGAACCGCCGGAAGTGTGGGATATCCTCGCCGAGGTTATCCGTGAGCACCCCGTGCTGCTGAACCGTGCACCGACGCTTCACCGTCTCGGTATCCAGGCCTTTGAGCCGGTACTGATTGAAGGTAAGGCGATCCAGCTGCACCCGCTGGTTTGTGCCGCCTACAACGCTGACTTCGACGGCGACCAGATGGCGGTACACGTACCGCTGACCCTGGAAGCCCAGCTGGAAGCGCGCGCCTTGATGATGTCTACCAACAACATCCTGTCGCCCGCCAACGGTGAGCCCATCATCGTACCTTCCCAGGACGTGGTACTGGGTCTGTACTACATGACCCGCGAGCGCATTAATGCCAAGGGCGAGGGCACACTGTTTGCCGACGTTTCCGAAGTGCATCGCGCCTACGTGGCTGGTCACGTGCACCTGCAGGCTCGCGTCCGCGTTCGTGTAACCGAGACAGTGGTTCAGGATGAGGGCGACCCCATCACCCGCACCTTTGTCGCAGAGACGACTGTCGGCCGTGCACTGTTGTGGGAGATTGTTCCCGCCGGTATCGCCTTTGACATGGTGAACCAGGACATGGCCAAAAAGCCTATCTCCCGGATCATCAACCAGTGCTACCGTGCGGTAGGCCTGAAGGCGACGGTTATCTTCGCTGACCGGCTGATGTACACCGGCTACGAGTACTCCACTCGCTCCGGTGCGTCTATCGGCGTAAACGACTTCGAAATTCCCGAGGAAAAGGCAGTGCTGATCGAGCACGCCGAAGCCGAAGTGAAGGAAATCGAACAGCAGTACGCAGCCGGCCTGGTAACCCAGGGCGAGAAGTACAACAAGGTGATCGATATCTGGTCCCGCGCCAACGACCTGATCTCCAAGTCGATGATGGAAGGCCTGTCCAAAGAGACAGTGATTAACCGCGATGGCGAGGAAGAAGAGCAGGCGTCGTTTAACTCCGTCTACATCTACGCTGATTCTGGCGCACGTGGTTCGCCCGCCCAGATCCGTCAGCTCGCCGGTATGCGCGGCCTGATGGCGAAGCCGGATGGCTCTATCATTGAAACGCCCATTGTGGCGAACTTCCGTGAAGGCCTGAACGTGTCGCAGTACTTTATCTCTACTCACGGTGCTCGTAAGGGTCTGGCGGATACCGCTCTGAAGACCGCGAACTCCGGTTACCTGACCCGTCGTCTGGTAGACGTCGCCCAGGATCTGGTAGTGACTGAAGACGATTGCGGCACAGACGCCGGCCTGCTGATGACTCCGGTTATCGACGGTGGTGACATCATTGAATCCCTGGGTGACCGGGTGCTGGGCCGTATTGTGGCTCGCGATGTGATGAAGCCTGGTTCCGAAGACGAGATCGCTATCACTGCAGGCACCATGCTGGACGAGTTGTGGATCAAGCGTCTGGAAGAGATGAGCATCGACGAGATCGAGGTTCGCTCCCCGATTACTTGTGAAACCCGTCACGGTATCTGTAGCGCCTGTTACGGTCGCGACCTGGCACGCGGTCATCGCGTGAACATGGGCGAGGCAATCGGTGTTGTGGCAGCCCAGTCTATCGGTGAACCCGGTACCCAGCTGACCATGCGTACCTTCCACATTGGTGGTGCGGCATCCCGGGCAACTGCCCAGGACAACATCCAGGTAATGAACGACGGTACCGTTCGTATTCACAACCTCAAGACGGTAGAGAACACTGACGGTAACCTGGTGGCAGTGAGCCGCTCCGGTGAGCTGTCGCTGCTCGATACCCGCGGCCGGGAGCGTGAGCGTTACAAGCTGCCCTACGGTGCCGTACTCAAGGTCAAGGACAACGAGGAAGTGGCCGCTGGCGCCATCGTTGCCAACTGGGATCCCCATACACACCCGATCATCACCGAGGTGGCTGGTACTGTGAAGTTCAGCGGTATGGAAGAGGGTATTACCATCAGGCGTCAGACTGACGAATTGACTGGTCTGTCCTCTATCTCTGTGACCGATCCGGCAGAGCGTCCCGCTGCAGGCAAGGATATCCGTCCCGCCGTGACTCTGGTTGACGATAAGGGCGAGGAATTGTGTCTGGCAGGTACCAACGTACCGGCCCACTACTTCCTGCCTGCGCTTGCAATGGTGAGCATGGAAGACGGTGCCAAGATCGGCGCGGGTGACGTTATCGCCCGCATCCCGCAGGAAGGTTCCAAGACCCGTGATATCACCGGTGGTCTGCCCCGTGTTGCCGATCTGTTCGAAGCGCGTAAGCCGAAAGAACCTGCCATCCTGGCAGAGATCTCCGGCACCGTTTCTTTCGGCAAGGAAACCAAGGGCAAGCGTCGTCTGGTGATTACACCGACCGATGGCAAGCCGATGGCCGATGGCAGCGATCACTACGAAGTGCTGATTCCCAAGTGGCGCATCATGAGTGTCTTCGAGGGTGAGTTTGTGGATAAGGGTGAAGTGGTCTCTGAAGGCCCACCCAGCCCCCACGATATTCTGCGCCTCAAAGGTATCGAAGAACTGGCCAAGTACATCGTCAATGAGATCCAGGAGGTTTACCGCCTGCAGGGTGTGAAGATCAACGATAAGCACATCGAGGTGATTGTTCGCCAGATGCTGCGTAAGGTGATCATTACTTCCAGCGGCGACTCCACCCTGATCAAGGGCGAGCAGGTCGAGTACACGACTCTGTTGGAAGAGAACGAGCGCCTGTTGGCCGAGAGCCTTGTGCCTGCCGCTGGCGAGCGCGAGCTTCTGGGTATCACCAAGGCCTCGCTGGCTACCGAGAGCTTCATCTCCGCGGCCTCCTTCCAGGAGACTACTCGCGTGCTGACCGAAGCTGCAGTAACCGGTAAGCGCGATTACCTGCGCGGCCTGAAGGAAAACGTGGTCGTTGGCCGCCTGATTCCTGCCGGTACTGGTCTTGCTTACCACGAAGAGCGTAAGCGCAACCGCGAAGCGGATTCCGATATGGCAGTTTCTGCTCAGGAAATCGAAGCGGCACTCACCGAGGCGCTGCAAGCGGACAGCTAAGTCACGCTGTACTCCCTATCGAAGGGGCGATGAGGAAACTCATCGCCCCTTTTTTCTGCGCGTTGCTATAGGGATGTCGACACTTGAACAATTCCCTGCTTGGACTAGCCTGATAAAGGCGTATTCGGGGCAGGGACGTCCACCCGGGGTTTAAAACCTGGATGGAGACCTGCGTCTTGAAAGCGCTGCGTTACTTCTTTTTTCCTCTCCGTCCGATAAATCGCATACCCATGCAAAAGAGGAAAGCTCTATGAAAATCAGAACAATAGCAGTAGCGGTAACATTCGCGGCGGGACTTTCTCCACTCGGGGCTATGGCTCAGGACAAGGCGCCGGCAGTTGTGCCGGTAGAATTGTTCGCTTGCACCTTCAAGGAAGACAAGGGCTGGAAGGACCTCGATAGCGTTAATAAGAGATTTGCAAAGTGGTCGAAGAAGAATGATGGCAGTTATAGCGCCTGGACAATTTCACCCCAATTCCGGCAGAACGACGGCGAATTCGATGTAGGCTGGATTGGCTCCTGGGCAACTGGCGCAGAAATGGGCAAGGGCATGGATAACTGGATGAGCGGAAATGACGGCATCGGCGAAGATTTTGGAGACGTCATCGACTGCAGTCATTCACTGGTGTCCTCCGTGCCTGTGCATGCACCTAAAGGGCCACCCAAGAGCGATGGTATTGTCTGGTTCTCCAGCTGCACGTTGGAAGAGGGCAGTGACTCACGCAAGGCCTTCGAAGCGCACAAGAAGTTTTCCTCGATGATGGCCGACATGGGAGGCAAGGGTCAGGCCTGGCTGATGTATCCCGTGTTCGGGTTTAGTGACATCAAATTCGACTATTACTCAGTGGTGAGTTTCGATAATTACGGGGAACTGGGAGAAGCCTGGCACAACTATACCAACGGTGGAGGCTACGCGAAGCATCAGCAAACAATGGCTGGTGTCGCGAGCTGCGACAGCCCCAGGGTGTATGACGCCAAGGTGGTTGTACTGGGCAGCGACTGATTTCGTGCAGGCAAAAAAAAAGCCGGCGTAAGCCGGCTTTTTTCATGAGGAGTAACGCTTAGCCCTTGGCTTTGCGCTCCTTAACTTCAGCGACTACCTCTTCCGCTACGTTAGCGGGGCAAGGCATGTAGTGGCTGAACTCCATGGAGAACTGACCACGACCTGAAGTGATGGTACGCAGGTGGCCAATGTAGCCGAACATCTCGGACAGAGGCACGTCAGCCTTGATGCGAACGCCAGTGGCGCCTGCGTCCTGGTCCTTGATCATGCCGCGACGACGGTTCAAGTCACCGATAACGTCACCAACGTGATCGTCTGGAGTGAACACGTCTACCTTCATGATGGGCTCGATCAGCTGTGCACCGGCCTTGGGCATGGACTGGCGGAAAGCGCCTCTGGCTGCCAGTTCGAAGGCGATGGCCGAGGAGTCAACGGCGTGGAAACCACCGTCGTACAGCTCAATCTCAACGTCCAGAACGGGGAAGCCGGCGACGGTACCTTCGCCCATCATGCCCTTGAAGCCTTTCTCAATAGCGGGGAAGAATTCCTTGGGTACGTTACCGCCCACAACGCTGGAGGAGAACGCAAAGCCGGAACCGGGTTCGCCTGGCTTGATCTTGTAGTCGATCTTACCGAATTGGCCTGAACCACCAGACTGCTTCTTGTGGGTGTAGGAATCGTCCACTTCCGTGGTGATGGTTTCGCGGTAGGCAACCTGTGGCTTACCAACTTCCAGCTCAACGCCGTAGGTACGCTTGAGGATGTCGACCTTCACGTCCAGGTGCAGTTCGCCCATGCCGCGCAGAATGGTCTCACCGGAATCTTCATCGGTCTCAACGCGGAACGAGGGATCTTCGGCAACCATCTTGCCGATAGCGATACCCATTTTTTCGGCGCCACCCTTGTCTTTAGGTGCGACGGCGATGGAGATCACCGGCTCAGGGAAGACCATGGCTTCCAGGGTGCAGGGGTTCTTCTGATCACACAGGGTGTGGCCAGTCTGTACGTTCTTCATACCGACGATCGCGAGGATGTCGCCTGCTTGAGCCGCGTCAAGTTCGTTGCGGTCGTTGGCGTGCATCTCAACCATTCGGCCGATACGTTCTGTTTTGCCGGTGGCTGAGTTGAGGATGGTGTCACCCTTGTTCAGTGTGCCGGAGTAGATACGTACGAAGGTCAGGGCGCCGAAACGGTCATCCATGATTTTGAACGCCAGGGCGCGTAGGGGCTCTTCGGCACTAACCGTAGCAACTTCGCCAGTGGGCTCACCGGTTTCGTCGGTCAGCGGCTGGGCGTCAACTTCGGTGGGGCTGGGCAGGTAGTCGACAACGGCGTCGAGTACCAACTGAACACCTTTGTTTTTGAATGCGGAACCACAGTAAGTGGGGAAGAAGTCCAGCTTGCGTGTACCTTCGCGGATGCAGCGCTGGATGTCTTCCATGGCAGGCTCGTTGCCTTCCAGATACTGTTCCATGATCTCATCGTCCTGCTCGACGGCAGTTTCGATCAGCTTCTCGCGCCACTCTTCAACATCGTCAACCATGTCAGCGGGGACATCGGTGATTTCGAAGTTTTCGGGGTTGTCGTTGTCGGCCCAGACGTGTGCCTTGCGAGTCAGCAGATCGACGACGCCAATAAAGTCGTCTTCGCGGCCGATGGGCAGCACCATCACCAGCGGATTGGCACCCAGTACGTCTTCTACCTGCTTAACCACGCGGTAGAAGTCGGCACCGATACGGTCCAGCTTGTTGACGAAAATGAGTCGTGAAACTTCTGATTCGTTAGCGTAGCGCCAGTTGGTCTCGGACTGGGGCTCTACACCGCCGGAGCCACAGAAAACGCCAACGCCGCCATCGAGTACTTTCAGGGAACGGTAAACTTCAACGGTGAAGTCAACGTGTCCTGGAGTGTCGATGATGTTCAGGCGGTGGTCTTTCCAGAAACAGGTGGTAGCCGCAGACTGAATAGTAATGCCGCGCTCCTGTTCCTGCTCCATGAAGTCGGTGGTGGCAGCGCCATCGTGTACTTCACCGGTTTTATGGATCTTACCGGTGAGCTTCAGGATACGCTCTGTGGTGGTGGTTTTGCCCGCATCAACGTGGGCGAAAATACCAATATTCCTGTACAGGGATAAGTCAGACATTGGGTCTCTCAATCGTTCAAAGTTTGGTCAGAAAAATTTTGCCGGATGGTACAGGAAAACCCCCCGATTTGGGAGCGCTAATCACTGTAAATTCCTACCATCTCTAAAGCTGGGCGTTGCGATTGCTAATGCAAACGATAATGATTATCATTTGATGCTTATTCAGGGTCTTTCATCCGGAGGGGCCCGCCAAAAATGACGATGAAAAGGTGAGAGATGTCCCGATCTACAAAATATCCAGGTGTGCTTGGTTCAAGAGCACTTTGTCTGGCGCTGTCTGCAGCGCCGCTGGCGGTTACCGCGGCCGCCGATAGCAGCTGCAGTGAGGCTGTCGAGGGTGGGGAGGGCACGTGTGAGCAACAGGCCGCCTCAAAGCAGATCGAGATCGTTGAAGTCTACGGCATTTCCACCTCGCCCTATCGGGCGGAGCGTTCCGGTGACGTGAGGCGCTTGATGTCTCTCAGTGACACGCCGCAGACACTGAGTATTCTGACCCAGCAACAGATTAAGGATTCCGGCAAAACCGACCTCAAGCAGATCGTATCCGCGCAGGCCGGCATTACCCTGGGTACGGGCGAAAATGGGAACGCCTTTGGAGATCGCTATATTATCCGCGGCCACGAAGCGCGCAGCGATGTGTTCGTTGATGGCCTGCGAGACCCGGGTATGACGACTCGAGAGAGCTTTGCCTCTGAGCAGGTTGAGATCACCAAGGGGCCCAGCGCTACCTTTGCGGGTCGTGGCTCATCTGGCGGGGCGGTGAACAGTATCACTAAGCAAGCCACGCCAGACGAAAGCTTCAACAACGTCGATGCGGGTGTGGGCACTGACGATTACTACCGGGTCGTGCTCGACAGCAATATGGCTATTACTGAAGACAGCGCAGTGCGGCTGAACCTGCTCAAGGCTGACGAGACTGTGCCTGATCGTGACGGTATTGAGCGTTCACGGGACGGCTTGCTGCTGTCTGGTTACGTGGGTGCCACCGACAAACTCTCGTTTATTGGCGATGCCTATTACCTGAATGCTGAAGATGTCCCCGATCTGGGAAGTTATTTCGATTCGGATGCCCGCGAGCCGGTGGAAGACATCCCGGTATATGCGCAACGGGAGGATTTCCTGGACACCGAGGTGAAGGCGTTCACCCTGCGCACCAACTACGAGTTTAATGAAGACCTGAGCCTCCACAATGCCACGCGCTTTGGCTCGACCGACAATGGCTATGTCACTACCGGTGCCCGGGGGACTGTGCGCGACGAGTCAGATCCCGTGGCGCCAGGCGCCGATACTGTCTATCTCAGTACGCATCAGGGTTGGCAGGAAGTCGAGTATGGGGCCACCCAGTTCAACCTGAATTGGGATCAGCCCGTGTTTGGTCTGGATAGCAAATGGATCCTCGGCCTGGAGTATTCCGACGAGAAGGTCGATAACGGCGTCTACGACATCAGTTATAACGGCGATCCCAACTGTATTGTTGCCGGGCGTCGTGGTGCTACGGAAGGCTATTGTATGGTCGATGGCGGCGGTCAGTTGGTGTCCGACGTGAACAGCCTGATGCAGCGCCAATACACGGAAGGGGATACCGATGCGCAGTCGGAGATTGAAACAGTTTCGCTCTATGCGATGAACGTCCTCTCCCTGACCGAGGATCTGGATCTGTTTCTGGGGCTGCGTCAGGACAGCTTTGATTACCAGAACGACGTGGTGTCCCGCGGAGAGGCTAGCGCCTACGATTATTCAGATGACCTGACCAATGGTCATTTGGGGATGCGCTATGACCTGTCGGACATTGGCAACATCTATTTCAATTACGCGACGGCGACTAACATCAACGGTGGCGAGTCAGATGTCGGCGGCAGCTGCGGCTATGGCGGATTGTGCGGCGACCCCGAGCAGGTGGGGGCTTCCAAACCCGAGCGAGTTGAGAATGTCGAGATCGGCACCAAGTGGGAGCTGTTTGATAGCAGGCTGCTCGCCACCGCGGCGCTCTTCCAGATCACTAAATCTGATGTCATGGAAAATGTAGGTAGCGACTATGAAACGCTGGGCACCCTTAATACCGGCAAAAACAGGGTAGAGGGCGTCGAATTCTCACTGACCGGTGCGATTACCGATCAGCTCAGTATCCAGATGAGCGCCACCATTATGGATTCAGAGGTGCTCAAGTCTATCGATGAGGAAAATGAAGGCCGCACTCTGAGCAACTTTGCTGATGAGAGCCTGTATGTTCAGCTTCGTTACCAGCCCAGTGATGCATTCGCCTTTGGCGCTTCTGCGACTTACCAGAGCGAAATGTATGGTGGTCAGCCCGACTCCGCTGCAGGTTATGACGATGAGCTGGGCGACTACTCTGTCGTCGTGCCCAGCTACACCGTCTACGACCTGTTTGCAGACTACTACTACTCGGAAGACCTGAATTTCCGGCTGAACGTTGGCAATGCACTGGATGAAGAGTACTGGACGGCCGCATACCGTTCAGGTGCATTTATGTACCTGGGGGACGCCCGCAGCGTGAAGGCGAGCGTCACCTGGCAGTTCTGATGCTGGCGGCCTGGGCGTCGTGTAAACGGCGCCCCTGGCTGTCATTCGAATAGGAGAATAGCTCTTATGGTGATTATTGAGCAGTTACTGACCAAAGCCGAGGTGGCCGATTACCGGCGCCAACTGGATCTCGTGTCCTTCGTCGATGGTGGCGAGACCGCCGAGGGGATGGCGGCTGATGTGAAACGCAATGGTCAGGCGGATGCGACTGACCCGGCAGTGGTGCAACTCGCCAACGAATTGCTCGGCAGGATGGGCAGCACGCCTCAGTTGGTTTCTGCAGCGTTGCCCCACCGTATATTCCCGCCCTGCTTTAACCGCTATGTGGAAGGTGAAACCTATGGGTATCACGTCGATGCGTCGATTATGCGGGTACCCGCCACTCGGGATGTGTTGCGCAGCGATGTCTCAATGACCCTGTTCCTGAGTGAAATGGATGAATACGAGGGTGGAGAGCTGCATATCGCCACTGATTTTGGTCATCAGTCAGTGAAGCTTGAGGCGGGTGCCGCCGTGGTTTATCCATCGAGCAGCTTACACAGGGTGACACCGGTCAGCGCCGGTGTGCGTATGGCGGCCATCTGCTGGATGCAGAGCCTGGTGGCGGACGAGGGGCTACTGCGAACGCTGTATCAGCTGGACCGAACTATCCAGTCGCTGTCTGCAGACGCCAAGGTGTCCCGGGAGCAACTGGATAGCCTGCACAATGTCTATCATAACCTGGTGCGTAAACACGCCCAGGTATAGGGCTGCGGCGCAGTGAATAGGCTTGACTCCCTGTTGGGGCGTCTATAGAATGCCGCCTCCTCATTTTTGGGGTGGTCTCCCGTGGCCTTTTGATAAGGATTTGCGGGAAACTCGCCCTCGAGACAGGAAAGTGGCCATAAGGCCATGAAATACAACATTTTTTGGAGTTCTATCTGAATGGCAACGATCAACCAATTGGTTCGTAAGCCCAGGAAGCGCAAGTTAGAAAAGAGCGACGTACCTGCCCTGCAAAGCTGTCCGCAGCGCCGCGGTGTTTGTACTCGCGTCTACACTACGACGCCTAAGAAGCCGAACTCTGCACTGCGTAAAGTATGTCGTGTACGCCTGACCAACGGCTACGAGGTTTCCTCGTACATCGGTGGTGAGGGTCACAACCTGCAGGAGCACAGTGTAGTTTTGATTCGTGGCGGTCGTGTGAAGGACCTTCCCGGTGTGCGTTATCACACCGTGCGTGGCAGCCTGGACACCTCCGGCGTAGCCGACCGTCGCAACGGTCGCTCGAAGTACGGTGCCAAGCGTCCGAAGTAAGTCCCTAAGCGTAAGCTGGCTTATATATTGAAGTAAGTAAGGCCGAACCTCTGCCTCCCCCGCATTTGTGGCAGGTCGGTGTTCGGGTAACCCTGAAGAGAGAGAGGCTAATATGCCCAGAAGAAGAGTAGTCGCCAAGCGCGAAGTACTGCCAGATCCCAAATTTGGCAATGTGACTTTGGCGAAATTCATGAACCACGTAATGATCAGTGGTAAGAAATCCGTCGCAGAGACCATCGTTTACGGTGCTCTGGACATTGTTCAGGAAAAACTGAACAAGGATCCCCTCGAAGCATTCGACGAAGCGCTGGAAAACATCGCGCCCATGGTAGAGGTTAAGTCTCGCCGCGTGGGTGGTGCTACTTACCAGGTGCCCGTTGAAGTACGTCCGGCTCGTCGTGTGGCTCTGTCCATGCGCTGGTTGGTTGAGTACGCTCGCGGCCGTGGCGAGAAGTCCATGCGCCAGCGTCTTGCCGGCGAGATCATCGACGCATCCCAGGGCAAAGGTAATGCCGTGAAGAAGCGTGAAGATGTTCACCGCATGGCTGAAGCGAACAAGGCGTTCTCGCACTACCGCTTCTAATCACCACCTTTTTCCGAGGAAAGCAGCGTGGCACGTCAAACGCCTATCAACAGATACCGCAATATCGGTATCTGTGCTCATGTGGACGCGGGTAAGACCACGACCACAGAGCGTGTCCTTTTCTATACAGGCCTGTCCCACAAGATTGGTGAGGTGCACGATGGTGCGGCCACCATGGATTGGATGGAACAGGAGCAGGAGCGTGGTATTACTATCACCTCAGCTGCGACAACCTGTTTTTGGAAGGGCATGGATGCGCAGTTCGACCAGCACCGCATCAATATCATCGACACCCCAGGACACGTGGACTTCACCATTGAGGTGGAGCGTTCCCTGCGTGTTCTGGACGGTGCGGTGGTAGTGCTGTGTGGGTCTTCTGGCGTGCAGCCCCAGACTGAGACAGTCTGGCGCCAGGCGAACAAGTACGAAGTGCCGCGCATGGTGTTCGTCAACAAGATGGACCGTGCCGGCGCCGATTTCATGAGCGTGGTGGAACAGTTGAAAGAGCGCCTTGGCGCCAACGCTGTTCCCCTGCAGATGACTATCGGTGCTGAGGACGAGTTCAAAGGTGTAGTTGACCTGATTGAGAATAAAGCCATTTTGTGGAGTGAGGCGGATCAAGGCATGTCCTTTGAGTACGCCGAAGTTCCCGCCGACCTGATTGATCAGGTCGAAGAGATGCGCGAATTCATGGTCGAGGCTGCAGCTGAGGCGAATGACGAGCTCATGGAAAAGTACCTCGAAGAGGGCGAGCTTTCCAAGGAAGAAATCAAGCAGGGCATCCGCGCCCGTACCCTGGCTAACGAGATCGTCCCGGTTCTGGGTGGATCTGCGTTCAAGAACAAGGGTGTGCAGGCGGTACTGGATGCCGTGATCGAATTTATGCCTTCTCCCACGGAGGTGAAGGCGATTGAAGGGCATCTGCTGGACAAGGATGAAACCCCGGCGACGCGTGGGGCGGACGATACCGCTCCCTTCTCCGCGCTGGCGTTCAAAATTGCTACCGATCCCTTTGTAGGCACGCTGACTTTCTTCCGCGTTTACTCCGGCAAACTGGAGTCTGGCACGGCTGTTTTCAACTCAGTAAAAGAGAAAAAAGAGCGTGTGGGCCGTATGGTGCAGATGCACTCCAACAGCCGTGAAGAAATCAAGGAAGTACTGGCGGGCGACATCGCCGCGGCCGTAGGGCTCAAGGATGTCACCACAGGCGACACCCTGTGCGATATCAATGAGCCGATTGTGCTGGAGCGCATGGAGTTTCCCGAGCCGGTTATCTCGGTGGCGGTAGAACCTCGTTCCCAGCCTGACCAGGAAAAGATGGGCGTGGCACTGGGCAAACTGGCTCAGGAAGACCCCTCATTCCGGGTCAAAACAGATGAAGAAACCGGCCAGACCATCATTTCGGGTATGGGCGAACTGCACCTGGATATCCTGGTGGATCGGATGAAGCGCGAGTTTAGCGTTGAAGCCAACATCGGTAAGCCCCAGGTGGCGTACCGAGAAGCCATTCGTAATACCTCGGAGATCGAAGGTAAATTTGTGCGCCAGTCTGGCGGTCGCGGCCAATATGGTCACGTCTGGGTCAGGTTTGAACCCGCCGAAGACGAAACGGCCGAGGGTCTGGAGTTCGTCAACGAAATTGTCGGTGGTATTGTGCCCAGGGAATACATTCCCGCAGTACAAAAGGGTATTGAAGAGCAGATGCAGAATGGTGTGCTGGCGGGCTACCCCCTGCTGGGCCTGAAGGCGACGCTCTATGACGGCTCATTCCACGATGTGGACTCCAACGAGATGGCGTTCAAAATCGCTGGGAGCCTGGCCACCAAGAAACTGTCGCAGGAGGGTGGCGCGGTACTGCTGGAACCCATCATGGCAGTAGAGGTCGTTACCCCTGAAGAAAATATGGGCGATGTTGTGGGCGACCTCAACCGCCGTCGTGGCCTGATTGGCGGAATGGACGAAAACCCATCCGGCAAGGTGATCAATGCTGATGTACCGCTGGCAGAGATGTTCGGTTATGCGACCGATCTGCGCAGTGCGACCCAGGGCCGCGCGACCTATACCATGGAATTTGCGAAGTATGCAGAAGCGCCGGCCAGTGTTGCCGAAGCGATTATTTCCCGGTATTCGTAATAGATTCGTAACCGTGGGCAGTTTCAATACGGCCCGCATTTTGGTTTTTAAAGACCTGGGTGGAGTGATCCTTTGCCCATTGATATAGAGGAGCCTGGTAATGGCAAAAGAAACGTTTGAACGTACTAAGCCCCACGTAAACGTGGGCACCATCGGTCACGTTGACCACGGTAAAACTACCCTGACAGCGGCCCTGACTCGCGTCTGTGCTGAAGTATGGGGCGGTGAGATGGTTGCCTTTGATGGCATCGATAACGCACCGGAAGAGCGTGAGCGTGGTATCACCATCGCGACTTCCCACGTTGAATACGACTCTCCGGATCGTCACTACGCACACGTTGACTGTCCTGGACACGCCGACTACGTGAAGAACATGATCACCGGTGCTGCTCAGATGGACGGCGCGATCCTGGTTTGTGGCGCCACTGATGGCCCCATGCCCCAGACTCGCGAGCACATCCTGCTGTCTCGCCAGGTAGGCGTACCTTACATCGTTGTATTCATGAACAAGGCTGACCTGCTGGCTGAAGATTGCGGCGGCGCGGACACTGAAGAATACGAAGAGATGAAAGAGCTGGTAGAAATGGAGCTGCGTGAGCTGCTTGACCAGTACGAATTCCCCGGTGACGACACTCCCATCATCTGTGGTTCCGCCCTGATGGCGCTGAACGGCGAAGATGACAACGAGCTGGGCACCACTGCTGTGAAGAAGCTGGTTGAGACTCTGGATTCTTACATCCCTGAGCCCGAGCGTGCTATTGACCAGTCATTCCTGATGCCTGTTGAAGATGTGTTCTCTATCTCCGGTCGCGGTACTGTTGTAACCGGTCGCGTAGAGCGTGGCATCATCAAGGTTGGTGAAGAGATTGAAATCATCGGCATCAAGGACACTCAGACCACTACTTGTACTGGTGTTGAGATGTTCCGCAAGCTGCTCGACGAAGGTCGTGCTGGTGAGAACGTCGGTATTCTGCTGCGTGGCACCAAGCGTGAAGAAGTTGAGCGTGGCCAGGTTCTGGCGCACCCCGGTACTGTAAACCCTCACACCAAGTTTGAAGCTGAGGTTTACATTCTGTCCAAGGAAGAAGGTGGTCGTCATACACCTTTCTTCAAGGGCTACCGTCCGCAGTTCTACTTCCGTACCACTGACGTTACCGGCGCATGCGAACTGCCCGAGGGCGTTGAGATGGTAATGCCTGGTGACAACGTACAGATGGTTGCCACTTTGATCGCGCCTATTGCGATGGAAGAAGGCCTGCGCTTCGCGATCCGCGAAGGTGGCCGTACAGTTGGCGCTGGTGTTGTAGCCAAGATCATCGAATAATTATTCGACCGATCTAGCCACAAAAAAGCCCGGCCATTGTGCCGGGCTTTTTTGTGGGCGCTGACTTTTATTTTTGCGCCAGCACTTTGCAAAAACAATTGACGAGCTCGGGGTCGAACCTGCTTCCTGACTCCGATCGGATGACTTCCAGCGCCGCCTCCCGGGTCAGGCGCACACGCCACGGTCGGTCGCTGCTCAGACTCTCCCAGGTGTCGACGATGGCGACGATGCGTGCGGTCAGCGGAATATTCTCTCCTACTAACTGGTTGGGGTATCCGCTGCCGTCCCAATTCTCGTGATGCGACCGTGCGACTTCTTCCAGGGTCGTGAGAAAAGCCAACGACGGGTCGTTGTCTCCGCCTCCGCGATTTTCGATGCCTTCGCGCACCGCTTTTGCAGCCAGTGCTCCGAGTTCTGCGTGGGTCGCAATTTCTTCTCTTTGTTCGGTGTTTAGCGAGCCACTGCTATTCAGGGTGGCTGGTGAAACCTGCGCTAACCCCAGGTCGCAGTACTCGGCGGCGCGGGCCAGTTCATCTATATCTATCGATGCCATCTCCTGTTGGTAGCCCGATTGGCGAGCAACTTCACTCGCCAGTGCGTGAGTGAGCTGACGCATGGTGTTTCGGTTGTGCATGTAGCTGCCGTGGATCGGCGTGTCGAGAGCCAACGCGAATTCCCCGGCGATCAGGCTGGCTGCTTCTCGCACACGCTGTTGCTCGGCTGCGCGTTGCTCTTCCTCGCGACCGATTTCAATCAGGGCGCTAGCGATCAGGCTGCCGATAACACTCGACAGGATGATAAAGAAGGAGGATGCGTCAAACAGTATTCCCTGATAGCGAAACAGCAGGTAGCCACAGGCGATGAGCAGCAGGTTGATACTCAGGGTTATCCAGGCAGAAGCGCGGGGAACGGCTCTCAAAAAACGCGCCAGAGGCGACTCACTGCGGGGTATATACCAGATGAGCAGTAAGCCTAGAAAAAGAATGAGACTGGTTTCCAGCCATTTCATCCACCAGGGGCGAAGAATCATGCGGCCGTCGAACAGACTTTCCAGCACTTGCGCCTGTATCTCTATGCCAGGCACCAGCTCGCCGAGGGCTGTAGTGCGCATATCGTGTAGTCCCGAACCGGTGAGCCCGAGCATCACCAGCTTGCCTTGCAGCATGCTGGGGTCGATGGTGCCGTCGAGCACCTCTGCAGCGGAGACGTAGCGGGAGACAGTGTCTTCGATGCGGGAAAAGTGCAGCCAGATATCGCCTGCAGGCTGGGTGGGAACCACGAGGTCGGCGATTGCCACACTGTTGATACCCTGCTTGCCCACATCAAGCCTGATGGCTTTTTCACCGGTAGCCACGCGCAGCATTTCCATGGGGAGCCCGGGAACCACGGTGTCGCCGATGGCCGCGACCAGAGGGATACGCCTGACAACCCCGAACTCCAGGTCAACACTTAGAATGGCCTGGCCCCAGGCCGCGGCCTGTAATTCGGGCAGGCTGGCGAGAACGGCCTCGAACTTGCGGACATGTGGCAGCGGAGACGCGCCTGTTACGAGAAGTGGTTTGGTGCGCATGCCGGCACTGGTTGTGTAGGACGTGTGATCGAATCCCGCTGCGCCGAGCACCGAGGGCAGCAGGTAGAGTGATTCTGCGAGTACCGCGTCGTGATCTGGAAGTTGACGCAGCGCCTCACCTATTGCCGGATCTGTATCAGCAGGTAGTCCTTGCGCCAGTTGCTGCGGCGAGGTCTGGTCTGCTTCGGGCATGTACATATCCAGGCCCACTGCTGCCGGCTGGTAATTGCCGATGGCATCCAGCAGCGCGGCGAGTTTGGTTCTGGGCCAGGGCCACTGGCCGACTTTTGACAGGCTTAGCTCGTCGATGGCGACGATGGTGACCGGCTGTGAGAGAGGCTTTCGTGGGTAGTTTTTCTGGTAGCTGTCGAACAGGAACTGGCGGGCCTTGGTGAAGGCGCCGGTGACGTTACCCGCGAGCTCGGCCGTGCCCTGTTCCAGGGGTAGCTCGGAGATCACGCTGACCGACATGGTCCAGGTCAGGATGACCAGCGCGATGGGCCGGCCACGACCGTATTGGAAGATTTGCCTGAACAGGTCCAGTAGCGAACGCATGGTCCTGTTCAGTAATCAGCGGACACGAATTTCTACCCGCCGGTTACGCGCCTCGGCGCGGCCGTCGGCGGTGGCTACAACCGGTTCTCGTTCGCCGCGCCCACTGCTGTCTATGCGCACGGCAGTCACACCGGCGTCTGAAATAAATTGCTTCACGGTATCAGCCCTGGCCCGCGACAGGCGGTCGTTGTCTTCGACGGAACCGACCCGGTCAGTGTGACCGATGACCTGGATCTCCGGCGCTGGCAGGGTTAGCAAGTAGCGTTTTATCTCATCCACCTCGGCCTGGGATTCGGCGGAGAGGGTGTCGGCTGAGCCTGATTTGAAGGTGACTACAAAGGATCTTGGCGCCGCTGGCGTCGCGGCCAGCATCGCACCAAATTCATTTTCTACAGCGGCGGCGCTGGTTGTTCCTGCGGACAGGCCACCGGCGCTGTCCGCCTGGGCCGTTGCATACGCGGAGTTGAGCGTGGTCTGGCCTGTACTACCACTAACGACGAGCGTACCCACGCTACCGTCTTCGTCTGGCAGCAGAATAATGGTGTCGGTGGGCTGCGGTGGCGGCTCTGGCTGGGTCAGGAATGCGCCGACTATCATAGCCGCGGGAATTAGAAGAAAGCCCCACATAGATCAGTTCTCCTCTTGACCGGCTTTGATAATAAAGCGGGTTCCGCGTACACCGAGAGTGACCGAAGGCGAACTGAAACTGACAGCTTCCGGGCTGGCCTTGGCTATCTTGCCTGAGATGACAGAGAGAGAGCCTCGCTGGACTGACGCGTCCAGGCTGCCCTGATGCGTGGTGGAGTCAAAGACAAACCGACGCAGCTCGAGGGTGCTGTCCGGGCCCGCGGTGAGTCTGGTGTCGTCGTTCAGGGTGATACCTACCGTTCCATCGCTACCGGTCAGGATGCTGTCGCTGACCTCCACGTGCTGGCCGGGCGTGGCGGGTAATTGTTGGCCCCCGCGCACGATATGTGCATCGCCTCGGCTAATTTTGATGGTGCCGGCAGCCTCACCGGCGAGTGTTAGCGGTGCAAGGGAAAGCATCAGAAGTGCGACAGCAGGGCGCATCTGTTTGAACTCCGTTTTCAATGATTCTGTGAAATATAGATCACTATTCCGATCTGGGCGAGTTTGTTGTGGCTGGCGCTCTCACTGCGTGCGCCTACACTTGGTGTTCAATATCCAATGCTTGTCGGGGCGAGCTATGTTGCCAACTAAACTGGCTGGTGCTGTTCTAGTCATCTTTCTTCTGGCGCTGCCGCGAGGCGTCGCTGCCTCGAGTGATGTCGCTCATCTGCGCGATCGTGTATCGAGTCTGGAGCGGGAACTGGAAGAGGCGAGGGCAGAGCTGGCGGATGCTCAGGCAGCCTTGGAGAGCGCTGAAGCTAGTCGGGAAGAGGCTGGAGCCGGTGTGGTCATTGGCCCGCTTTCTATTGGCGGTGCGATGCGAGTGAACTACGTTTACGGCGACTACACCAACGGCGATGACGGGCCCAGTCGAGGTGGCAATGGCGGGAACGTGGAGCTGGATACATTCAGGATTAATGCCAGTCTTGATGCCGGCCCTTGGATAGGCAAGTTTGAGTATCGCTGGTATCCGGTCGGTAGCGGGAAGAACTACAACTTCCTGCATACACTCTGGCTCGGCTATCAGTTCGATGAAGCCTCTCACATCGAAGTTGGCCAGAACCGGGTGCCTTTTGGCGCCGGCCCCTATGGTGTTTCCCAGAGCTGGTTTTTCGATCAGCACTACTATGTTGGCCTCGCGGATGATCCGGATCTGGGCATTAAGTATTCCAAAGCTGGGCCGGACTGGAGTTGGGATGTTGCCTACTACTGGCGCAGCGAGCCGAATTTTTCAGGCAGAAGCGAAGACAGTAGCCGTTATGGCTATGACGCGGTTCGATGGCGTGAGGCCGTCAGTGCTGAAGGTGATGTCAGCTACAATGTGGGGCGCAGCGGCTACCGCGAAAAGCACCAGGGAAATCTTCGCCTGATACGCCACTGGAGCGGGGATCAGTGGCAGCTCGATCTGGGGGGCTCCCTTCAGTATGGAGAACTAGAGGGAAGCGCAGTCGAAGATGGCGATCACTGGGCGGCCTCCGTGCACGCCGTAAGTCGCATTGCGAATTGGACCCTGGGTTTGCAGGCCTCGCACTACAGTATCAATATTGACGCGGACAACCCGTGGAACACCGACGACCTGCTGCCGTTTGGTGCCTATGATTTCGCCTGGCCTGTGGCCACTGACGCCTGGCTACCTGCAATTTCGCTGGCCTATCGCATGGATCTGGACGGCGTGTCCTGGCTGGACTATGTCATGCCCTACCTCGAGTACAGTGCCATCGTTAAATCTGCTAGCGGATACAGCGATAGCGAAATGGCGGTTGCGGGCGCGGCATGGTCAAGCGGTGGCTGGTACATCTACAGCGACCTGGCCTACTCTAACGGCAACTATTTTGTTGGCGACGAGGGGGATGACTACAGCCGCGTAGATGGCGTTGGCGATTTTGGTGTCGCGGGTAACGACGAGTGGAACTATCGCCTCAATCTGAACTTTGGTTACTATTTTTAGAACCGCAGCCGCAAAGCTTCAGGCCAGCAGCGCCTGAATGTCCTTCTCAATGTCTTTCGGCTTCACCGTTGGGGCGTAGCGTTTTACCACCTCGCCCGCGGGGTTTACCAGGAACTTGGTGAAGTTCCATTTGATGTTTTTGGTGAGCAGGCCGGGTGCTTCGTCTTTCAGGTGCTTGAACAGCGGGTCAGCGCCGGAGCCATTGACCTCAATTTTACCCATCATGGGGAATGAGACGCCGTAATTGAGCTGGCAGAATTCCTGGATCTCATCATTGCTTCCAGGGTCCTGCTTGCCGAATTGGTTGCAAGGAAACCCTACAATGGAGACGCCTTTGTCCTTGTATTGTTCGTACAGCTCTTCAAGGCCCTCGAACTGCGGGGTGAAGCCGCATTTGGAGGCAGTGTTTACGATCAGCAGTACCTGTCCCTTGAACTCATCGAGAGGGCGATCGGCGCCGGCGGCGTTCTGGACAGTAAAATCGAATACGGTGGTCACGGGAGAAATCCTTGCGTCGTAGTTTGGAAGTTGTACTTAAGGTAGCACAGAGCCTTTGTTACGCATGATAGAGCCGGACAGATCATGGGCAGCGGGCACAAAAAAGGGGCCTTGAGGCCCCTTAGTGAATATCTCATCAGGTGCTCAGGCGGGTTGTGCCTGGGCGTGCAGCTGGATTTCCTTCATCAGCAGTTCCATGCGCTTGCGCTGCATTTTCAGGGAGTACTCCACTTCCTTGAACTTGGTGCGCAGTGTGGCGGTTTCCCACTTCTCCTGCAGGCGGGCGCGTTTTTCACCCAGAGCGCCACCTAGCTCTGCTTTTTTGGCTTCGTAACGTTGGGCCTGCAGAGCGGTCCACTCATTGACGGATTCCGTAAACTGCTGGTATTCCCGCTCGAACTTGGCGCGCAGCGTGTCTGAACTGTGGGCTTCGTCCATCTGCGCACGAGCGCGCTTGAACTGGGTGTCGAGAATGGCGCGTTGTATCTTGATCTCGGGTACGCGGACCAACTTGCTGGCCAGGCCCACACGGGAGCAGCCGCTAATCAGCCACTTGGTGGGATCCCACTGCCACCAGCGGATGCCATTGCGGTAGTCAGTTTGGAAGATGTGGTGGTAATTGTGGTAGCCCTCGCCATAGGTCAGAAAGGCCAGGAAGCCATTGTCTCGCGCGCTGTTGGTTTCTGTGTATGGGCGGGTGCCCCAGAAGTGGGCAAGAGAATTGATGAAGAAGGTGACGTGGTGATTCACGATCAGACGGAGCAGGCCGACCAGCAGTAGGGTGCCGATAACATCGCCGAGGTAGAAGCCGAGCAGCAACGGCAGGCCGACGTTCATGAGAACGGTGAGGGCCACGTAGTGGTTGTGCTGGAACATGACGATCGGGTCGCGCTGCAGGTCTTTGGCGTTGCTGAAGTCCTGCTCGTTGGTGCGGTACTCACGCAGCATCCAGCCCATGTGGCTGAACCACAAGCCGCGGCCTGCGGAGTAGGGGTCCTGCTCGTTGTCATCGACGAAGCGGTGATGGCGACGGTGATCAGAGGCCCAGATCAAAATGCTGTTTTGCAGTGCGCCGGCGCCCCAGAGAGCGTAGAACCACTTGAGTGCGGGGTGCGCTTCGTAGGCCTTGTGCGACCACAGGCGGTGATAACCACCGGTAATGGACAATCCGTTGAGGTACAGGAAGACGAGCGCCCATAGCCACTGGGCGAGGCTAAAACCGTGGTAGATGCCCCACGCAGGGACAGCGACCAGTGCGATCATGGGCAGCCCGACAAAAACGGCGACGTTGATCTTTTCCAATGGGGGCTTGGTTGGGGAATTGCTCATGGCGTTGGCCTTGGCCTCTCTCTCAAAAAGGTGGTCTATATTAACTTCTTTGCCGTGGAATGTCCTTATGGCATGCGCCGGCAAAATGCGGTGCAAACCAGGCGGCTGACACAGTATCATGCGCTACCCTTAAGCCAGCCTGAAACCGGGAGTCCATGAGCAGCCAGCAGGCAGTATTTACGAACGGTTCGACCATGCGCCATGTGCTGGTCATGACCGCTGCCAGTGCCACCGGCTTGCTCGCCATGTTCGGCGTGGACATGGTCGATATGTATTTCCTGACCCTTTTGGGTGAACAGGAGCTGGCGGCTGCCGTGGGCTACGCTGGCACACTCATATTTTTCCTGGTGGCGGTGAGTATCGGCCTGCAAATTGCCCTCGGTGCCCTGGTGGCCCGTTCCGAGGGTGCGATGCGGCGGGATCTCGCCAGCCGATACTGTAGCAGTGGGCTTGTGTTCAGCGTGATCGCGGCCGTGATTATCAGCCTGTTGGGTTGGATCTGGCTGCGCGAGCTGTTGGCGATGCTCGGTGCTCGCGGGCAAACGCTGGAGTATGCCCTGAGCTATGCGGGCATTTTGCTGCCAAATATGCCGGTGCTGGTGCTCGGTATGAGTGCCGCTGCCGGCGTACGGGCGGTGGGTGATGCGCGACGCTCCATGTGGGCCACCGTGGCCGGGTCGTTGGTGAATGCGGTACTCGATCCCATCTTCATTTTCACCTTCGGTTGGGGCCTGGAAGGGGCCGCGTGGGCATCGGTCGTGTCGAGATTGGTGGTGTTCGCCGTTGCCTGGCATGCCATTTACTACGTGCATCGCTTGCCCCGGCGCATCAGCTGGCAGGAATTCGTAGAAGACCTTGGGCCACTGATGAAAATTGCTACCCCGGCAGTGCTCACCAATCTGGCGACCCCGATCGGCGGCAGTTTTGTGTTGCGCACGATGTCGCAGTTTGGCGACAGCGCGGTGGCAGGCGCGGCCATTATGGGGCGGATCTCGCCGGTGGCGTTCTGCGCGATCTTTGCGCTGTCGAGCGCAGTCGGTCCTATCATTGGTCAGAATGCAGGCGCTGGTCTCTACGGTCGGGTGCGCGCCACCTTGCGCGACGCCATGATTTTCAATGTGGTGTATGTGCTGGTCGTGTGGCTGCTGATGTCGCTGTTGGCGGAGACGATTGTGCGGACGTTTTCGGCCTCGGGCGAGGCGGCCGACCTGATTCTATTCTATTGCAACTTCCTCACCGGAGCCTTTGTGTTTAACGGCGCGCTGTTTGTGGCCAATGCGAGCTTCAATAATCTGCGTCATCCGCACTGGGCAACCGGCTTCAACTTTGGCCGTGCGTTATTGGGCACGATACCTGCGGTCTATTTTGGTGCCCAGTGGTACGGCGCTCGCGGTGTGCTGGCTGGGGAGGTGCTGGGTGCCCTGGCCTTTGGTTTGCTGGCTGTGGTGGCAGCGTTTCGCCTCACTCGGCGGCTGGAGCGCGAGCACGCTCCGCTGCCGGACGTCGCGCGCCCCGAGGGGCTCGATACTGAGCGGCAGCCACCGCTGTAAGCGTCTGTTTAAGGTGTCTCTCGCTGGCGATAATCGTCCAGCGCCTGGTGCAGCCACTCGCCTGACAATTGCTGTGTGCCGTCACAGGTGACGGTGTACTTTTTGCCGGTCCAGGAGCTCTCCGAGGCCAGTCGATCGATAAACTGGTCGGCGTTGCTGGCATATTTACCGCCGCGCCGATACTTGAGGCGCAGGTGGTCTGCGGCATCCGCTGAGTCGTGCACCGTGCCGTTGCGCTCGAAGTCGCATCCACTGTTTTCGACAAACTCCAGCAGGTAGAGAATCTCAGCGTCGGCTTCGGCGGCGAAGGCCACTGGGTGGGCGAAGGTGATCAGCAAGGCTGCGACCAGAGCAGGAATCTTCATTCGATGACTAACCTCGCGCGCAGCGCATTATGATCGGAACTGTGAACCGGGATTACCTCGGTGTGCTCCACACTGAGGCCGCGAACATAAATGTGGTCCAGTGGTCGGCCAAAGGCGCGGGTGCGCTGGTCGTCACTGAACTCAATGGGATTCAGGCCGTGGCTGGCGAGAACCCGGTCGACCAGGTCCTGGCGCGCCTCGCTCCAGGTGTTGAAATCGCCCGCAAGTATGGCGGGGCCTGGGTGTTGTGCGAGCAAGCCCGCCAAAGGCTTTAACTGTTTCTCCAAATCGGCAATACCGAAAGTAAAGTTCACGGCGTGGAGATTGATGGACAGCAGGCGCTCGTCCCGGTCCTCCAGTGTATGTTCAGTGACGGTTGCAGTTTTGGGCGTCCCTAGCCACGGCTCGAGGCTGCGGAAGTTGCAAAGCATGCTCGGAGTATGGGAACTCAGTGTCATCACTCCAGTGTTGATGCTTGCAGTACTGTATCCCTGGGTGAATGACCGATATATGTCGCGACCCTGCAAGGTGGAGGGGATGTCTGCCTGTACGGAAGCCTCCTGCAGAAAGGCCAGGTGGACATCTCCGGCCATGGCGGCCAGATCTTCGGCCCAGCCCTCATTGCTCGCCTTCTGGATATTCCAGCTGAGAATGTCCAGGTGGCTGGATAAGGACTGGCCTGCCTGTTCCTGTTCCTGCCCCAGGCGTTCGCCGCAGAGGTTTACCTCGCGCGCCATGGAGCGGGAATTGGCCAGGCCGAGCCCCACCATCAACAGCACGAACAGCAACGACATTCGCGGCAGCCACGTGATCAGTTTTTTAAATTGAGCGGAATTGTTCATGGTTCCCAGTATTGCAGCCCGGAGTAACTTCGTACATGACCGTCGGCGCCAGATTCGATGCCGGATTGGCGCAGTTGGTCACGACCATGCTGTCGGCGAGTGGCCCGGCTAGAGGCGTTCCAGATAGGAGAGATATTCAAGTTCGGTGATGCGGCGGCGGAATTCGTTGATCTCCTGGGTTTTGGTGAGGGTGTAGATCCGCTGCAGTTCGTCGCCCAGCGAGTTGCGAATGAAGTCGGATTCACTGAACAGGCGCACTGCATCCTGCATATAGACTGGCAGGATGGCTTCTTCCTGGGTGTAGCCGTCGCCGCTGATCGGGTCGCCTGGAGACAGGTTTTCGCGGATGCCCTCCAGCATGCCCGACAGAATCGCGGCGAACAGCAGGTAGGGGTTGGCGTCTGCTCCAGCGACCCTGTGCTCAAGGCGCCTCGCGGCAGGGCTGCCCGCGGGCACACGCACCGCCACGGTGCGGTTTTCGTAACCCCAGCAGGGGTAGGTCGGGGCGTGAGTGCCTTTCTGGAAGCGGCGATAGGCATTGTAGGTAGGGGCAAAAACAGCGACTGATTCGGCCATATAGGTCAGGCAGCCGGCAATAGCGTTGAGCAACAGCGGGGTGCCTTTCTCTCCGCCGTCATCGAATATGTTGCGGTTGTCCTTGTCGAGCACGCTGCAGTGCACATGCATACCGTTGCCGGCCTCATCCTCGAAGGGCTTGGCCATAAAGCTCGCGATCAGCCCGTGCTTGGCGGCGACTCCCTTGATCAGGCGCTTCATCATGATGATCTGGCGTGCAGCCAGCACGGGGTCATCGACGTGCTGCATGTTGACTTCGTACTGGGACGGTGCCGATTCCTTGACGACGCCATCGAAAGGCAGGTCCTGGGCATCGCAGGCAGTTCGTAGATCCTCCATCATGTCTCGTTGTTCGTTGAGCACGTCGAGGCCGTAAGTATTACCGCCGACGGGGTTGCCGCCTGCCGGCTTCGGACAGGTGTGAGAGGGGAGGGGCTGATCGCGATCTACAGTGACCAGGCTGAATTCCAGTTCGGCGGCGACCACAGGGCGCCAACCGGATTCGGCGAAGCGCTCCACTACCTGGGCCAGTACGTGGCTCGGGTCGCCCATATAGGGTGTGCCGTCGAGATCATACATGGCGAGCATGACCTGGCCGCGCTCGCCACCGGGCGACCAGGGTGTGGGTAACAGAGTGCTCTCGATGGGCTTGCACAGACCGTCGGCGTCGCCAGTGCTAAAGACGAGTTCTTCTACGTCACGGCCCCATATGTCCAGGCTGAGCGCGGTTTTCGGTAGTTTGAGCTCGCCGCCGTAAATCTTGCTGAATTTGGGGCGCGGCAACCACTTGCCGCGCATGACCCCGTTGCAGTCAGGTAGCAGCGCTTCGACAGTGGTGATTTCCGGGTGTGCCCGGAGAAACCAGTCTAATTCGACTGACATCGATTATGATCCGCGTGAAGTTAGCGGTCACTATCCGCCCGGAGCAGAGTGATCTCAATGCCCTGCATGGGGCAGAGCATTGGGTAAAGTTTGTACTAGCGGGGAGGCTGCTAGCGCGGCGCCATATAAACGCTGAGTGGGTCATCGCCCGCTGCTTCACCCATGCAGGACATGGCGTTGAGGAATAGCGAGAACAGGTCAGTCTGGGAGTTCACGTCCAGTTTACGGTAGATACTTTTGCGATGGCGGCGCACCGTCTCCACAGCAATTTCCAGACGGGCGGCCGAAGTGTCGGTGCCGTAGCCCCGCAACATTAATTCCAGTACGTCCTTTTCTCGTGGTGACAATAGCGAGGCACCGAATGTGCGAAAGGCGAGGTTGATCTGGTGATCGATCCCGGGTTGGATAAGGTGTTCAACGGCAAAGTCGCGGTGCTGACTCTGGGTTTTGAGCAACTCGGATACGGGTTCCGCCAGTAGATAAAGTGCCTCGTACTCCGCTTCTGTAAACGGGCCTTGCTGGGGCAGTCGCATCAGACAGAGGTTGATCACATTGCCGCTGCCGAGGTTGGCCAGATAGACGACCTCATCGACGGTACCGGTATCGGCGTAGTAATCCTTGTAGTAGTTGGTCTGCTCCAGTTTGCCCAGGGCAACCCGTGAGAGACGATAAATCTTGGCGCGTGGCTGCTGCATGGAAGTCTGGTAAAAAGGGTCTTCCTGGTAGGGGCCGTCGAGATAGTCATCAACCTGGCTCGCCAGCGCGGACCGGGGGATTTCGTGGTAAAGCACGTGGGGTGGCAGGTCTCGATGGTAGAGCCAGACCTGTGGGTAATCGATTCTTACCTGATGGTTGATCGCATCAATCAGGGACGGGAAAAACTGCTGTGTACCCAGTGCGGCTATGGCTCTGGAGATGTCGCGATTCCAGCGACTGATCTGCTCGATATTGGTCATGGCCTGACTTATATTCTGGTTACCACACGGATGTAACCCATATTGGTCAATGGGCTCTAGGCGTGTCAATGCAGGAGTGCGGGAATATGAAGAAAGTGCGGTGGGTATGAAAAGTATCTATGGGGCCAGAATTTCGCGCGGGGACTCTTTCGCCAGCTGTGTGGTCTCAGGATATAATCTTGGGACATTTACGCTGGAGTAGGTTTTGGTAAAGCTGCGGGTCGATTCCGACTTCTATAATGAAGCTGTGCCGATAGAGTTCACCCGGGCCTTGTTGTCCCAGGCAAAAGCGCTGGGGGCAGACGTGACAGCTCTGCTGGAGGCAGCCCGGTTTCCTTTTGATCCCCTGTCTCAGCACGCCCAGACAGTCTTTGTTTCTCGGGAGCAGTACAGCCGCCTGTGCCTGCAATTGATCAAGGTGTTGGGGGATGAGTCCGGCGGCGTCATGCCGGACGTACGCACCCCGGTAGGGACAACCCGTCTGATCCTCCTCAGCATGCTCAACAGCTCAAATTTGTCGGCAGCACTGCGCCGCAGTATCGAGTTCAATGCCACCTGCCGGGTTCGTCAGGGCGCAAAGGTGGTCAACAGCCTGACGGTGGACGCAGAGGGTCGCGATGCCACATTGACCTATATGTGTGAAGACGACCCGGCAGATCAGCAGCACAATGTGCTGTGCAATGTCGCCCTGTGGCTGCGCTTCTGTGGCTGGCTCATCGGTCAGCATATCGATATTGTCAGCGCTGGTTGTGGTGGGCCCGAGCCGGAATTCAATGCTGGCCTGCGCCATTTTTTCCCTTGCCCGGTGGTGTTTGATCAGCCGGTGAACTCGGTTAGTTTCAGTGCGCGACACCTGGAGGCAGAGCTAGTACGTAACGAAGCGGATTTGCACCAGTTTCTCAAGCTAGCACCCTATTACATCATTATTGAGCCCGAACCGAGTGAGGTCAGTGTGACCCAGCAGATCAGAGTGATTCTGGGGACTGATTTTCGGGCGGAAATGCCCAGTTTTGAGGATCTCACCGGCCTGCTGAATATGTCGGCCCGCACCCTGCGCAGGCGGCTGGAGAAAGAGGGTACGTCCTACCAGCGGATCAAGGACAACGCCCGCCGTGACGCGGCTATCTCGCTGTTGAGCCGAGAGGGGTTAACGGTATCAGAGGTTGCTGAGCGTGTGGGCTTTTCCGACCCTTCTGCGTTCCACCGGTCCTTCAAGAAATGGACGGGGCAGTCACCCGGATCTTACCGTTAGTCAGCCCAGTCGAGGGGGCCGTTGCGCCAGTGTTTATCCCAGGCGCGATAGACCTTGTTGGAATAGGTGCGACGACCTACGCTGCCGTTATAGCGGGCCAGCGCCTTGTGTAAATCACCGTCCTCGCGCTGCAAGTAGAATTGCAATATCCGGCAGCCGTAGGAAAAATTCGTGAGATTGTAGGTAAGGTTGTCGTCCGGGCGACCTATCTCATCTTTCCAGAACGGCATCACCTGCATCATCCCCTGGGCGCCCACTCTCGATACCGCGAAGCGGTCGAAATGGCTCTCCACTTCTATGACCGACAGTACCAGTTCGGGAGGCAGGTCGGCCTTCAGCGAGGCTGCGTGAATTTGCCTTAGGATCTCCAATCGGTACGCCGGGTCCTTAACATACCGGGCGAGGCGCGCGGACATATCAACCAGCCAGACTTCGGCATCGTACTTGTCATCGAAGGACTCGGCGGAGTTGATGGTGGCGTCAAGGAAATCACGCAGTTCTGCGCGTTCCTGCTGGTCCGCCGGTTGCGCCAGGCACAGCGGCACCCACAGCAGGGCAACACTGAAGAATAGGGCGCGCACCCGGGCTCAACCTGCCAGGTGTTGGTTCAGGAATTCGATCACGTCATCCTGAGGCACAAGCTGAGAGTCCTCATCGCGGCGGCCCTTGTACTCGACATTACCTTCTTTCAGGGCGCGGTCGCCGATCACGATGCGATGGGGGATGCCGATCAGTTCCATGTCGGCAAATTTGACCCCTGGGCGCTCGTTGCGATCGTCCATGAGGACGTCGATGCCTTGCTCTTTCAGCGCGGTGTATAGCGCCTCGGCGCAGGCCGCGACCTCTTCTGATTTGTGCATGTTGAGGGGGACGATGGCAAGTTGGAACGGAGCCATAGCGGTGGGCCAGATAATGCCCTTGTCGTCGTGATTCTGTTCGATGGCGGATGCCACAACACGGCTGACCCCGATGCCATAGCAGCCCATGGTCATGGTGACGTTGCGTCCGGTCTCGTCCAACACCTGCGCTTTCATGGCTTCGCTGTACTTGGTGCCCAGCTGGAAGATATGGCCGACCTCAATACCCCGTTTGATCTGCAGGGTGCCCTGGCCATCGGGGCTGGGGTCGCCCTCTACCACGTCGCGCAGGTCTTCAACCCGGGGCAGTGGGCAATCGCGTTCCCAGTTGGCGCCGGTGAAATGAAAGCCGTCCTTGTTGGCGCCGCAGCTGAAATCAGCCAGTACCGCAGCACTGCGGTCGACCACGACATTCATAGTGAGGCCCACAGGACCCAGGGAGCCGAATCCAGCGCCGCAGGCCTTGCGCACGATTTCCTCGTCGGCCATTACCAGCGGAGATGCTATGCCTTCAAGTTTTTCCGCCTTGATGGTATTAAGTTGATGGTCGCCCCGCAGTATCAAGGCCACCAATTGCCCCTCTTCTTCGCCGTTAACGACCAGGGTTTTTACTGAAGTGTCAGGGCTGATACTCAGGAAAGCGGCCAGGTCATCGATGGTTTTGACGCCTGGCGTCGCAACTTCAGCGAGTTCAGCGCTCGCAGCGGGTCGTGTCGCTGTGGGCGCAACCGCCTCGGCCATCTCGACGTTGGCAGCGTAGTCACTGCTGTCGGAGAAGGCGATATCGTCTTCTCCGGAATTGGCCAGTACGTGGAATTCGTGCGAGGCACTGCCGCCGATTGAGCCGGTGTCGGCGAGAACCGGACGAAAATCCAGGTCCAGGCGGGAAAAAATGTTGCTATAGGTCTGGTGCATCACCTGATAGGTCTGTTCCAGAGAGGCCTGGTTGACGTGGAAAGAGTAGCCGTCCTTCATCAGAAACTCGCGCGAGCGCATGATGCCGAAGCGTGGCCGTATCTCGTCGCGCACTTTGGTCTGGATCTGGTACATATTGATGGGCAGCTGTTTATAGCTTTTGATCTCATTGCGCATCAGGTCTGTAATCACTTCCTCATGGGTGGGGCCGAGGCAGAATTCACGATCGTGGCGATCATGGATGCGCAGCAGCTCGGGGCCGTACTGTTCCCATCGCCCCGATTCTTTCCATAATTCGGCGGGCTGAACGACCGGCATGCTCACTTCCTGTGCGCCGGAGGCGTCCATTTCTTCACGCACGACATTTTCTACTTTACGCAGTACACGCAGACCCAGCGGCAACCAGGTGTAGAGGCCCGAGGCAAGTTTGCGAATCAGGCCGGCCCGCAACATCAGCTGGTGGCTGATGACCTCGGCGTCGGCTGGGGTTTCTTTCTGGGTGGCGATCAGGAAATTGCTGGTGCGCATGTCGGTTCCAATGGGGTGTATCAATCAGGGCGCCTAGTTTAATGGCCTTCAGGGTGTCGGTAAACGGTGTTGCTTGTGCACGATTTCGGGGTATTGATGCGGTCTGAGAGCGTCCGAGACTAAAAAATAAGGGTTTTTTTGCTGTCGATGTTCGAAAACGCTTGTATTGCAGTGTTTTCTGCATTATACATTTGTACGTGGCTTGTTGTTGCCGCCCAGCTGTAGGGGAAGCGGAACGGCCAGGCACAAACCTGAAACAACTCACTATTAGGGAAGGTCGAAAATAACATGGCGACTAAAAAAGCAGCGAAGAAGAAGGCTCCGGCCAAGAAGAAGGTAGCGGCCAAGAAGGCCCCAGCCAAGAAAAAGGTAGCGGCTAAGAAGGCTCCGGCCAAGAAAGCAGCTCCCGCACGCAAGGCTACGGCCCTCAAGGACAAAATGACCAAGAGTCAGATTGTCACCAGCCTCGCGGAAAGCACCGATCTGAGTAAGAAGCAGGTCAATGCGGTTCTGGATGAGCTGAATGTCCTGATTGAGCGTTCAATCAAGAAGCGTTCCGTGGGTGAATTCACCATTCCGGGCGTTATGAAAATCACCACCGTGAAGAAGCCCGCTCGCAAAGCGCGCAAGGGTATCAACCCCTTCACTGGTGAAGAAACTACCTTCAAGGCGAAACCTGCCAGCATTGCTGTGAAGATTCGTCCGCTGAAGAAGCTGAAGGAATACGCTGCTTCCTAAGTAGCTTTTCCTGAATTAATGGGCCCGTTGCGCTAACGGGCCTGTTGATTTGCCCCAAAAAAACGCAGCACCCGACAGGGTGAGGGGCCCTTTGCCCTCTGCGAACCTCCTCCCCCGAGCTTGGCCTTCCAAGTTCCTTGGGTTAAAATCCGCGCCTCAAAATTTCTCTCGTAGCGAATATTGTTGGTGGATTGAGACCAATGCCGATATATGAATACCAATGCCAGAAATGTGGCAACGAACTCGAGGCGCTGCAAAAGATCAGCGATGCACCTCTGGTGGACTGCCCTGCATGCCAGGCGCCTGAGCTCAAGAAAATGGTGAGCGCGGCGGCTTTTCGCCTGAAAGGCGGTGGTTGGTACGAAACCGATTTCAAAACCGGCAGCAAAAAGAATCTCCACGGGAGTTCTGACAGCGCCTCGCCCAGCGACAAGGCGGCCGGCGCGAGTAAAAAGGCTTCAAGTTCCGGTAACGAGAGCAAGAAGTCAGCCTGATAGCCCGGCCCCACGTGGCCGCTTAGCCAAATATACGGAAACGAATTATGCGCAGTCATTATTGTGGCGTCCTGTCCACGGCCAACATCGACGAGACCGTCACCATTTGTGGCTGGGTAGACCGCCGCCGCGACCACGGTGGGGTAATATTCCTTGATATGCGTGACCGGGATGGCATCGTCCAGGTCGTGTTCGACCCCGACACCGAGGAGCACTTCCAGCGCGCAGACAAGGTCCGTAGTGAATATGTGCTGAAGATCACTGGCCGGGTTCGTGCCCGCGGTGAGGGCACGGTGAACCCCGCCATGGCCACAGGTGAAATTGAGATCCTTGGTAAGGAGCTCGAAATCCTTAATACGGCGGCCACGCCCCCTTTCCAGCTAGACGAACATACCGCCGTGGGCGAAGAAGTGCGTTTACGCTATCGCTATATGGACCTGCGTCGTCAGGAGATGCAGGACAAGCTGATCATGCGTTCCCGGATCACATCTGCGATCCGCAGCTTCCTGGACAGCGAAGGCTTCCTTGATATCGAGACACCGATACTGACTCGCGCCACGCCTGAAGGTGCGCGCGACTACCTGGTGCCCAGTCGCACCCATCCCGGGCAATTCTTTGCCTTGCCGCAGTCGCCCCAACTGTTCAAGCAGCTGCTGATGGTGTCTGGATTTGACCGTTACTACCAGGTGGCCAAGTGCTTCCGCGACGAAGACTTGCGCGCCGATCGCCAGCCCGAATTTACTCAGATCGATATCGAGACCTCGTTCCTCGGCGAAGACGAGATTATGG
This sequence comes from Halioglobus maricola, assembly GCF_009388985.1. Classification (NCBI taxonomy): domain Bacteria; kingdom Pseudomonadati; phylum Pseudomonadota; class Gammaproteobacteria; order Cellvibrionales; family Halieaceae; genus Halioglobus; species Halioglobus maricola. The sequence goes on from NZ_CP036422.1 coordinate 744,779, forward strand.
CGATTACTGAGCGCATGACTCGCGAACTGTTCAAAGCCACGTTGAATGTCGATCTGCCGGAATTTCCGCACATGCCTTACGCTGAGGCCATGGAACGCTATGGTTCGGATAAGCCAGACCTGCGTATCGACATGGAGCTGGTATCGGTCGACGATCTGATGCAACAGGTTGATTTCAAAGTGTTTCGTGGTCCAGCGGACGATGCGGCCGGCCGCGTGGCAGCGCTGAAAGTGACCGGCGGTGCCAAGATTAGCCGCAAGGAAATCGACGAGTACACCAAGTATGTATCGATCTTTGGTGCCAAGGGTCTGGCCTGGATCAAGGTTAACGACCTGGCCGCCGGTGTCGAAGGCCTGCAGGCTCCTATTCTGAAGTTCATGCCTGACGAAGTGGTCATGCAGATGATGGACCGCCTGGGCGCAGCCGACGGCGACATCATCTTCTTCGGTGCTGATAAGGCCAATATTGTGAACGAGGCCATTGGCGCGCTGCGGATCAAAGTGGCGGAAGATCTCGGCCTGATACGAGAAGGCTGGGCGCCACTTTGGGTGGTCGATTTCCCCATGTTCGAAGACAATGGGAGCGGCGGCCTGACGCCGTTGCACCACCCCTTCACTGCGCCTTCCTGCAGTGTTGAAGAACTGCAGGCTAACCCTGCCACTGCTCTGTCCCGTGCCTACGACATGGTATTGAACGGCTGTGAATTGGGTGGCGGCAGTATCCGTATTCACGAGCGCGATATGCAGGAGGCTGTGTTCCGTATCCTCGAAATCAGTGACGAAGAGGCCAATGAGAAGTTCGGCTTCCTGTTGCAGGCGCTGCAGTACGGTGCCCCCCCTCATGGTGGCCTGGCATTTGGCCTGGACCGCATGGTGATGCTGATGACCGATTCCGCGTCCATCCGTGATGTGATCGCCTTCCCCAAAACCCAAACAGCAGCTTGTGTCATGACCGACGCCCCCGGCGACGTCAATGCTCAGCAGTTGCGCGAACTCAATATCCGCCTGCGCCAGCAGAAAGAGCCTGCCGAAGGATGACGCCAGAAAACTAACCCTGTATATTTGTACAGAATAACAAGGGGTTTGGCAGCGCGGGTGGGCTGATGGCGCTTATCATGGGTATCGATCCGGGGTCTCGAAAAACAGGCTTCGGGATCATCAATTATGTCTCCAGCAAGGCCGAGTATGTGACCTCTGGTGTGATCAAGTTGCCGGAGGGTGACATCGCGCCCCGGCTCAAGATCATCTACGACAGCGTAACCGAACTCGTCGATTTGCACGGCCCCGCCACGCTCGCTATTGAGCAGGTGTTCATGGGCAAGAGTGCGGGTTCTGCACTCAAGCTTGGCCAGGCCCGTGGCGCAGCCATTGTGGCCTGCGCAGCGCAGGATATGGATGTGTTCGAGTACTCGGCCAGGCAGATCAAGCAGTCTGTGGTAGGTACCGGAGCAGCCGACAAGGAGCAGGTGCAGCACATGGTAAAGGTGTTGCTTAAACTTCCGGCTGTCCCCGCAGAGGATGCGGCCGATGCTTTGGCCGCCGCCCTGTGTCACGCACATACACAACAAAGTATGATCAACATGGCCGGCGCCACCTCAGTGCGCCGACGGCGGATACGGTGAATGATAGGTAGAATTCGGGGCATACTCGCGGCGAAGCAGCCACCGGATATCCTTGTGGATATCGGGGGTGTTGGTTACGAGCTGCAAGTGCCCATGACCACCCTGTTCCAGTTGCCCGAACTGGGCGCTGAAGTGACTCTCCTGACTCATTTTGTTGTGCGCGAGGATGCCCAGTTATTGTATGGCTTCATCGATGCGCGCGATCGCGAGTTGTTCCGCCAACTCATCAAGGTTAACCGGGTGGGGCCCAAGCTGGCTCTCACTATCCTTTCAGGAATGGACGCCAAGAGCTTTATTGCCTGTGTTCAGCGCGACGACATCTCCGGTTTGTCGGCCCTGCCGGGCGTGGGTAAGAAAACCGCCGAACGCCTGCTGATCGAGATGCGCGATAAACTGAAGGACTGGCTCGGTGAACTGGATGCGGGTACGCCCACAGGTAGCGCGATCGAGCCAGAGGCCGATAGAGTGGCGGATGCCGAGAGCGCCCTGATCGCGCTTGGCTACAAGCCCGTGGAGGCGGCCAAGGTTGTCGCCGCGGTGAACGACGATTCGATCACCGACTCTGAAGAGTTAATCCGCCGCGCGCTCAAATCGATGGTGAGCGGATGATCGAAACAGATCGCCTTATCGCCCCGGAGCCCGAGAACCCCCGGGAAGATGCACTCGATCGGGCGATACGCCCGAAAACGCTGGACGAATATGTCGGCCAGAAGGTTGTTCGCGAGCAGATGAGTATCTTTCTGCAGGCCGCGAAGGGGCGGGGAGAGCCGCTCGACCACACCCTGATTTTCGGCCCGCCAGGTCTGGGGAAGACGACCCTGGCGAGTATCATCGCCAATGAAATGGGCGTGGCCCTCAAGACCACTTCGGGGCCCGTGTTGGAAAAGGCCGGCGATATTGCCGCCCTGATGACGAATCTTGAGCCCGGTGATGTCCTTTTTATTGACGAGATTCACCGCCTTAGCCCCTTTGTGGAAGAGGTGTTGTATCCGGCGATGGAAGATTATCAGCTCGATATCATGATTGGCGAGGGGCCGGCCGCCCGGTCGATCAAGCTGGATCTGCCGCCTTTTACCCTGGTAGGCGCCACGACGCGAGCAGGGTTGCTGACGTCGCCTCTGCGTGACCGCTTTGGCATCGTCCAGCGGCTGGAGTTCTACGAGGTGGCGGATCTCGCCCATATTGTTGAGCGTTCCGCAAATATCCTTGGCATGGGGATCGACAAGCAGGGCGCTCATGAAATCGCCCGGCGCTCCCGGGGTACCCCGAGGATTGCGAATCGTCTGTTGCGACGGGTGCGCGACTACGCGGAGGTTAAGGCCGATGGTCATATCGGCGCCGATGTGGCGGATCGAGCGCTGGACATGTTAAGTGTTGATCAGCACGGTTTCGATCATCAGGACAGGCGCCTGCTGCTGGCGATGATCGAGAAATTTGACGGTGGCCCAGTGGGCGTGGACAGCCTCGCCGCAGCCATTTCCGAGGAGCGGGGTACGATCGAGGATGTGCTCGAGCCCTACTTGATCCAACAGGGTTATGTGGTGCGCACTCCCCGCGGCCGTATGGTCACCCGCAATGCCTATCTGCACTTTGGCCTGCCCCAGCCCGGTCGCAGTGATACCGCGAATATGTCTCTGGATTTGGATAGCGGAGAGGCTGAGTGAAGCAGGGAGAGGAATTTTCTTTCCCCCTGCGTGTCTATATCGAAGACACTGACGCAGGCGGTATTGTCTACTACGTGAATTACCTGAAGTTTATGGAACGCGCCCGCACCGAATACATGCGCGTGCTGGGTTATGGTAAAGATTACATTTTCAACAATGATCTGATGTTCGTCGTGCGTCATGTGGCGGTAGAATATCAGGCACCTGCACAGCTGGATGATGAGTTGCGGGCCACTGCGCAGATCAGCGATCTGCGCGGTGCTTCGATGACGTTTAGCCAGCAGGTTTGTCGCGGTGACGAGGTGCTCGCCCGCGGTGATGTGAGAATCGCCTGTGTTGATCGCAACACGGTGAAACCGCGCCGAATGCCCCGGGACATGGTTGCACGCCTGTCCGGTGGCGAATAACAGAATTCATAAGGGGAGCCCTCTTGGAAGAGCAACTTAGCCTGATAGACCTGATACTCCACGCCAGTTTGACCGTACAGGCGGTGATGGCGCTGTTGGTAATGGCCTCCATGCTGTCCTGGTATATGATCATCCAGCGCTTCATCTATTTCCGCAACGCGCGCGAGGAGATGTATAGCTTCGAGGAACGGTTCTGGTCGGGAATCGACCTGTCCCAGCTCTATCGCGAGGGCAATGAGAAGGCCTCCGACGGTCATGCCATCCTCGGAATGGAGAGCATTTTCCGGGCGGGCTTCAAGGAGTTTTCGCGCCTCGCCCAGCAGTCGGAAATGGATTCCGAGGCCGTGCTCGAGGGCTCGCGACGCGCGATGCGTGTGGCGATGATGCGCGAAGAAGAGCGGCTGGAACGCCATCTGGCTTTTCTGGCATCGGTAGGTTCCACCAGTCCCTATATCGGCTTGTTCGGTACTGTATGGGGGATTATGCACTCCTTCCGCGGCCTCGCGAATGCAACCCAGGCCACCCTCGCCACTGTGGCGCCAGGTATTTCCGAGGCGCTTATTGCAACAGCGATGGGCCTGTTTGCAGCCATTCCCGCCGTGCTTGCCTACAACCGCTTTGCCGCCAAGGTCGAAGTGTTTAGCAATCGCTACGATACCTTTGTCGACGAGTTCTCCAGCATTCTCTATCGCCAGGCCTATGCCCTGCGCGCGCGCAAGGGAGGCTGATTCACGGTGAGCAGGAGCCGCGGCAAGCGCAAACCCATGGCAGAGATCAATGTAGTGCCTTACATCGACGTGATGCTGGTGCTGCTGATTATCTTCATGGTGACAGCGCCCATGTTGATGCAGGGGGTGAAAGTCGATTTGCCTGAAGCGTCCGCTGATCCGGTAGAAAACCAGGACAGTGAGCCGCTGATTGTGTCGGTTGACGCCAGTGGGCAGCTGTTTCTGAACCTGGGGCAGGAAAAGCAGGTGTTGGCTCTCGCGACTATCAAGGACCGCGTCTCCAAGGTAATGAAGCGCAATCCGGAAAAGCCCGTGCTTATCTGGGGCGATGAAGCGGTAGCCTACGGCGACGTGGTCACCGTGATGGTGGCACTGCAACAGGCGGGTGCGCCCAGTGTCGGCCTGGTGACCGAGAACCCCGAGTGAGTTCCGAGTCCGTCTATGCCAAACCCGTGGCGCCGCGCATCATTGTGCGGCCCGCGATCGCGAGCATGGCACTGCACGGCCTGATTTTGCTATTTATGCTGTGGAACTGGACGAGCCCACTGGAAACCAAGACGATCGAGGCCAAAGTTGTACCGAAAGTGATTAATGCGCGGCTGGTCGATGCGAGTGAACTGGTGGCGAAGCCCAAGCCTAAGCCCAAGCCCAAGCCAAAACCGGCAGCGAAGCCTCGACCCAAGCCCAAGCCCAAGCCCAAGCCTGCGGTTAAAGCCACGCCGAAGCCAAAGCCCGCGCCGGCCAAGCCCAAGCCCGCTCCTCCCAAGGCTGAGCCCAAGCCAGAGCCGCGTATCACCGAGGAAGAACTCGCCGCCATTGCCCGCGCCGAATTGGCCCAGGCCATGGCCGAAGAGGACGAGGTGCTGGCCGCAGAGGCAGCGGTAACCGCTGAGGAAATGGCGATTAGTTATGCTGCGCTTATCCGTCAAACTGTCGTAAATTACTGGAGCAGGCCGCCCAGTGCGCGAAACGGCATGGAGGCTGAGTTAGAGGTTCGATTGATCCCGACAGGCGAAGTTGTGGGGGTCAGGGTAAGCCGCAGTAGCGGCAATTCGGCTTTTGATCGGTCGGCGCTCAACGCGGTGGAAAAGGCGGGCAGCTTCCCCGAATTGAAGAACCTGCCACCGAGAGAATTTGAGAAAAACTTCAGGGTATTTACCCTGCTATTCAGACCCGAGGATTTAAGATACTGATGAAACGGCTGGTATTGGCGCTGGTGCCTGTGCTCCTGACTTTGTTCGCAATGCACGCGCGGGCTCAACTCACGATTGAAATTACCCAGGGCATCGACGACCCCACGTCTATCGCTGTGGTGCCTTTTGCCTGGGCAGGCCCCGGGCCAGCTCCGGAAGACGTCTCCTGGATTGTCGACAGCGACCTGGCGCGCAGCGGCCAGTTTGCGCCGGTGGGACGTGCGGAGATGCTCGGCCGTCCCAGTACGGAGCAGGAGATCTTCTATCGCGACTGGCGCGCACTGGACACCGAGTACATTTTGATTGGGCGCACCTCGGCCTCCGGCCAGGAACTGCGTATCGAATATGAGGTGTACGATGTAACTCGCCAGACCCGGGTTTATCAGGCAGTGGAAACCGGGCCGATCAACGAGGCTCGCATGATCGCTCATCGGGTCTCCGATGGTGTGTACGAGAAGCTCACTGGTATTCGAGGCGCCTTCGCAACCCGGCTTTTGTATGTTTCAGTGACCCGGGTGCAGGGCGGCAAGGACTATTATCGCCTGACCCTGGCCGATTCCGACGGTGCTCGCCCGATCGTTCTGTTGGAATCCCGTGAGCCGATCATGGCGCCGGGCTGGTCACCCGATGGCAGCGAAATTTCCTATGTGTCCTTCGAGACGGGCCGCCCTGCGATTTATCGCCAGAACCTGGCTAGCGGCGCGCGCGAACAGCTCACCAATTTCAAGGGTTTGAATGGTGCGCCTGCATGGTCACCTGACGGTCGCAGCATGGCGATGGTCTTGTCAAAAGACGGCAGCCCCGACATTTACCTGCTCGACCTGGCAAGCAAGCAACTTACGCGGCTGACTCGTCACTATGCCATCGATACTGAGCCGACCTGGACGCCGGACGGTCGGACCCTGCTGTTTACCTCTGACCGTGGTGGCAGGCCGCAGATATATAAGTACGATATGCGCACTGCCAGCACCGAACGCCTGACCTACGAAGGGGGCTACAATGCCCGCGCCAGAGTGGCCCAGGACGGTCGTAATGTGGTGATGGTCCACCAGGTAAACGGGCGTTTTCACATTGCAATTCATGACCTTGTAACAAACCGCCTGCAAGTTCTGACTTCCACTGAATTGGATGAATCTCCCAGTATCGCGCCCAATGGCTCTATGGTATTGTACGCTACGAAACATGCGGGTCGTGGCATTCTCGCTGCGGTATCTGTCGATGGGGGAGTTAAGTTCCGCCTGCCTTCTCGAGAAGGCGATGTGCGGGAGCCAGCATGGTCACCTTATATGGAGCGCTAGCTTGTAGCGCTCTTTAAAAGCTAAGATCAGATAAATCACGGACTTTTAAGGAAGAGTACTATGAAACATCTACCTGTTGCCGGTAAGGCTATTACTCTGCTGTTCGCAGCAGCATTCCTGGCAGCTTGTTCCGGCAATTCGAAGGAACAGGAAGAAGCGGCTGCCGCCGCTGCAGCCGCCGCCGAAGCAGCGCGCGTTGCCGAGCAGCAAGCGATTGCCGCCCAGCAAGCAGAACAGCAACGTTTCCGCGATGCCGCTATCGCTGCCGGTAGTGTTTTCTTCTTCGACTACGACAGTTACACCCTCAAGCCCGAGGCTCTCGCAGCTCTGGATGCGCACATCTCCTACCTGGCTAGCAATAACGATACTGTTCGCCTGGAAGGTCACACCGATGAGCGCGGCACGCGTGAGTACAACATGGCCCTCGGTGAGCGTCGTGCCAATGCCGTGCGCGACTACATGGTCGTAAATGGCGTATCGGGTACTCGCATCGAAACTGTCAGCTACGGTGAAGAACGCCCCAACGCTTATGGTTCCGGTGAAGCAAACTGGTCCCAGAACCGGCGCGTAGAACTGAAGTAATCTCGCGATGACAGGCATGAGCAAATGGCTTGTTGCAGGCGGGCTGGTTATTGTGACCAGCCCGTTCTGCTATGTGGCGCAGGCACAGGACTATGTGGACGTTGAAGCCGAGCGACAGGGGCGCGAAAGCGCGCCGCAGACGGCTCCGACGGTGACTCCTGCCGCGGCCGACCCTTACGCCAGCCCGGCAAGCAGTGATCCTTATAGCGTGCAGCCAGCGCAATCTTACCCTGCCACCAGCTACGGTATGAGCAGTGCTCCGGCGGGTGCAGCGGTAGCCGCTCCGACTGCCCAGCCAGCTGCGGCGAGTGCCGGGCAGGGCAATGTCGGCAATCTTTTCCTGCAGGTTCAGCAGTTGCAGCAGGAAGTCATGCGCCTCAATGGCATGGTCGAGGAGCAGGCAAACGAACTGCGAATCCTCAAGGCTCAGAGTCTTGAGCGCTATGTTGATCTCGACAAGCGGCTCAACGCTGGTGGGGCCAGCGGCGGATCTTCTACCGGTACCGGCGGCTCTCAGGTAGTGCCCGCTCCTGGCGCTGGTGGTTCGATTGGTAGCAGCAGCTCCACAGAGATTCCCGGTGAAGCGGACGCCTACAAATCGGCTTACGCCCAGGTTCGGAGCCAGCAGTTTGATTCTGCGGTGACGGCTTTCAATGATTTCTTGCGCAAGTATCCTGACGGTAAGTATGCACCCAACGCCCACTACTGGCTGGGCGAGCTCTATCTGGTTGTGCAGCCGCGTGACCTGGAAGGGTCGCGCCAGGCGTTTACCTTGCTGCTCGATCAGTACCCGAGTAACGGCAAGGCGCCGGACGCCATGTACAAGTTGGGCAAGGTCTACTTCGAGAAGGGTAATCGCGAGCGCGCCCGGGAGTATATGGACCAGGTGATCAGCCAATACGGCAACACCAGCAGTTCCGCGGTCAAGCTGGCCCGGGACTTTATCTCCCAGAACTACTGAGATTCAGCGCGCCTGTGGGCGCGCCATTCCTATGTCCGACCTATCTTTCCAATCTGCTGACGCGACTCTCAACGACGGGAAGACGCTGCGTATTACCGAAATGTTCTACTCGCTGCAGGGCGAGACGCGCACTGTGGGCTTACCGACGGTCTTTGTGCGCCTGACCGGATGTCCGTTGCGTTGCGTCTATTGCGATACTGAATACGCTTTTAGTGGCGGTGAGATATTTTCGCTGGACCAGGTGGTCGATCAGGTGGCTGGCTGGAAGCCGTCCTATGTCACCGTCACGGGTGGTGAGCCTCTGGCCCAGCCCAATTGCCTGCCGCTGTTGAGCCGGTTGTGCGACGCCGGTTATGAGGTGTCGCTGGAAACCGGCGGTGCAATGAGCCTTGAAGGGGTGGACGAGCGTGTGGTCACAATACTCGATCTGAAGACGCCTGACTCGGGAGAGGTGGCTCGCAACGACTACGCCAATATTCCGCTGCTCAAGCCGCAGGATCAGGTGAAGTTTGTGATATGCGGTCGGGCTGACTACGAGTGGATGCGTTTCAAGCTCGAGGAGTACCAGTTGGTGGGGCGGGTCGATGAAATCCTGCTGTCACCGAGTCACGGCCAGTTGTCGGGTCGGGAGTTGGCCCAGTGGATACTCGACGACCATTTGCCGGTGCGTCTGCAGCTTCAACTGCACAAGATTTTGTGGGACGACGAACCGGGGCATTGATGTAATGAGCACTGAAAAGCGCGCAGTGATTCTTGTTAGCGGCGGCCTGGATTCCACCACGGTGCTGGCCATGGCTCGGGCCCAGGGCTATGCCTGTTATACGCTGAGCTTCGATTACGGCCAGCGCCACAGGGCTGAACTACTTGCAGCTGAGCGAGTGTCCGCTGTTCTGGGCGATGTCGAGCATAAGGTCGTCAAGCTGAACCTCGATTCCATCGGTGGTTCAGCCCTCACGGACACAGATCTCGCTGTGCCCGAGGAGGAGACAGAGGGCATTCCGATTACCTATGTTCCTGCCCGCAACACGGTCTTTATGTCGATTGCCCTGGGTTGGGCTGAGGTTCTCGGTGCCCAGGATATCTTCATTGGCGTCAATGCGGTGGATTACTCCGGCTATCCTGATTGCCGGCCTGAATATATTGCCGCTTTTGAGACAATGGCCAATCTTGCCACCAGGGCCGGTGTCGAGGGCCAGAAACTGAGCATTCATACACCGCTGATGGATATGGGCAAGGGCGACATCATCGCCGCCGGCGTGGCGCTGGGGGTGGATTACGAGCTCACAGTGTCGTGCTATCAGGCTGATGAAGACGGCCGGGCCTGTGGTAAATGCGACAGCTGTCGTCTGCGCCGCCAGGGCTTTGAAGATGCTGAGGTGAGGGACCCTACACGCTATTTTTGATAGGCCAGCCAGAGGGAAAATTTTTTCTGCAAACGCTTGTCTTTTGTCTCTAAATCATTACTATACGCACCTCTCTGAAGGCGCTACCCAGTTTGGCACCTGCAGATTAGGGCCGTTAGCTCAGTTGGTAGAGCAGTTGGCTTTTAACCAATTGGTCGCTGGTTCGAGCCCAGCACGGCCCACCAATTAAGAAAGAAGCTCACCCTCGCGGGTGGGCTTTTTTTTTGTCTGGGCGTGGTTAGGGCTTAATCGTCATACTCCAGTGAGCGCTGCCCAGCCCCCTTTGGTGTCCCCCGCTGTTCCAGGCCATCCTGGCCGGAATCGGGCGAGGCCGTATTCAGTGACTCGGGAAGTCGCTTCAGGCCCAGTGCGCCCCAACGATGTACCGCCATCTCGCCCGTAAGGTCGCTGACGTCGACGACTTCCACGAGGCCAAACGATGGCTGTAGCGCTGCGCCCTGGCCCGCGTTCTTGTCCCACTCCGAGAAACTGGAGCCAATCAGCCGACGTTCACGGTCGAAATTTAGCAGCAGGAACTCGCCGCTGACTCTGGCGCTGCCCAGGTCTATGGCAAGAAGATCGACGCCTAGAGGGCCCAGACTGATACCCAGAGAATCTTCTACTATGACCCAGTGCTCCCAGGCCATGACATAGCCACTGCCAGTGGCCGAGACCCGGACTGGCGGTCCCAGTTGGGCCAGTGTGGCCGCTAGGCTGGTGCCCTGGGCGGGCACTGCGCTGCGACTAAGGGGTTCGCCGAGGTCATAACTCCAGCGAGTGCAGCTCGCGAGCAGGAATACCAGCGCGCAAAGGCCCAAGACCCGTGTCACGGGGTGTCCCCGGTGGCGAGGTGTGTAGCGTAATCGCTGAGTTTGTCGTCTGGCCCGAAGAAAAAGATCGCGCGATCGTACTGCGTGTCCAGCTTGAAGCGGTTGTAGACCACGAGCACGAGACCATTGCCCTTGCTTTGTTCGTAAAGGTAGTAGAGCGCGGTTTCATCCCCCAGTGCCACGACTTGAGAGGGCGGGCCCAGGGCAGTCAGCACCTGTTGGCGGGTAGTTTCCCCACGTGCAAAGCTGGCGGCTTCGACGGCTTCCCAGTTGTCCAGCACACCCCGGCGATTGTCATATTGGGCACAGGCGCCCAGCAGGGTGATTGCCAGCCCGAGGGCGCAGAAGCGTATCGTGTTTGTCATGTAGTCCTCTCCTGAGAGGTTGTTGTGAGGTGTCCCGCTCCCATTCTACCCGGTGTGGCCACGCAAGTGCCTAATCTATATACTGTTTCGGTTTTCTTAAAGAATTATGACCTGGCCCCAACGAGGGCCGGGCCGGGTTTCCGCAAATAATGAGTAGCACACAAATCGCCGTGCCCTACAGCGAGTCTCCGCAGAAAATCGTCTGTGTCCTGGGTATGCATCGTTCCGGCACAAGCTGCCTTACCGGCTCCATGCAGGTGGCGGGCCTTGAGTTGGGCGATCACTCCACCTGGAACCCTCATAATCTCAAGGGCAACCGCGAGAACCAACACATCGTCGATATCAATGATGCGGTGCTCGAAGCCAATGGCGCGGCGTGGGACTCTCCTGCTGAATCGGTAATTTGGCCTGAGGCCCAATTGGACGCAGCCAGGGCGCTCTTCAGAGAATACGCACAGTTCGACAAGTTTGGATTCAAGGACCCTCGGACTTTGTTAACAATTGGCGGTTGGCAGTCACTGTTTCCACAGATGCAGTACATCGGTATATTTCGTCATCCTATGGTGGTGGCGCAATCTCTGCACAACCGCAGTGAACTGCCGCTGGAGACGGGGCTCTCGCTCTGGCTGCAATACAATCGACGCCTGCTGCGGGAATACCGCAAGCAGCCGTTCCCTATCCTGTGTTTTGATGAACCCCAGGACATATTTCAAGAGAAGTTGCGCAAGGCGTTGAATGCGCTTGGCCTCACGGCAGGTGAAGATACATTTTACGAGCAGCAACTCAAATCCGCACAGGGGGGTGAAGGCACACCGTTACCCTGGAACATCCGCAGGCTGTACCGCAAACTACAGCGCTTGGCAGAGTGAGGTCCCGATGCTTGGGCACTTAAAAAAAATAATTAATGGAGATATACCCACCGCACCACGTGACGAGGCAAGGCCGCTGGTCAGCTTTATCGTTATTGTGTACGACATGCCGGAGCAGGCGGAACGCACGCTGCAATCCCTGACCCCGCAGTATCAGGAGGGGGTGAGTGAACTCGACTATGAAGTAATCGTCGTGGAGAACAAATCCGACAGCACCCTCAATCCGGATTTCCTGCGCACCCTTCCCGATAATTTTACCTATCACCTGCGCCATGAACGTGAACCCACCCCGGTGAACGCGATCAACCACGGCGCCGGCATCAGTCGCGGCCAGTATGTGTGTGTGATGATCGACGGTGCCCGGATGGTGACGCCGGGGGTTGTGCGCAATGTGTTGCGCGGCCACCGCCTGCACGACAAGGCCGTGGTTACGGTTCCCGGCTACCATATCGGCAGTGAGTTGCAGCAGGACGCGGTAGAACACGGCTATGATATCGAACAGGATCGGCAACTGATCCGCTCGATCGGTTGGCCGCTGGAGGGTTATCGCTTATTCGATATCTCGTGCTTCAGCGGTTCCTGTGCCCCCGGATTCTTCAGACCCAATAGTGAGAGTAACTGCATCAGTATTCCCCGGGACATCTGGGCGGCATTGGGCGGTATGGATATTCGATTTAATATTCGCGGTGGTGGCCTGGTTAATCTGGATCTGTATAAACGAGCCTGTGAGTTTCCCGGTGTGGAGCATGTTGTGTTGTTGGGTGAGGGTACTTTTCACCAGTTCCACGGGGGTGTTACCACCGGTGGCGAGGCGCGTTCGAAGCGCGAGGAGCTTATGACGGAAATCAAGGATCAGTACGAGGACATCCGTGGCGAAGCATACGCCAGCCCGGTTTCCACGCCCGTTTTCCTCGGTGAGCTTCCTGACCAGGCGTTGCGTTTTGTGCAGGCCTCAACAGAGCCTGTGCTGGCGCAAAGGTCTTTGCTCAACGAGCCCGAGCTAAATCTTTCAGTTATCAAAACAGGCTCAGCCAGAGCCTGATCAAGTTAAGCGGTTGTAACTATGTCCACGAATATCTATTTCCCACCCTCGCTGCAGCGTTTTGAACCCAAGCGTATGGTGTTCAGTACCTGGGTAGATCACCTGCCTTTTGCCTACGATCTGATTGAGGCAATTCGCCCAAAGATGACGGTCGAACTTGGTGTTTACAATGGGCTGTCCTTCTTTACCTTCTGCCAATCCTTGATTGAAAATGACATCGAAGGTGTTTGCTACGGTGTTGATTGCTGGGAGGGGGACGTGCATACCGATGCCTATGACGATTCCATTTATCAGGACGTCGCCACACACGCCAGGGATCACTACCGAGGCATCACCTACCTGTTGAAGATGTATTTCAACGAGGCGCTGAACCATTTCGAGGACGAGACGGTCGATCTTCTCCATATTGATGGCTTGCACACCTACGAGGCGGTGCAGGAAGATTTCACCAACTGGTATCCGAAAGTCCGCCCTGGGGGCATCGTCCTGTTTCATGATGTGATGGCCAGGATCAAGGATTTCGGCGCCTGGAGGTATTTCGATGAGTTGCAGCAGTCTCAACCCGAGACGTTCCGCTTTGACCATGGTTTCGGCCTCGGTGTGCTGCGTAAACCCGGCGGTGATCGCACGGCACCCGAACACCCGCTGTTGCAACTGTTGTTCTCGGAAGATGAGGATGAGCGTCGTAAACTCAAGCAACTTTATGTGCACGCTTCCCATTTCCTCGAGGCGAGGCGTCAGGCGAATCGCTTCAAAGCTATGGCCGGCAAAGGCAACAAGAAAGGCGGCCAGGGTAAAACGGAAACCTCAGACCCAGCAGCACAGCAGGCCTGAGTTCCCTGAATTCTTTTTAACCTGATTCCCGTGATCCGCGCTGGATCGACATACGTCCTGCTTGTACTTGCGCTCTTTCTGAGTGCCTGTGACAAGCAGGGCACTGAAGCCCCAACCGCTCCCGATAAGCCCAACATACTTTTCATTCTTGTGGATGATATGGGCTATGGGGATCTGGGGATCAACGGCTCCTCTGCCAGTTTAACGCCAGCGTTAGACCAGTTTGCCCGTCAGGGTATCCGCTATACGCGCAACTACGTCGACAGTACCTGCGCCGCCAGCCGTGCGGGAATACTCACGGGCAGGCCGCCGCTTCAGCTCGGATTTCGCCCGCAGGGGTTTGGTATCAATCCCGGTCTGGAGACACTGCCTGAGCTACTGCGCAGCGCTGGATACTCCACTCATCATTTTGGCAAGTGGCACCTGGGCCATATAGCCGAAGCCAGTTGGCCGTTGGCACAGGGTTTCGACAGTTTTTTCGGTTTTCTTACCCAGTTTCTACTGCGCGGTCCCCATACGGCGCCGGAGTTCTCGATTGGTCGACCGACATATCACAACCCCTGGCTACAGCGAAATGATGAGTTTCCTGAGCCCTATAAAGGTCACCTGTCGAATATTGTTTTGGCCCGGGTACTTGAATTCATTGAGTCAGCCGATGCCCGGACCAGCCCCTGGTTCCTCAACTATTGGACATATCTACCGCATCATCCGTTGCAACCAGGCGCCCGTTTTGCGCAGCGTTTCGAAGATACACCAGCGGGCCGTTACAAGGCGATGTTGGCGCAGATGGATGACAATATTTCGCAAGTGTTGGCGGCTCTCGAGTTGGCGGGCCTGAGTGAGCGGACCCTGGTTATGGTGGTCAGTGACAACGGTGGCACGGCCCGGCATATCGACAGCAACGCCCCGTTTTCGGGCACCAAAATGAGTTTTCAGGAAGGAGGTGTGCGCACCCCGATGCTGGTCCGCTGGCCCGATGGTATTGGGAGCGGCACGGTGGACAGTACGGTTGTCTCTTACCTGGACTACCTTCCCACTCTGGTGACTGCAGCGGGCGGGCAACTGCCTGCAGGATTGCGCGGACGCGACTTGAGGGCACTCGCTGAGGGCAGTGCGCTGGAGCCGCGAGCACTGTATTGGGATGCGGGCACATTCGAGCACTCAGCCTGGTCGATACTCTCTTCAGATGGCCGTTGGCGTGTGCATCGGAACTTTCTCGGTGACCCCGTCTTGAATGATTTCTCCGCCGACCCCTCCGGCACTAAGGATCTCGCCCTCGAAAGGCCCGATGTGCTGGCTGCACAGGTTGAAGCTTTTCAACGCTGGCGCCGCAGTGCCCGGGAACTGCGGCTGGCGTTTGAGATCAATGGTGACAATGGCAGGGGTATTCTGACGGGCGAAGATTTTCAGCGAGCTCCCGGGGCGACGGGCTTTAGTTTCGGCTTAGGGCTGGTGCCCGCCAATGCAGCATCGGATGCGAAACAGGTGATTGTGAGCCAGCCTGGGAAGTGGGAGTTGTGGCAGGAAGATGGACAGATTTTTGTGCGGGCCGCAGGGCTGGAGATCGCCGCTCCAGCCTTGCCTCCCGGCCGATGTTCGTCGATTGTGGTGAGCAGTGAAATTAATTTTAGTTATATAGCGCCGCAGAAGAGCTATGCGATACTCGACCTGTATATAGACGGACAGCTCGCGGGCAGCGCCCGCAAGTCGAAGCCCGTGCCGCCAGAAGGCGGTTTTTCCATCCCTACCTACATAGGCATGAGCGAAGACGGCCAATTACCGTTCCATGGCCGCCTGGGTCGCCCTGTCATCCTCAATGAAAAGCTGGTGTCTGACGAGGTCGCGGACCCGTGGATTCAGAATGGAGTGTCCGGTCTGGCGGCTCGGTTGTGCGACTCGGTGGCGACGGAAGTTATTGAGCCAGGTCAGTGAACGTGCGGGCCAGAAAACGCTAGCATTGGCTCCTGCAACGATATTCCGGGCTGTGTGCCCGCGGTGAGAGAACTATGAGCGAGATTGATACACGAGTACAGCAAGTACTTCAGCAGGCGGCTGAGTTGGCAGTCAGGAATGATTATCGCAGTGCGATGGACTACCTTGCCGAGGCTAACCGCGCCGGTGGCGAAGCAGAGTTGGAGCGCCAGCTATTGAATTACGCGATTGATGGCTTCGCTATGGCCGACCACGGGCAGGTCGCCTGGAATACGCAGCACGACGACAGGTTTGCCGGCGGTCAGGGGCTTCCGGTAATTGAAGCCGCCGATTTGGATGCTGACATGTTGCGCGCCGGAATACTCGGCAGGGGGGGGCTGATAGTCCGTGGTTTGATGGACGAGGCGCAGATTACCGCGACAAGAGCGTGCATTGACCAGGCGTTCGAGGCTCGGAAGGCGATCGCTGAGGGCGAGGGAACCGCAGAACATCAGCGTTCGTTTGCGCGACCTGAGAGTGTGTCTGGTGGCCCCGTCCAGTTTGGCTCACTAGGCAATAATCAATACACCAATTCCGGCTCTGTTTGGGCAGTAGATTCACCACAGGCCGCGTTTTCCATGTTGGAATTCTATCGACGTATCGGCCTGCCGGAGATCCTTCAGGCATACTTTGGTGAGCCTGCCTCATTGTCGGTGAGAAAGTGGGTGCTGCGCTGTGTGCCGCCAAACAATGGTGCCGAATCAGGCTGGCACCAGGACGGGCAGTTCATGGGCGAGGGAATTCGCACGGTCAACCTTTGGGTTGCGCTCACCGACTGTGGTGAGGGAGCAGAGGCACCGGGGATAGATATTGTTGCCGACAATAATCGTGAAATCTATCCGACAGGTACGCACGGCGCGCCTTTTGACTGGACTGTCGGTCAGGGATTTGTCGACGAACTCGGCCAACGCTGCCCTGTGCAGCGGCCACACTTTAAGCCAGGGGATGCTGTGTTTTTTGATCACTACAATCTGCATCGCACCGGCTTCGGCACGGCTGACAAAAACCATCGCTACGCTGTCGAATCCTGGTTTTTTGCTAATTCTGTGGCGCCGGCGAAGCAACAACCACTGCTTTTCTAGCCTCCGCCATCGTTTTTCAGGTGAATCTTGGACGCCTGGGTGGGCAGGTGCCCTAGAAAATGGACGTTCTTGTCGGTCATCAGGGCATCTGTATTGCGAATTTCCAGGTACTGCTGGCGGTACTTGTCGGTCTGCGCTTTGCGCTGATCCATAGAGACGTTTGTTGTAGTGCCTCCATGTAGCTGGTGGAAGCTACCCTCGCCGACGAGTTGAACGGGGGTGGTTCCGGCAGCGTCTGCCGCTCGCTTGTAGAGATCCAGGTTCAGGAAGCCCCCACCGGGCAGGTCAAATTTTTCGTCACAACCCCCCAATTTATCGAACAGCGCGCGGCTGAGAAAGATGCAGTTCGATTCAAACATCTTGTTAAACCAGGTTATGTTCTTCGCGCCGGCGCGAAATGGCGTGCCCACTTCGAAGAGCCGATAGCCGTCTTCAGGCCATTTGATATCTTTCAGCAGAGTGTCTTCGGTGGCTTTGTCATAGCCGCGTGCGATCGAACGATTCTGCTCGTCAGGGCCCATGAAAAAGTAGCGGGTCGCGACCACAGCTTCATCGAATGCGCGGTCGGCAGCCATCGCCAGTTGGAAGACACCCGGCGTCAGCATATGGGCCCCGTCTATCATCAGGCAGATGACGTCGCCGCGTGCTCGCTGTGCGGCGTTGTTGATTGCCGACGCGGGAGAGGGGCTGGCATTTTCAACATATTCGAGGATCACATCAGCGCCGATATCGGGAAATGTCGCAGGGTCGAGCGGTGTGGGTGAGCCGTTGTCGACAACCAGTACTTCATAGTCGAGATCCTGCGAGCCTAGTTGGAAGTTTCTGGCGAGACTTTGCAGTGAGCGCGGTATTTCTCGCGCCATGTCGTAGGC